>BTUX01000277.1:0-5832 GCA_045863315.1 Candidatus Hydrogenedentota bacterium | reverse complement strand
AATTGAAGGAGAAGCTGCGTGCGCTGGCCGCACGGACGCAACAAGAACTTCTCGACGCAATTGCCAACGCCTTACAATCCGTCACTGCCTCGGATGCACAAGGATGGTTCACCTCATGCGGATATCGGCACACTCAATCTTAAAATGCTCTAGCCGGGTTGACCGACCCGCCGTATCGACCAGCTCAGACCGTAATCAGAAATTTTTGCGACTGGCGGCGCGTATGACCCGTATGGAGTGCGCAGGCTTGCCTGCGCCAGCCACATCCACAAACCGCCTCCAACACAGTTTCCTCCAGGCTGTTAATCTTGCCCACGCTGTCCCAAAAACCTGTTCACACAACCAATCCGCCACAGGAGGAACCGGATTGCCGGGCCCGACGCACAGTTCCTCGCCGCGCGATCACGCTGCCTTTCGGACGGTGGCCTCGCCGGTGTTGCGTGCGACGGCCAGCCAGTCCCAGGGCAGGGTGTCGCGGAGTTCCCGCGGAGGTTTCACGGCCTGGCTGCGCCAGGTGTACTCGACACGTTGAATTCGACGGACCTGCAGACCGAGTTCCGAAAGCGTCCCATTCAGTTCGCCCCGTGTGAAGTGCTTCGTCGGGACGCCTTCGAGTGATACCACGCCGCCCGATCTCGGCGCCGATTCCGCCATTGCTACGCCGACGGTGTTGGGCCAATCCCGTGCGCACTGCTCCGCCTCGGCGATAAGTGCGGCGGATTCCATGCTAGGGACAACGAGGATCAGTCGACCATTCGGTTTGAGCAGAGAATGCGCCGACCGCAGCACGCGGCGCCACGCGCTCCGCTCCGGCGCGATTGCGGCGTTCACACACAGCACGGCGTCAAAGGTCCCGCGAAGCAATTTCGGGGCGTTCGCCGCGCGCTTGACTTTGACCGACCGTGCCCGCCTTGTGCGCGCGCGGCCTATTCGTTTTCGGGCCAACTCTACGCAGGCTTGGGAGTGGTCAAAACCGTGGACCTCGTCGAACAACCGCGCAAGAGTGGGAAGGTAGGTGCCGATGCCGCAACCGAAGTCCGCGATACTCCCGGCGTTGCGCGCCGCCCGTTCCAGTTCCGTCCGGATTACACGGTTCCGGTCGTGACGCAGGGTGTTGAAAATCTCTTGAGCCCACTGCGGCGCCACATTGTCCCAATAGTCAACGTTCATTTTCATCCGGACAAATCCTTTATTGTGCTTCGTACCCTCTCCCGAGTCCATAAACACGATCGCTCTCGTAGTTTCGTTATACCCTACCCGATCCGGTACGTCAACCGATTTTCTCAACCACCATACAATAGGTTGTAGTAACCTGCTAACGACACTACAATCTGTTGGTCAGGATTTTGATGCCAAGAGCTTGTTTTGCCCGGTCGCTGCATAATGGTATGTGCTGTATGAAGTTGTATCCTTTTTTGCCCGCCGGTGTGAAAATTCCGGGCCGGCTGCGGCGTACGCGAAACAAGACCGCGGAAACGATTGCGGCTGACGTATAGGAATGACCGCGAAATGGGAAACGGAGATTTTACTGCACGCTCAAGTGTGGTAGAGTCGGAGGAATCGATGGGACGCATGATTCCTTTCATACGTTCGGGTTGCCGTAGCCAGGGCGCGTTCCTATGAAGGTCTACCTCGTGCAGCACGGCGAGGCCGTGGACAAGGAGATCAATCCCGATCGCCCGCTCAGCGCGAAGGGTCGCGAGGAGGTCGAGACGGTCGCCGCCTTTCTGCAGAAAGCCGGGGTGCAGGTTCCCGTTATCTGGCATAGCGGCAAGACCAGGGCCCTCGAAACCGCCGAGATACTCGCGGCCCGCATTGCGCCGGGGGGCCTTATAATCGCACATGCCGGATTGGATCCCAAAGACGACCCCCGATCAGTTCTGGGCAAGATTGAACACGCCGACACCGATTTCGCAATAGTTGGACATTTGCCGCTCCTTTCGCGCCTTACGTCGTTACTGCTCACCGGGAAGGACAAGCATGAACCCGTGGCATTCGAGCGTGGGGGAGTAGTCGCCATCGAGAAAGGCGAGACCGGCCAATGGCAACTGCGCTGGGCCATTACGCCATCGTTGCTGCGTTGAGCCGGATCCCCGCCCAGCTTGGTCGTTTTGATGAAGCAGGCCCGCCATTTCCAGGGTTCTGCAGGCATTACTCGTCACCACAAGCCTGAAGGGTCTACATGGCAAATAGTGCCGAGTTGGTTGAAAATGCGCGTTCGAATTGGTCAAGATTCGGGCGGAATTGGTGTGGTGGAACAACCGAATTGGAACCAACTATGCCCAGCATCACCGTAAAAAACATTCCCCCAGAACTTTATGCACAATTGAAGAGGTCAGCGGAAGTGAATCGACGCAGCATCAACAATGAAATAATTGTTTGTCTCGAGCGCGTACTTCACCCGGCCCAGCGGCCGGTGAACGAATTGCTCGCCGAGGCCGCTGCGATTCGCCAGCTCACTGCACGAACTCCGTCGACCGCCGACGAACTCGCGATTGCCAAGACCGCAGGCCGGCCATGATCGTAGTGGAAAGCAGCGTCATCGCGGCGCTGTTCGTATCCACTCCGCCTGCCTCGGAACTCGCGGAGCGCGCACTCGAACGGGACCGGGACTGGTCGGCCCCGTATTCCTGGCGAATCGAGGTGTGCAACATGCTTGCCCTGCTAGTGCGGCATCGGCGGCTCGCCCTTCCTGACGCCGAACTCGTCATGCGGAAGGCGCAAGGGTTGATGGCCGGGAACGAACTCGACGTGCCCGTGGACACCGTGTTGTCCCTGGCGGCATCGAGTGGGTTGGCGGCGTACAGTTGCGAAGGAATCGCACTGGCGCTGGCGCACCGCGTTCCCTACGTTACGACGGACGACCGGGTGATTTCGGCGTTTCCCCAAGTGGCGATATCGCTCGGGAACTTCGTGCATTCGGTCCCTGGACTTCCTCCGGCGGAGGGATAGCCCGCATTTCTCACCAGTCGCTCCCGATGACGGGAGCGACTGGTGAGAAATGCTCAGGAGATAGCAGAGAAGTCAATCGGGTGAGGATTTTCCACACCAACAGCCCGTTTTCCCTGTCGCTGCATAAAGGTATGTGCCGGACGAAGTTGTATCCTTCATGGCCCGCGGGTGTGAAAAATCCGGGATAGGCGGGATTCTGCGAACGGGACGCCAGGTTTAGGTTTACTCGAAGATAAACACGACCGCGGTCAACACGGTCGTCCACAACCCGTCCTTATGGCCCTCGGCGGACTGCACGATGTTGCGCGTCTTGAAGATGTGTCCGCTCGCCTTGTAGATTTGCTTGCGTTCGTCCCACGCCGCGTCGGGGTCGAACTCGATGCCGAGGGTGGTGGCCAGCATCGTGGCTGCAAGGTCTTCGGCGTACTCGCCGGCAATGGCGCTTTTCTGGCCGTACGCGTGGTGCTCGGAGATGTAGCCGTAATGGGCCTCATTCTTTGGTTGCGCGAGCCCTGCGGCGGCACAGATGAGGCGATTGGGTTCGCAGGTGTCGCTGCGCGACATCACGCAGTAGACGATCTGACCGGGGGACAGATACTTAAGTCCCTCGCGTTTCGGGATGATCTTGCAGTTTGGCGGGAATATGCTCGATACATACACGAGATTGTATTTCTCGATGCCTGCGTCGCGCAGGGCACTCTCAAAAGACGCCAAACGCTCCTTGTGAACGCCCACGCCCCGCACGAAGAAAGCGCGCTTGGGAATCATACTCGCGGGAAGCCGGCCTTCTGCCGGTGCGTTGTGAACGCTTCCCACAAGTTGTTTCTTCATTCCAGGCCCTCCGAGCGCATGGCTCATTCGCAATTTCCAGGAACCCCATCCAAAATGAAACGTAGTATAATGACGCTCGGCTTTCGCGATCAAATTCGCGCGTTGAGTGCGCCACTATCAATCAAACCGGATGGCGACCAAATCGCGCAATTACAGGAGGGGGAACCGAACATGCCGCTTGAACTTCGCACACGGGCCTTTCCATTCCGACTTGAGACGGCGGCAGTCGACGCGGCTAAACGCTACTCTGCCGTCAGCTATTGGCAGGAGACGGTCCCTGTCCAGCCCCGCGATCCGTTAGTCGGCGATACCGTGTCCGACCTGCTCATCGTTGGTGGCGGATTCACCGGGCTATCGGTCGCTTGCGCGGTGAAACGCGCGGCGCCGCAACTCGATGTCGTGCTGATCGAACGGGCGGTGATAGGCCATGGCGCCAGCGGTAGGAACGGCGGGTTTGCCATGCCGCTCATCGGATGGGACCTGACCGACGTCGTGCGAAAGGTCGGCCAAGCGAAGGCGGCCGAAACGTATCTTTTGATGTACGACGCCGTCGATCATCTCCGAAACGAGATCAAGCGCCACGGCATCGATTGCGATATGGAGGAAACCGGCTATCTCCTCCTGGCGACCTGCAAGGCGCGCCTCGAACGGGTGCGACACGAAGCGGATCTGGGGCAGCGGCTTGGCTTTCCGCTGTCGTTTCTGGAGCGCGAGGGAGTAAGCGAACACATCGCGAGCGATGCGTTTCTGGGCGGGGTTTTCGATCCGAAGCCCTTCGTGGTGAACCCCTTCAAACTCGCGCGCGGGCTTCTCCGCCTAGCGGAACAGCTCGGAGTGCGCGTATACGAACAGACACCTGTTCGGTCTTTGGACAACGGGGACACCATCACGGCGACCGTTGAAGGCGGCCGGGTGCGCGCCCGGCAACTGGTCCTCGCCCTGAACGGGTACGGCGCATCGATGGGGTTCATGGAACGGCGGATCCATCCCGTTCACACCTACATTGTGATGACCGAACCCCTCGCCAACGATGACCTCGAACGGATCGGCTGGGCCCGCCGGCGCACCAGCCTCGAGACCGCGCGGCACTTCATTCATTACTTCCGACTCACGAAAGACAACCGGGTCCTGTTCGGTGGCGAAGATGCGCAGCTATTTTACGGTGGAGGACTGCGCGATCATCACGCGCCCTCGTACGTCCGGCTTGAGGCGCGGTTCCGCGAATACTTTCCCGGGCTGAACCACATCCAGTTCACACATCGGTGGGGAGGCGTGCTTGGGGTGACCCTCGACATGATTCCGACCATCGGCGTGAGCGGGCCGAACGGCAACGTCTACCACGCGGCGGGATACTCCGGCCACGGAGTAGCCTTAAGCAACTACGCAGGCCGCCTGCTCGCCCCGCACATTATCCGGCGCGCGGGCCTCGAGGTGGAGGAAAGTTCGCCACCTGCGCCGGCGCCCATCTTCTGGAACCGCCGGCCCGCGGCGCTTCCGCCGGATCCCCTGCGGTACCTCGGACTCCAGGCCTATCGCGCCGCGCTGCGCCTACACGACCGCATTCAAGGGGCGTGAGGACTGGAGTGTTTGCGCCGGAATGATGAATTCTTGAGGACTGACAAGTAGCTATTTGCGCGACACCGGTTACGGACGAGAGCATCCTGAGTAAGAGTATATGAGCTATATCATTAGCTAATAGCAATAGTTATGTACATTTCCATCATGCTTTCACGAACTGACGAACAGGTTGATTGGATTTATGAACACATCCCGGACCCGTTGGGTTCAGCGTACCCCCATCTTTCGACGGGTGCCGACACGAATAAAGCTGTAGCGGGCATCAGCCTGCTTGTACGCCCAACACTAGCAAGGGCTTCGGGGATGTTCAAGCCACTTTGCGGTGGTCGGCGTTTTGGGTCGTGGAGGGTAGGCCGTGTCCGCCGGTAGGTGGGCTGCTCGAAGGGCAAGGCCGGCGCGGAATGCCCCCAAAACGCGGGCGAGTTTTTGCTCCCTCAATTCCGTTTGTGTTAGGGCGCGGGGGTCGCGTTC
>BTUX01000276.1:0-5899 GCA_045863315.1 Candidatus Hydrogenedentota bacterium | reverse complement strand
ATTCCGCGCCTGCCTCTACCCCGGACTTTTCACACCCGCGGGCAATGAAGGATACAACTTCGTGCGGCACATACCTTTATGCAGCGACAGGGAAAACGGGCTGGTGGTGTGAAAAATCCTCACCCGATTGACTTCTCTGCTATCTCCTGAGCATTTCTCACCAATCGCTCCCCTCATCGGGAGCGACTGGTGAGAAATGCGGGATAGTCGTTCGACAAGGGCTGCCTGCGTTCAACGTCCCAGCGGTCTGACGAGAATCAACGCTTCCGGGGTCCACGCCGGCGTTGGTGGGGCCGCTTTCGACGGGAAGGGTTGCGAGTGGGGGATTCGACGCCCGTCAGATCCCTTCGGGAAGGGGAATCGGCGACGCCCTTGACCGGCACAAAGCGGGCGTTCTTGTCCGATGCGGCATTAAAACTCTCGCAGCGAGGGCATTGGGACAGTTCGTCTCCGGCTTCGTCAAGATAGGTGTAGCCGCAAAAGATGCAGCGCCACAGGTACTGCTTGCCGAGGAAACGGTGAGGCCTCCGGACTGCGATCTCGGTGTAGACCCAGATGAACAGGGCCATCAGGCCGATGATGCTGCTGTAGAGGGCGAGTGCATATTTCAGCTCGAGGGCGATCATAGGTCGCGCTCCGGCGCGATGATCAATGTGCCGTACTGATCGCCCTGCGTGGATCCCTCGAGGGGAGCGAACCGGTATTTCAGCAGGGCCCGGCCCGCGCTGGCGACAATGCCCTGTTCGTCCTCGACGGGGGTCAGCACTTCGATGACTTCGCCCTGCGGATTCACCTTGAACACCACGGAAATCGACTCGGTCATTCGGGAAGGCGCGACTCCCCACAGCGCGTCTATCGGGGGCGAGAAAATCAACTCTCGATCCTCGGGTTCGCCCATCCAGTCGACATAAACAGCCAATCCTTCAACCGGCCGGCTGACCGGCACCGGCGCCCGGCCCGCCTCGTCGTCCGGCCCCGAGAAGAGGGGAAGTTGCCGCAGAGCGTCGTCCAGCCGCCCGATTTCGCTGATAAAACGCCCCCAGGAGTCCCGCGGGCGACCGGGCTCGAACTCGGCCAGTGCCCGCATTCCCCGTTCGCGCATGTGGAGCCGTTCCAATTCCGCGATCTCGAGGGTCGGCAGCGAGATGTCGGGCAGCACCGTGGCAAGGTCCTCGGGCCCGCTGATAGTCAGGGACGAATCCGGGGCCAGCAAGGGGTTTACATTCGGCGGAGATGCCAGCGCCTCCTCGAGCGATGGCAGCCGCAGCCGCTGACCGTGGATCACGGATTGCCGCGTAACGGGATCGACGATGTCAAATTCGTAGTAATGGATCGGATTGACGGGGACCCAAATGTAGATGGAAAAAAGGGTCACCATCGACAAATGGAACAGGGCCGACACGAAAAGCGCGACCGTCAACCGTCGATTGCGAACGGGCGCCGGCCTGCTATCGTTGGTCAGTGTCAGGGGGCTCCGCAGCGATGCCATAGCGTGTGACACCCACACTCGACGCAATTCCGAGCACCTGCACCAGCCGTCCCGTCTCGATGCGCGCATCCGGTCGGATCAGGATCATCGCGTCCGGCCGGATTTTCGTTTCTTCCGCAAGCCGCTGCGTCAAGTCGGTCCACGAAAGGATTTCGTCGTTGTTGATGTAGATGCGGCCTTTGCCGTCGGGCCCGCCTTCCCCGTATTGCAGCGTGACCGACAAGTCCTTCTGTTCAAGCGCCTTGGTGCCTTCGGCCTCGGCCGTTTCGATTTGGATGGAACTCTGCACGACAAACGTGGAGGACAGCATGAAGAAGATGATTAGATTGAACACGACGTCAATCAACGGGGTCAGGTCCAGGCTGGCCTTGATTTTGTGTTTATCGCCGTCTGCTTGTCGAAATCTCATATCGTGGCCCCCATGGGTATTCTGCACACCGGCGCGCGATGGGGCGAACCGTCCCCAAGAGTACGTCGGAAGACGCGTCGCGTACGCGCGCCGTGTCGCGGATAGGGACCCATCCAGCAGTCAACGCCCAACTCGTACCTCCCGTACCACTCCGGCTTCGCCGGTCATGAAGGCCGCGGGCTGCGCGGCCTAGATTTCGCGTTCGCCGCGGTGCCTCGTCAACAACTCAACGAGGTCCGATGAACTGATCTCCATCTCGAGAATCATGTTCTCCACGCGGGCCACCAGATAGTTGTAGACGACCAAGGTCGGGATGGCGATTGTCAGGCCGGCCCCGGTGGTAATCAGCGCGTTCCCGATCCCTTCGGCGAGGTCGGACGGGTTCACGAGTCCCTGCTTGTGCTGGATCTCGGCAAAGCACTTGATCATGCCCTGCACGGTGCCGAGCAAGCCCAGCAGCGGCGCAACGTTGGCGCAGGTGGCCAGCGCCGAAAGATATCGTTCGAGGCGCGGGATTTCGAGATGCCCCGCGTCCTCGATCGCCTCGCGGATGTCTTCCTTGCTCCGGTTGTGTTTGAGCACACCCGCTTTCATGATACGGGCCACGGGCGCATCGGTCTCGTCGCACAAGGCCACCGCCTCCTGCACGCGGTTCTGCCGCAAGATCGTCTTCATGGCATCCATGAACGAGCGGGTATCGATGGTGGCGCGCCGCAACGAAAAAAAACGCTCGATCGTGATCGCCAGTGCAATGACCGAGCAGAGCATGATGGGCCACATCATGATGCCGCCCTGCTCGATGATGTTCATCATATTTCCGTCCAACGCTCTTGGCCTCCTGTCTGCAATCGCAACGCCGCGTCAGTGCGTCACAAGCGTTCCAAGGCCCCTGTCCGTGAAAATCTCGAGCAGCAGGGAATGTGGAACGCGTCCGTCAATGATATGCGTCTTGGCGACTCCGTAGTCCAGCGCCTTCAGGCAAGCCTCGACTTTCGGAATCATGCCGCCCGCGATGACACCGGCTTCGATGAGATCCACGATCTCTCGGTAGTTCAATTGATGGATCAGGGTCTCCGCCGAATTCGGGTCGCGCAGGATGCCCGGCGTGTCCGTGAGAAATACGAGCTTCTCCGCTTGAATCGCCGCCGCGATCTCGCCCGCCGCCGTGTCGGCGTTGACGTTCCACGTGTTGCCTTGGGCGTCCGTCGCGATCGGCGCAATCACCGGAATCATGCCGGCGTCGCACAGCACGCTGATGATTTTATAGTGTACGCCCGTGATCTGGCCGACAAAACCCAGATTGGCGCCGTCCCCTGATTCCATCCTTTTTGCGTGCAGAAGGTTTCCATCCTTGCCGCACAGGCCCACCGGGTTGCCCCCCGCCCGGCTGATCAGCGTCACAATATCCTTGTTCAAGCTGCCGGCCAGGACCATTTCCACCACCTTGATCGTCTCTTCGTCGGTCACGCGGAGCCCCTTCGAGAATTTCGGCTCGATACCCAGGCGATTCAATGTGCGGTTGATCTCGGGACCGCCCCCATGCACCACCACCGGATTCATGCCGACGTACTTCATCAGCACGATGTCCTCCGTCGTGCTTTCGCGCAGGCGTGGGTTCTCCATGGCAGCCCCGCCGTATTTGACGACGACCGTCTTGCCCTCGAATTCCCGGATGTACGGCAGCGCCTCGACCAGCACCGCCGCCTTCTGGATGAACTCCTCGTACTGCTTCAACATGTCCTGTGCCCCGCCGCCGCTCACGACCGATAGTCCGCGTTGATGCGTACGTAGTCGTGGCTCAAATCGCTGGTCCACACTACCGCCCGGCCGCCGCCGCCGCCCACCCGCAATCGAATTCGGAACTCCCGCTGCTTCATCACGGCCGCCGCGTCTTCCTCTCGATAGTCTGCGGCCACGCCATTGTGCACGAGTTGGACATCGTCAAGCCAGAGCGCCAGTTCCGTCGGCTCGAAATCGACCCCGGCATACCCCGCGGCGCACACGATGCGCCCCCAGTTCGGGTCCTGTCCGAAAAAAGCGGTTTTGCATAATTGCGAGTGCGCTATGGCCCGGGCGATGGTCTTGGCCTGATCGTCCGTAGCCGTTCCCTCCACGATCACCTCGACAAACTTGGTCGCCCCTTCTCCGTCCAGGACAAGTTTCTTCGCCATTTCCTGGCACAGTTCGGTGAGTGCGCGTTCCATGGCGGCGTACGCCGGGATGCCGGTATGTACGGCGATTCCTGAGGCGCCATTCGCAAGACACAGCACGGTATCGCTGGTGCTCATGTCGTTGTCGATGGTAATGCAGTTGAACGATTGACCGACCGCGCTTCGCAGCAGCGCGTTCAGGTCCGCGGCCGACGAGATGGCCGCGTCCGTCGTGATCACGCAAATCATGGTGGCCATGTCCGGGGCAATCATGCCGCTGCCTTTGGCGATGGCGCCGATGCGGATTGTACCCGCTTCGAGTTCGACCTCGACCGCAAGTTCCTTGGGCACGGTGTCCGTCGTCATGATGGCCCGCGCCGCATCGGCGCTGCCGGCACTCGACAGCGATGCCAGACAGCCTTTCACTCCCTTTTCAATCCGGTCCATCGGGAGCGGCACGCCAATTACCCCCGTGCTGCAAATGCAGACTTGGTCCGGCGAAACTCCCAACCCGCTTGCAACCCACGCCGCCGTGGTACACACGTCCTCGTTGCCCCGTTCCCCGGTGGCCGCATTGGCGTTGCCGCTATTAATGAAGACCGCCTGGGCCTTTCCCATCGCGCATACAGCGGCACTCCACACCACCGGAGGCGATTTCATCAGATTCTTCGTGAACATTCCCGCGACAACGGCCGGCACCTCGCTGACGATGAGCGCGCAGTCTTTTTTCGCCGATCCCCGCTTGATTGCTGCGGCGACGCCCGACGCCTTGAAGCCTTTCGGCGCGGTGACGCCCCCCCCGATCCGCTTCATGGCGCAATCCCCGCGTAATGCAAGCCTGTGCGTTCATCCAGCCCAAACATGATATTCATGCACTGGATCGCCATGCCCGAGGTGCCGCCCATCATATTGTCGATCGCGCTGAGTACCACGAGATTGCCCGTTCGGGAATCCATGTACCACCCGATGTCGCAGAAATTCGAGCCCCGCACATACTTGGCTTCCGGCAGTTGACCCGGCGGGTATACGCGCACGAAAGGCTCGCCGTCGTAACGGGAATAGGCGGCCGCGGGATCGATCGGCGAGGAAGGGCGGAACGTGATCGTCGTCAACATGCCGCGAGTGAGCGGCGCAACGTGCGGCGTGAATTGCACCAGGGCCCGGCCGCCCAATTCCTGCTCAATCTCGGGGGTGTGCTGGTGCACTCCCAACTTGTATGCCTTGAGATTTTCGTTCATCTCCGGGAAATGGTACTGGTCGCTGGGGGATCGACCGGCGCCCGATACACCCGAGATCGAATCGATTACCACGGGGACCTCGGTCGTGGAATGATCCAGCAGGGGGCGAAGCGGGAGGATGGCGCTGATCGGATAACACCCGGGCACGCACACCAGTTGGGCCGACTTCAATTGATCGCGATACACGGGCGCAAGACCGTAGACGCTTTCCCGCAGCAGGTGCAGCGTATCGGGTTCGCCTTTGTAGTGCCTTCTGGCGACGTCGGGGTCCTTCAGTCGCAAATCACCGCCCAAGTCAAGCACGCGAACACCCGCATCGTACAAGGCCTTGGCGATCGGTGCGGATTGCCCGCTCGGCACCCCGATCACGACCGCGTCGCAGCGCGCCGCAAACGCTTTCGCGTCAAACGTTTCCAACTCCAGCGAGACCAACTTGCGAAACGCGGGCAGGACTTCGTCCAACCTCTTGCCCGCCCCGCTTGTCGAGGCAACGGCCACCACCTCGGCGTCGGGATGCAGGTTCAGCAGCCGAACCATTTCCCGTGCGCCGTAACCGGTTCCTACCACTCCTACGCGTATCACTTCGGCCTCCAAAATAAACGTAAAGTATACG
>BTUX01000275.1:0-5928 GCA_045863315.1 Candidatus Hydrogenedentota bacterium | reverse complement strand
CATAGAACCGAACGGCCTCGGAACCAATGAGGCCGGTGCTGCCGGTGATGAGGACATTGAATCCCATGGATCCGAAACGTCTGTGGTTCCAAACCTGATTTTGTCAAAAGACAGCAGACTAGGTCTCCGCCGCAACGATGTCAAGAAACTTGATGTAGCGTGCTGCGATTATTGGTACTGCGCGGCGGCGGGGATGTCGTGGTTTCGGCGTGGCGGAGGAATGGCATAGAATGCGGTTGGTCCGGGATCCTGGGAGTGTCCGGCGGTTGCTGTTATTGTGCGGTGGGTTGGGCCACGGCGTTCATTGGAAAGGCGAATGCGCTATGCGATGGTGTGCCGTTCCCGCAATGTTGCTCATTCTGGGTTGCTGGAATGGGGGGGCCGGCCGGATCAGTGTGAGCGGACAGATCGAGGGGGTATCGGTCGGCGCCGGGTCTCGTGTCGGGGGGCGGGTGTCTGAGGTGTTGGTAGACGAGGGGGCGGGGGTCGCAAGGGGGGAGGTGCTGGTCCGGCTCGAGGAGGACGAAGCTCGAGCGATGTACGACGCGGCTTGCGCGAAGCTTGCGCAGGTCGAAGCCGTGCTTGCGAAGGCGATTGCCGGCCCGCGCGAGGAGGAGATTCGGCGGCAGGAGGCGGCCCTGGCGCAGGCCGAGGCGCAGTATCTGATGGCGGTGCGGGGATTCCGCAGCGAAGAGGTGGAACAGGCCCGTGCGAAGAGCGAGGCGGCGCGGGCGGTGCGCGATCAGGCACAGTTGGACTTGGAGCGAGCCAGGAGCCTTGTTGCGGGCGGGGCCGTATCGAAGCAGCAGTTTGACGAGGCGGAACACCGGTACAAGTCGGTGGAAAACGAGTATAAAGCCTCGCTGGATCAGCTCAACCTGTTGTTGCACGGCACGCGCGACGAACAGATCGCCATGGCGAAGGCGGACGCGGACCGGGCGCGTGCCGTATTGGACGAGATGCGCAACGGCACGCGCGCCGAGGACATTGATGCGGCCCGGGCGGCGCGGGATGCGGCGGCCGCGGAAAAGGCACGGGCGGAGGTTACGTTGAAGGAAATGGTGGTCGTCTCGCCGCAGAACGGGGTGGTGGAGCTGATCGACGTGCACCCGGGGGACCTCGTGCGGCCCGGCCCTGTCCTGACAGTCGTCGATCCGGAAGACCTTAGTGTCATCGTCTATGTAAGCGCATTGTATTTGGGCCACCTTCGTTTGAACCAGGACGTGACGCTGACAAGCGATTCCCACGGATCGGAGGCGTTTACCGGCAGAATCACGTATCTTTCTCCTGTCGGCGAGTACACGCCGCGAAACCTTCAGACGCAGGAAGAGCGCGTGCAGCAAGTGTTCGGCGTAAAAATCCAATTCGATTCGGCCGGCGGCAAGTTGAAACCGGGAATGACCGTGACGGCGCACTTTCATTTTGCCGGCGCCAAGGCCTAGGGCAATGGCGTGCGTCATCGAGACCCGCGACCTGACGCGGAGATTCGGCGATTTTACCGCAGTCGATCAGGTGTCACTGTGCGTGGACGAAGGGAGCATATACGGATTTCTAGGTCCAAACGGTTCGGGGAAGACGACATTGATCCGCGTGCTTTGCGGGCTGCTGCGTGCCACGCAGGGGTCGGCGGTGGTGCTGGGATTGGACGTCTCCCGCGAGACGGAGCGGATCAAATCGTCCATCGGCTACATGTCGCAGCAATTCAGTCTGTATGGGGACCTGACCGTTCTTGAAAACTTGCGGTTCTACGGCCGCATATATTCCATTCCCCGTTCGCTGTTGGATAAGCGAATCGAGGAGATGATCGGATTCGTCGGTATCGGGGAGTATCGAAACCGGCAGGCGCAGCAACTATCCGGGGGTTGGAAACAGCGATTGGCGTTGGCTTGCGCACTCATTCACCGGCCCAAGCTGGTGTTTCTCGACGAACCCACCGCCGGAATCGATCCCGTCGCGCGACGAAACCTGTGGGACTTGCTCTTTCAACTGTCCGAACAGGGAATCACGTTCTTCGTCACCACGCATTATATGGATGAGGCCGAACGGTGCAGCCATGTGGGGTACATCTATTTCGCCAAGCTGCTGGCGCACGGCACGCCGGGAGAACTGAAGCGGCTGCCGGAGATCTCGCCTTGCGGGACCGAACGGCTCGAAGTGCGCTGCGATCGGTTGCCCCAGGCGTTGGCGCGGATGCGGGAATTCGCGCAGGTCCGCGACGCCACGATATTCGGTGACGCAATGCACGTGGTAGTCGACGAAGGTTCGGCCCACGCGGTTGTCGATCACCTGGCCGCGAACGATTTTGGCGAAGTTTCCGCGAGACCGATTCCACCCAGCCTGGAAGACGTGTTCGTCACGTTAACCCGGTCGCAGGACCATGCGCGCGATGTTTAGAGGGTTTAAGGCGATCGCGTACAAGGAGGCGATTCACATCGTCCGCGATTCGCGTACGCTGATCCTTATGCTCGTCATTCCCGGCCTGCAACTGACGATATTCGGTTATGCCATCGAGCTCGAGGTGAAGGACATTCCGACCGTGGTGCTCAATCGGGACGGCCGGCCCGCAAGCCGCGAACTCGTGGACCGTTTTACAAACTCGGGCTACTTCCGACTCGTGGGACGCGTCGTCTCGGACGAGGACCTGAATCGGTTTATCGTTCGCGGAGAGGCGAAAGTGGGACTGAAGATCCCCTCCGACTACTCGGACCGACTGTTGCTCGGGCGCGCCGCGTCAATCCAGATTCTGATAGACGGCAGCGACTCGACGATCGCGTCGCAGGCCCTGAATGTTGCGAACGGAATCGCACTGCGCGAATCGTTGTCGCTCCTGGCGGAGACCACGGACCGGGCTGCGTCGCTGCCGATCGACGCCCGCCCGCGAATTCTGTTCAATCCGGACATGCGGACCGCCCGGTTCATGGTACCGGGATTGGTCGGTATCGTTATGCAACTGGTCACCATGTTTCTCACCGCCTTTGCGATTGTTCGCGAAAAGGAAAACGGCACGCTCGAACAGGTGATGGCGACACCGGTGTCGCGGCTGGGGCTCATGCTGGGCAAGCTTCTCCCCTACTGCATCATTGGGGCATTCGAAACTACGGTGGTTCTGACCCTTATGCGGGTGGTATTCCAAGTGCCGATAATCGGGAGCATGCTTTTGCTGGCGGCGTTCTCGGTTGTGTTCTTGTTCACGGCACTGGGGCTGGGGCTCATGATCTCGACGGTGGCCAAGACACAGGTCGAAGCCATCCAATGGGCTTTCCTGATCATGTTACCGTCCGTGCTGTTGTCCGGATTCATCTTTCCACAGGAGAGCATGCCCACGCCGATTTATGTCGTCGGCCAAGCCATCCCTGTGACGTATTTTATCGCGATACTTCGCGGCATCATTCTGCGTGGCGCCGGATTCTTCGATCTGTGGCACAACGCCGCATGGCTGGCGGGCATAGGTTTCGTGCTGCTGACGATCAGCGCGCGCCGGTTCCGAAAGACCCTGTCGTAGCGTTTCGCGGCACGGGCGCAAAAATCCGACGGCGCAGCGTCCGCCCGAAATTGATCCAATCCGCCGCAACTTGACATATACTGGGTAAGCGGCTGGGAGGGCCGGGCGCCCATTGAAGCAATTGCTTGATACCGAGCTGATGTTCCGGGTCCGGCAGGGGGACGAGTCCGCCTTTTCCGAAGTGTACCGCCGCCACTACCGGAAAGTGCTGAACTTTTTCCACGGACTGAGCCGCGACCCGATACTGGCGGAAGAACTGTGTCTGGAGACGTTTGCGCGGATCTGGCAGTTACGGCCGCGATACGCGGCGACGGGTCCGTTTCCGGCGTACCTGTTTTCCGTGGCAAGAAACATATGGCTCGAGAAGTGCCGGTCTTTCAAGGCCCAGGGCCGGCTGGGCGTTCCGATTTCGCTGGATGGAATGGACGTGGAGCTTCCCGCACCCGTGGACTGCCGGCCCGACGAAGCCGCGGAGCGCTCCGAGTTGGAGACGCGGCTGATTCGGGCGATTCAGGAACTTCCGGACGATCAGCGCATGGTCATCATCATGCGCATGGTGGAACGGATGTCGATCGAGGAGATCGCTACCGTAATGCAATGCCCCGTGAACACGGTGCGTTCGCGGCGACTCCTGGGTCTGCGCAAACTGCGCGAGATTCTGCGGGGCGTGCTACTGGTTTAACTAGGCGCATGGCCGGAGCGACTGGATGAGGTGACCGAAGATGGATTGCAAGGCTGTTAGAGAGCGCCTGATCGATTACCTGCTGGACGACGTGCGTTTCTCCGAACGTGTCGCCATTGGCGTGCACACGGCCCGGTGCTATGGGTGCAACGAGGAGTTGGCCGACTTTCGGACGCTGTTGGAGTTGACCGAACGCATCATTCAACACCCACAGCCCCGGTCCGCGGAGGATCGGCTGTGGGCACTGATTCGCCGCCGGGATGCCGAACGGTTCGAGCACACGTTGTTGCGCCGATGGCGGCTTCGCCTATGGGCGGTTCGCGCCGCGGCCGCCGCGATTGTTTTGCTCGCTCTCGGACTCACAGCGCCGTTCATCCGCCATTCCGGGCTTGTCCAGCAGGGTACGGAGCCGACGTCAATCGATGAAAAAGGACGGGGCAAACTGGGGGCGTACAGCCTGTCCGAGGCCCTGTCCCGGCGAAGTGAAGTCATCCGAGAGGAGTACCTTCTCGCCCTCGCGAAAGACCCGCAAGGCAATCGCTCATCAAACGGCGGAGATGTCAATCGGCTGTAGCGAAGGTTATCGGATCGGGGGGACGGCGGTCCGGGCGCCACGTGACGAGAGCGGCGAAGTTTCGCGCAAGCGGATGATCGGCCAAGGTAGAGTTGTGATCCCTTTTTCGTGATTCCGTCATTCTAATTGATGGAACACGCTGAGGCGGGTCCGCAAGTTGCCGGCCGTTGTCAGTGCGTGAATCAAATATCCGAAGTTTTGCTCGCGCCGGCGCCTGTTGCGGCGCGATCAAGGGGCTATGAACGGAAAGCGCGGGGAGTCGGGAAAATGCCTTTGTATCGATATCGGGCTGTAGACGATTTGGGTAATGTGCGGACCGGCACGATGGAAGAGGCGTCCGCGCGCCGGGTGGCCGCGATACTGAGAGAACAGGGCTTGACGGTGAACAGTGTCGAGGAAGCGGGTCTGCGGCCGGATTTCCCGCGCCTGAAGTCGAGCCTGCGTTGGGAAGACATTGCGCTGCTGAACGACCATCTGGCGGCAATCACGCGGTCGAAATTACCGCTGGCGCCCGCGTTGAGAGCGGTCGCCGAGCATATCCGCAAACCGTACGTCACGCGCATTCTCGACGACGTTCGCCAGGCGCTGGAGAACGGGGCCACACTGACCGAGGCGCTGGACAGGCATGCCGCGGCGTTCCCACCCGTGTACCTCGCGATCATTCGTGCGGGCGAGCAGACAGGCAACCTTCCCGCGGTGCTGGATCATTTCAACACCTACGCGACGCACATGGTCGAACTGAAGACCCGGGCGCGGGAAACGCTTGTCTACCCCATCGTGGTCTTGTTCGTCAGTGTGGGCGTTCTGGGATTGTTGTTCCTGCGCATTTTGCCGGAATTCGAAAAAGTATACGGGGATTTCGGCGTTCAGTTGCCGGCGCTCACGCTGTTCTGGATTAGCGTGAGTCACTTTCTCCGAGCCCACTACGGCATTGCCTTGGCGACGGTTGGGGTGCTCGCAGCCGGTGCCGTCTTATTGGGAAGAACGGCGGGCGGGCGTTATGTGCTCGATTGGTTGAAACTGCGGGCCTTTGGACTGAGGACCCTCACCCTGACCGCCGGCCTCGCCCGTTACACACGGACCCTGGCGGTGCTGCTGGGCGGCAAGGTGCCTCTTGCGGACAGCCTCCGGCTCGCCGCCGCTTCGATGGGCAATGCCGTGATGGAAGAG
>BTUX01000274.1:0-6014 GCA_045863315.1 Candidatus Hydrogenedentota bacterium | reverse complement strand
CGAGCCATTTGCCCCGCAACCGAGCCCCACCGTCCCGCTTCGCCTCCCAAGAGCGGTTGTTGCGCGCAATGAACCGCGCCTCCTACGCCGATTCCAGCCCTCCACCGCCCAAAACACCAAGTTATCCGGCGATTGAGGTACGTTGGCAGCTCGGCCGGCAACATGGAGGTTTCCAGTCGTTTCTCGAGGTTCGCGTCGAAATCCTGCACAAATAGTCGGTCCAGAATTTGGACGGTCAGCGCAAAGACGAGACCAATGTTGATTGATCGCTTAAAACGGATGTCGAACGGCACAAGTCGGGCCAAGGTTCGGATGCGCCGGATCGCGTGGTAGTCGAAAATCCCGGCGCGTTCCACGGCCTCTTTGGACAAGAACTCGTCCATCAACCGATCCAGTTCGCTTGATTCACCTTTTACCACGCGCAGCGGCGGCGCGGAGTAGGGCCACTTCTCCCGCCGGTACAACTCGTCGGTCAAGTCGTCCTTGAAGGCTTCGCGCAGGACGTACTTCTCGACTCCATTATGGATTTTGTAGCAGTCGGGGATTTGCCGGGCAAGTTCGAACAGGTGATGATCGAGGAACGGGGTTCGCCCTTCGATCGAGTGGCCCATCTCCACGCGATCGCCCAACATGCAGAGCAGATAGGGCGCCAGCATCGACTTGATCCAGAAGTACTGCACTTGCCTGGCGAACGGGCGTCCGTCCGTCTGGCGACGGTCCAGGCGAGTCAGAATGCGATCTAAGGGGTGCGAGGCGCGCAGGGCCCGTCGATGTTTGGGATGAAAAGCGGTCCGAATGGCGAACTGCTGCATGGTGGTAAAGGTCATCGCATGTTCCGGCAGCGGCACAAAACCTAATGCGTCGACGATTCGCTTCACTCTGCGCCCATTTGGGACCTTTATCGCCGTTAATCGGTCACCCACTTGGTCGGACATCGCGCCTTTGCCCGGTTGAAAATAGACGTATCCAAGAAAAACCTCGTCCGAACCTTCGCCGGTCAGCACGACGGTGACATGCTCACGGGCCAGTTTCGAGAGAAGGTACTTACCGACGCCGTGGAAGTTGATGAAGGGCAGTTCGGTGGCCCACAAGCACTCTTCGGTGTGGCGCAGCAGGGTGTCTCGGTCGCACGTGATGGAATGGAATTCGGCGCCGATTCGGTCCGCCATTCGTTTCGCCAGCGAGAGTTCGTTGAAGGCGTGGTCGCCCGGAAACTCGATGGAAAAGACCTTAAGCCGGTCGGGGAAATACTTTGCGGCCACGGCGGCGACAATGGCCGAATCGATTCCGCCGCTGAGGTAGACGCCCACGGGCACGTCGGCGCGCAGTCGCAGGCGCACCGCTTCCTCGAACGACTCCCGAACGGCCTGGGCATGCCTGGCAAGTTCTCCCGCATTGTGGGCGGCGCCGTCGACCGGCAGGTCCAAGTCCCAGTATTGGGCGACGGAGTGAGTGCCGCGTTCCACGTCGACGGTCAGGATGCACCCGGGCGGCACGACGCGCACATTTTCGAAGATCGAGTCCGGAACCACACCGCACAAATAGTCGCGAACCGCGTGTACGTCAATACTCGGGCGAAGGATGCGCGTCGCAAACAGAGCCTTCGCCTCGGATGCGAACAGGTACCTTCCGTCTTGCTGATGAAAAAAGAGCGGCTTGATGCCGAACCGGTCTCTCACCGCAAGCAGCTTGGCTTGACCCTTGTCGTACAACAGGAACGCGAATTCCCCCCGCAAGTGGCGGACGAAATCGGGCCCGTATTGTTCGTATAGGTGGATGATAACCTCGGAATCGCTGCCGGTCTCAAAGACGTGACCGCGCGCCTGCAGTTCCGCGCGCAGCCGTTCGAAATCGTAAATCTCGCCGTTGCACACGAGGGCGATGTCGTGGGCTTCCGAGAGGAGCGGCTGGCGGCCCCCGGCGAGATCGATGATCGAGAGTCGCGCGTGGCCGAGACCGACGCGGCGCTGCGAATCGAGGTAGGCGCCGGTGCCGTCGGGTCCGCGGTGCCGGAGGGTGCTCACGGCCCGTTCGACATCCGCCAGGTCGAGATCATGTCCTGAATAGCCGAAGATTCCACACACGATAGGTTGACTCCTCCAACGACCGCGACAGCGGGAAGTGGTCAATACTCGGAAAGGTTCAGGTTCCTCAGGCCGAGTCGCATCGGGACCAGGGTGCTCACTGCGCTCAAAGCGGTGATAAACGCCAGCACGGCGGCAAAGGTCCACCAGAATTGTTGTGACTCCGTGAATGCGCCCAGCGTGCGCATCATCATAATCACGGTCTGCGCGCCGATGACCAGCGTAATGTAACCCATACTCAGCAGGAAGTTCAGCGTTCCGCCCATGCCCGACACGATCCGCGCAGGGTTGTCCTCCTGAAAGTTGGGATATAGGCTCCCGAGTCCGACCGCGAGTCCTGACAGCCCAAAGTTCGTGATGACAATGCTGTAGACTGCAAGGAAAAAGATGACGTACTCGACCTCGAGCATCCAGCAAGACAATACGACCAGACTAATGGTAAAGGCCGAGGTGGTGCAAACGCTGAGCCAGAACTTCTGCCAGACCAATTGGCGGTAGGTCAGTGGCGCCAGACCCAGCACCCAAAAACGCCGGCCTTCCAGACTGATTAGGGGATACACGAAGCGGCTGGTCAAGGTCGCCAGAATCAAGGTACACGCGCCGATGTTCAGGCACACGATGAGGGTACGGTATTTTGTCGATTCAAACGCAGCCGATCGATCGCGCAGGCTGGCGATATATACGGCCATGATGCCGAAGAAGATCACGAATTGGGACCACTGCGCGGGATCGCGCCAGAACAGTTTGATGTCCTTCGTGGTCAGCGCCCGGTGGGGGTCCCGCAACCAGGCGAGCAGGCGGTCTACGTTTCCCAGCAGTCCCTTGCCGGCCCCGCGCCTCGTCATGTCGTGGCCCGCGAGGTCGGACCATCCGGCGTAGAAAACCCATTGCGCAATCACCGCCGCCAGTAACACGAACATCATCGCGTTGGAGGTCAACAGGAGGAAATAGAACAACGTCTCGCCATAATGACTTTCGGCCGCCGACAGCACACCGCGGGCCGCCCAATGACTCGGTAGAACCCACGATTGAGTGGTTCCCATGGCGTCTAGGACGTTGGTCATGAAAGGATCCGCGAGTTTTCCTGCACTCAGGCGGCCTCGCAGGTACATGAACATGCACCCGATGCCAATGACACCGGCGCCGATCATGCTTCCCTTCGGAACACGCGGAAAGATCCGAACAAGCGCCATCGCGATGACCGAACCCAAAGCGGCAGGAAGGGTGACGAATGGGAGATAGAAGGCCACCGCGGCGAGATAGAACGGCCAGGGGGCGCCCTGGGTCAGCCCGTATGCCAGTATCAGCGGACTTCCCAGATAAGCGGAGGCCCAGGAACTGAAAGCGACGCATTCGACGAACCGCGAGAGAAAGTATTCCCACCACGGCATGGGCGCCTGCAATAGGTAAGCCACCTCGCGCGACCGGTACAAGGTGGAGAAAGCAATGAGCACGTTTGAAAAGATGAGCATGAAGAAGAGGACAAGCGCGAACACGGACAGGAGGCGGGACATGATGATTTCGCCGAGGCTCAGCGATGCGCCCGGCCCTTCGCCCCCGAACCGCCGCAGCCAGTTGAATGCTTCAAAAAACGCCGCGTAGGCCCCAATCCACAGCAACACCGCGGACACCGTCACGACGGCGACTTTCAGCTTGGACTCGTCTCGGACCGACGCGATCTGGTTGCGCGAAATGCGTCCCTTCGCCCACAGAACAGCCGCGAACCGGGTCATTCCTCGTCTCCGCGCGTCAGTTCGAGGAACACGTCCTCGAGTGATCCGGGGTTTTTCGAGAGCGCCAAGATTTCCTTGATCGTTCCCGTATGCCGTAACCGGCCGTTGTAAATGATGCCGATGCGGTCCGCCACGTCCTCGATGATGCTCAACGAATGGGTCGACATGAAAACGGTCATTCCGTTTCGAGTCTTCTGTTTGAGATAGTCCTTCACGAAACGGATGTTTTTCGGATCGAGCCCCACCCAGGGTTCATCCACGATCACGATTTGCGGGTTGTGCAGGAAACACGACGCGAAGGACAGTTTCTGTCGCATGCCATGACTGTAATTCTCAATCAACTGATCGCCCACGTGCCGGATCTCGAATAGCTCCAGCAGTTCCTCGCTGGCGCCGTTCATCGAGGCAGGGGGGAGTTGGTACAGGCCGGCCACGAACCGCATGAATTCGCGGCCGGTCAGCTTTTCGTACAGGAACGGCGTATCGGGGATGTAACCCAGCAGTGCCTTGGTCCGTACCGGATCCCGCTGGATGTCGAAACCTCCCAGGACCGCCCGCCCGCTGGACGGTTTGATAAGGCCGGTCAGCATCTTGATGGTCGTTGTCTTGCCTGCGCCGTTTGGTCCGAGGAAACAATAGAATTCGCCCGCGGCGATGTTCAGATCCAGACAGTCAACTGCCAGTTTCTGTCCGAATCGTTTACTCAATTTCTCCGTCTGAATCATGGATGCGGGGACCTTTCAGCGCCGACGTGGCGTCTAAATTCTATTCCGCCGCCTCGACTTAGCACAATTTCGCGAGGAGCGGGTTTTCGATCGAGCCGGATTGCGATGCATGCGATCTGCCGGGCGTCCCTTTATGAGTTTTGGCCCTGGCGGCGAACGTTCCAATCGTGCTCTCAGGGTGGAACTGCGGCTATAAATCCTCGGGAAGCATTGAGGTGACTGCGTCTGCGGTAACGCCGGGCACCCGAAGCCTTCCACATACCTCGGCGGCGATACTGCGCAGTCGTCGCGTTCGCTTTCTCGCTGTGACTAAGGTGCGTCCGTTGGGACGCGTGACCGTATGGGTGAGATGGAAGTCTGACTTGCGAAACCATGACTCGAGCGGTTCACCGTCGGAATGTGCGACGCGGCCAGGCCCGATTTCAACGAGTATGGTTCCGCCCTCTGCCAGGCATGTCCATGCGATGCGAAGCAGGTCTTTCCCGTTGAAATCCGCTCCGGCGGGATTGGATACGACTACCGTATCGAACGCGGCCAGCCACTCACGCGGCACAACTGCGGAAACCTCGTGAAAGGATCCTGCCCGCCGCCGTCGAAGGTGAGGGTCTACGGTGAGCCCGGCGAACCAAGTCACACCGTCGCGTGCCAGTGAGTACTTGGACGCTTCAACCTGCATTCCTATGTCCAGTACCCGGCCAGGAATCAACGGGAGGTGGAACGTCAGGTCGTTGGGTCGGCGCTTGGCATGGACGCCGTGATATCGTGCGTTACCGATTAGTCGTCGCACCGTTTCCAGGACGGTATCCACGCGGTGTAGGTAGGTATGGTTGGCAAGCACTTGCGCCCGGCCTGCTTCTCCAATGGTTTTCAGACGGACCCCATCGTGCGCGTACTGCCGGGCCTTTTTCAACAGTTCTCGTTCGGAATCGTATACGATAAGGTGACGTCCGTCTTCGAACCATTCGAATAATCCGTTGACTTGGCTGTCCCGGTTGGTCAACAGGGCGCAACCCATCGCCAGCGCCTCGAAGATTCGCATGTTCACGTCTTCAACCGACGAGTGATTGAACGCCAACCGGCCCCGCGCAAATGCGCGGCACATGTCCTCGCCGTATGCGCCCTCGAAAACTTCGACCGTGAACTGTCTGCTCAGCGCATTGAGCAGCGACGCGCGCTGGTGGTGAACGGGCTTGGACGTCCCGCCAACGAACACGATGTCGCAGTGCTTTGACTGGTCCGGCATCGGCCGGTGGCACTCTGGGTCGCAGGCCAACGGAAGCCAGAAGACGTGGCGGGAGCCGGTCGCGCGCAACAGCGGGATGTAGGAACGCTGCCCCGCGAACACGATGTCATAGTGCGGCGCTTCGACGTAATCCATGTAGCACTGCCAGGTATCCACGCTGTAGAAGACGGTGGGGCAGGGGAGGTCATGGGTGCGGGTCAGCATGGCAGCGCCGCCACCCGAGACGGCG
>BTUX01000273.1:0-6071 GCA_045863315.1 Candidatus Hydrogenedentota bacterium | reverse complement strand
TTCCGGGTCCTTGCGGTTGACCCACCATGTGAAGTTCATCACGAGTTTCTGGAACACGCGCGCGAGAAAGAGCGTGTCGCGCCGGCCGCGCGGGCCGGTCATCTTGTACACGCGCCAGCAGGCCCATGCGTGGACGGGAGGGTTCACGTCGCCGAACGCGAACTCGTAGGCAGGAATCTGGCCGTTGGGGTGCATGTACCATTCGCGCAGGAAGAGCACGAGTTGCTCTTTGGCGAACTCGGGGTCGATGTGCGCGAACGGAATCATGTGGAAGGCAAGGTCCCACGCGGCAAACCAGGGATACTCCCACTTGTCGGGCATGGAGATGATGTCGCGGCTGTACAGGTGCGACCAGTCGGCGTTGCGTCCGCATTTGCGGCTGTCGGGCGGGGCGGGCTGGTCGGGGTCGCCGCGCAGCCAGTCCTCGACGATGTAATGGTAGAACTGCTTGGTCCACAAGAGGCCGGCGTATGCCTGGCGCGTCACAAGTCGTTCGTCGTCGGTCTGCGATCCGTGAATGCGCGCCGAGTAGAACTCGTCCGCTTCCAGGAGCCGCTGCGAGAATACTCTGTCGAACGACGCGCCGAACACCTCCTTGGGGGTTTCGGATTCCGCGTGCAAGCGCAGCCGCAGGACGGCCTCCCGATGGGAAGGGATTTCCAACACGTAGTGAGGGGCGGCTTTCGTGCCGGTCATGTTCGGGTTGACGGCGTCTGCGTTTCCATGAACGACGTACTCATGGAACGCGTCCCGCACGTAGGGGTTTGTGTTGGCGACGCCGAACACGCGCTGCATGTTGGTTTCGTTGTCGGTCAGCAGCCACTTCGGCAGCGAACCGTCGGGCGCGGGGGCGGCGTGGAACAGGAACTTGCCGAAGGTGACGTGACGGGCTGCGATGCTGCCGTTCTCGATTCGCATGCCCGGTTTGATCCAGCAGCCTTCGTGGAGACACCCCCACGACCACGTGTTGCGGAACCACGCCTGCGGCAGCACGTGGATTCGGGCGGAATCCGGGCCGCGGTTGGCGATCGTGATTTTAATAAGGATGTCGTCCGGACCGTTCTTCGCGTATTCGGCAAAGACATCGAAGTACCGGTTTTCGTTGAAGACGCCGGTGTCCAGCAACTCGAATTCGAGGTCTGACTTGCCCCGGCGCCGGTTTTCGTCGACGAGCCATGCGTAGGGATATTCGGCCTGCGGATACTTGTACAACGCCTTCATGTACGAATGCGTGGGGGTGGAGTCGAGGTAGTAGTAAAGTTCCTTTACGTCTTCGCCATGGTTGCCCTGGGGACCCGTCAAACCGAACAGGCGCTCCTTAAGGATGGGGTCCTTTTCATTCCACAGCGCCAGCCCGAAGCACAGGCGGCACTCGCGGTCCGTGATTCCCAGCAGCCCGTCTTCGCCCCAGCGGTATGCGCGGCTCCGGGCGTGGTCGTGAGGGAAATAATCCCAGCATTCCCCGTACGGCGAGTAGTCCTCGCGGACGGTGCCCCACTGCCGCTCCGAAAGGTAAGGTCCCCAGCGCTGCCAGTTTTTTGTGCGATCGTGCGATTCTTGTAGCCGTCGCTCCTCGGCCAATGACAGTTTTTTCTTTCGCGAGTTCACGATAGTTCACCTCTGTACGATGCACACGGCATGGCCGTCGGAATCGCGCACCAGAATACCCTTCGTGGAATCTAAAGCGCCATTCGGCAGCGCAATGACGCCGGGAGAAACCCAGGTGTAGCCGTCGGCGCGCCTTGGTCGGGGGAAAGGCGAGCACCTCGAGGACGTGTCCGTCCGGCTCTTTGGAGTAGAAGGCCTGTATGCCGCCGGCGGTTTGGTTCTAGCCCGGATTTTTCACACCCGCGGGCAATGAAGGATACAACTTCGTGCGGCAGATACCTTTATGCAGCGACAGGGAAAACAGGCTGTTGGTGTGAAAAATCCGGGGTAGCGGTTTGCCGCGCGCCTTGGCTATGGTAGGCGGGTGCGTGGTCCGGAACCGCATCGGCGCAACGGTCGGGGAGAACCCAATTCATGGCATTCAATATCGACTTAGAGAAGTACAAACTGGTCGACCTCTCGATGGCGGTCGTGCCGAACCAGGCGGTGGAAGGGAGGCCCTTCGAGGTCAGAGAGGGGCGGCTGGGCGACGGGACTCTGAAGTACGACATCGTGAATACGCACACCCACGTGGGCACGCACATCGAGTCGCCCATTCACTTTTACTTCAATGGCAAGACCTGCACAGATTATCCGTTGGAGCACTTCATGGGGAAGGCCACCCTTCTGACTACGGCCATTCCGGACTCGTTGCCGCGCATTTCACTCGAATTTGTCCGTGACCAGCTTGAGCCTCGGCGGGGGACCTTTGAAATCCTGTTCGTTCGCAACGACACAGCGCGCAAACCCTTGATATTCGACATGGCTTGTGTGACTTATTTTGCGGGGTTGAGACTAAAACTCTTTGTGTTCGACAGCACGATCCATTTCGGCGAGAGGCCCGAGGACGGGCGTACCTTTCACGACCTCATGCTGGGGGGCGACACCCTTCTGGTGGAATTCCCCGCAAATGCCGATGCACTGGATCGGCCCGATTTCTACTTGTTCGCCGTCCCATTGAAGATTCAGGGAATCGATTCGAGCGGCTGCCGCTTGTTTGCAGTAGTCGAACGGTAGGCTGCGCGCAGGAGGAGAAGATCGGCGGCAGCGGAGACCGTCCGGATGGTACGTGGAATCGGCGGGTAGGAACGATTGACCGCGACAGGCCCGCTCGATAGGACAATTCTTCCCACGCCTACGAAGGCCGACCCGAAGGAGCTGGCGTGTAATCTATTGATTTCCAGTCCATTCCGCGTGCGGTGTACAAGTGGCACAGGCCTTGCTCCTCTATTGATGGGGTACCGTCTGCAAGAGGAGGGTCGCAATGATCATCGAGCCGCTTCACCTGGAATTGGAGCCCAGGCGGCCCGAATCCTCCGCGCACTATCTCGTTCGTTCACCGCGTGATTTTCGCGAAGTACTCAAGGCCGTAGGGATTGGACCCGTGCGGCAAGCGCCGACACCCTCCCACACCGTCAAACGGGGGGACAACCTCTGGAACATCTGTTCCGAGGCGATCAAAGCCCAGGGGCGCAAACCGTCCCGGAACGACATACACACGGCCGTGCTCGCGGTCGCCAAGGCGAACCATCTGTCCAATCCCGATCTGTTGGCCGTTGGACAGAAGCTGGATCTGTCCAGTATTCGCGGACCCGCCGGGATCGAGTTGCGTGCCTCGGCGGAAGTGAAAGATTCGCCGAAAGCGGAACGCGCTGCGGCGCACATTCCGCCGCCATCAGGCGAGACCTCAACCCCGCCCCCGGTGGCCGAGCGCTCGGCTACTGCCAGTAGTGCCGTGAAGTCCCAGAAAGACATCGAGTCCGTCTCCCCGGTCATATCGCCTGTGGCGCAGACCGTTTCGGCGACCGAGGCGCCAACCCCTGCGGATGCACGGGGAGGACCTTCGCTCGCGTTGCGGACCGGCGGTATTCACGCGGGAACGCCCTTGCGGTTCCCACAGCCCACCCACGCCCATACCATCGCAGATACGACGTCGCCGACCGATTCCATCGATCTTACGGCGTTGATTCAGTCGATCATCGAACCGGGGTCGGTCACCCTGCCCGATGCCGCGCAGAATGGGCCGTGGAGCAAAGTGCTGGACGGGCCGGGTCGGTTCACCTCCGGCTTCGGCATTCGGAAGGACCCGTTTACGGGCCGCCCGCATTTCCACCATGGAATCGACATTGCAGCGGCGGCGGGCACTGTGGTGCGCCCGATGCAGGCGGGTGTCGTGAAATCGAGCGGATGGGAACCGGGCCACGGAAAGGTGGTGGTGATTGAGCACCCGGATGGGCTGGAAACGCTGTATGCGCACGCCTCGGAGTTGCTGGTGAAGGCGGGCGATGTGGTGACGGCGGATACCCCCATCGCGAAAGTCGGATCGACCGGCCGTTCGACCGGCGCGCATCTCCACTTTGAAGCGCGACGGAACAACAAGGCCGTGGATCCGCTTCCGTACTTCCGCGACGAGTCACTCCACGTAGCCAAGGCTCCGTAATGCTTCCACGTCTTCGGCGGTGAGGCTCGCTTCCTCGGCGTCGGCCTTCTCAGTGGTGCGGTCCCACGTTTCGATCAATTCGGCGAGTCGTTTGACGTTTTCCGGCTGTTCGTCGTAGAGGTTGTCCAACTCGAGCGGATCGCGGACCAAATTAAACAGTTCATCTTCGGGTCCGCCGAGGATAAGTTTCCACTCCCCTGCAATAACGCCTTGCCGCATGGGCGGTCTTGACGCCATCAGCGCCTTCGCGCCGGGTACGCCGGGGACCGCTCCTCCGTATGTCTCGATTACGCGCGGCCGCATGGCGGGCACCGAGTCGCGCAGCAGATCCGCTCCCAGCATGCCCTCGGCGGGCGGGATGCCGACCATTCCCAATAGTGTCGGTGCGATATCGATACCGCGGGCGGGCGTCTTGGATCGGCCCGGCGCGAGACCGGGAGCGCGGATGATGAGGGGGATATGGATGCCGTCCTGATAGATGCGGCGTCCGTGCCCGAGGTAATCGTGCTCATGGAGACTTTCGCCATGGTCGGCGATGAAAAGCACAATGGAGTTTTCCTTTGGGATGGCGGCGAGCAGTTGGCCGATGTGGTGGTCCGTGTAGGCCACTTCCGAATCGTATCGCGCGCGTGTTTTCGACACCTTTCCGAGTTTCCAGAGTTTGCGTTTCCCGGGATTGAACTCGTCGTGCATCCGGTAGGGCGCATGCGGATCGGAGTAGTGAATCCACGCGAAAAAAGGCCGGCCCGGGTCGCGCGCCTTGATGAGATCAAGGGCGAGTTTCGTCACTTCATCGGCATACCGCTCGGGTTTCATGAACCCCCATCGCTTCTTATTGAAGTCGTCGTCGTAGTGATCGAAGCCCCGCGCCAGCCCGCACAACGGCGCCTTGAGCGTCCAATTGCTTTGCACACAGACCGTTTGATAACCGTTCGATTGCAGGAGTTCGGCGAGCGTGGGAATTCCTTCCGGGAGCGGCATTCCGTTGCGTTCCGCGCCGTTCAAACGGGGGTAGCGAGACGTCATCATCGCGCCGAAGGCAGGCGACGTGAGGGGGACTTCGGTCACGCAGTCTTCGAACAGAAGCGACTGTTGCGCGAATTCATCGAGGTGGGGTGTCGTGTCGAGCGAATACCCGTAGCAGCCCAGCCGGTCTGCCCGCAGGGTGTCCACCGATACGATGTACACGTCCGGCGCGGCCAGGCAGGTTGCAAGGACAAGGCACAACATGGCACGGCCCCTGGAGTCGATTATTGCGGCGGCTGAGCGGTGGGAGCGGGCGCGGCTTCTTCGGCGGGCGCATCCGGCGGGTATTCAATGACCATTGTGGTCGTCGCCGTCAACGGCCCCTTTTCACGGCGCGCTTTTTTGACCACGATGGCGTTCCCCTTGGAGTCGTAGGCGGTCAACTCGATCGTGAAGTTACCGGGGGGCGCCAGCTTGGGCACCTCGACCTGCACACTCCAGATCCCGTCCAGCGCTTTTTCGTCCGGGGGCCGGCCGTCGTCGCGCAACCGGAACTTCATGCGAGGGTCCTCGACCACGGCGCCGACGACGCGATTGACAATCTTGTACTTGTCCACCACCTTGACGGAAATGACGCCGCTCTCGGTGGGTTGGAGGGTCGAAGGCGTTATGGCCGCGTTGTCGAGTCTCGGCTGCCGACCCATCGAAGCGCATCCCGCCAGCACAAGGCACAGGCCCAGAATCGGGCACAACGCCGCAAGATATTTCATTCGATAGCCTCCCACACCGCTGACAAAATCTAAAGGAAAGCCTATCGCAGCGTGTGGGAATGAGTCAAACGGCTGTCGGCATCGTCCGCGTGTCAGGCAGGAGCGGCGTTGCCGCACCTACCCCGGATTTTTCACACCCACGCGCGTTAGAGGATACAACATGTTACAGTGCGCGCCGTTATGCATCGTCGCCGCGCGGCACGGCAGAACAGATGGTGGGTGTGAAAAATCCTCACCACAATCACTCA
>BTUX01000272.1:0-6096 GCA_045863315.1 Candidatus Hydrogenedentota bacterium | reverse complement strand
GGCTGGGAGACTTTAGTGATCGACTCCGATGTCGAAAGCATCACGTTCGACGCCTTGTGGCGGCAGTCGTTTCTGACGGACAATTTTGGGTACTACGTGCCGAGCCAGCAGAAGATGCCGGCGAACATGACCAATGTGCTCGGCCCCTTTGACAACAGCGGCGTCAATCAGGGGCAGGGCGCGATTGCGGGCAGTTCGTTCGTCCTGGATACGACAGGGCTGTCGGAGATAGGATTCTACGATCACGCGACCTTGCCGGGTGACCCGAATACGGGTTTCTTCTGGTATTCGCAATCGTTCCTGAATGACGGGCAGTTTCAGACGACTCCCGGCGAGATTCATGTGCTCATCCTGGCGACCAGCAATCCGGATGTGTTCTTGCTTTGTTTCGAGGACCTTCCTTACAACTATTTCGTAGACGATACCCTGTCGAAAGGCGGGCAGCAGGTCAATATCGGCGATCAGGACTACCAGGACCTTCTTGTACAGATTACATTGAACCGTACGGTCATTCCCGAGCCGACTTCGTTGGCGCTGTTGGGCATGGGTCTGGCCGGCATCGCGGCAGTCAGAATGCGCAGGCGCGCGGCTTAAGAACAGCCTCCTTGAGTTCCGGCCAGTGTCTCTGGCCTGAATAGATGCATACGCGGCGGCGGATGATATCAGCATCCGCCGTCGCGGTCGTTTTCTGCCGCAGGAACTACCTCTTGCCTCAGCATGAGGCAGTCGGACGTCACGCGGCAACTGGCATCGGCCGGGGTGGTGTGCTAGGCTTGATGTTGGGCGGTCGGCAGACGGTCTAGCGTGGGCCAAAACCATAGAGAACGCAGGCGGCGTCCCCTTTCTTGTCTATGCCCCAAACAATACTCATAATCGGCGCATTCGACACGAAGGGCCCCGAATTCGCCTTCTTGCGCGACCGAATACTCCAGTATGGTCACGACGTGCTTACCATGAATATCGGGGTGTTGGGCGGGACCGACCAGTTTCCAGTCGACATCGACGCGGACAGCGTCGCCGCGGCCGCCGGTACCTGCCTGGAAAAACTTCGCGCCGAAAAGGATCGCGGGACGGCGATGAAGGTGATGGCGACCGGCGCCCCAAGAGTAATCGCCGAGTTGTATGCTGCGCGCAAGTTTTCTGCGGTGATTGGGATGGGGGGGACCGGCGGGTCCAGCGTAATTTGCTCCGCGTTGCGCGCCCTGCCCATTGGCGTGCCGAAGGTGTGCGTGTCCACCGCCGCGGCCGGGGATGTGTCCGCGTTTGTCGGCGCCAAGGACATCGTGATGGTTCCGTCCATTGTGGACATCGCGGGGATCAATCGGGTGTCGCGCATTATTTTCGCCGAGGCCGCCGCGGCCGTCTGCGGTATGGCCGCGGCGGGAACCGTATCCGCCGAGGGCACCCGCCCGGTCATCGCGGCGTCCATGTTCGGCAATACGACCGCGTGCGTTACGCAGTGCGCCGGGCTGCTGGAGGCGCACGGCTATGAAGTCCTCGTTTTTCATGCCGTAGGCTCCGGCGGGCGGACCATGGAGTCTCTTGTAGACGAGGGCCTTGTCGACGCAGTACTCGACATCACCACCACGGAGTGGGCGGATGAAATCTGCGGCGGCGTGTTTACCGCCGGACCGGACCGGTTGGGTGCGCCCGGGCGCCGGGGGATCCCACACCTGATCGTGCCGGGTTGCATCGATATGGTGAACTTTGGCCCGTTGGAGACTGTGCCGAAGACCTATCGCGATGCGGGGCGGTCGTTTTATGAGTGGAACCCGTCGGTGACGCTTATGCGGACGAACGAAGCCGAGAACCGGGAATTGGGACGCGTGTTCGCAGAGAAGGCGAATGCGGCGCAGGGGCCGGTGGCGTTTCTGCTGCCCTTGCGCGGCGTCAGCATACTGGACGGCGAGGGCCAACCGTTCTGCGATTGGGCCGCGGACAGGGCCATGTACGAGACACTCAAGCAGGGATTGAGGCCGGACATCGTGGTGGAAGAATTGGACAGTAACATCAACGATGCCGCGTTCGCGAAGCGGGCCGTCGATATGCTGCTGCACATGATCGCGGCGGCCGGCAGCCGGAGGCTGACGGGCGGTGCGTCGTCACAAAGAGTTCTGGGAACATAGGAAGGAGAGTCGCCATGGGAGTTGGACCGGTCAAGCATGTGGTGCTGTTCAAGTTCAAAGACGGCGTCACGGAAGGGACGATCGCCGAGCTTATCCAAGGGTACAAGGACTTGCCCGGCAAGATTGAAGGCATGAAGCATTTTGAGTGGGGCGCCGATGTCAGCGTCGAGAATCTGACGGAAGGGTATACCCATTGTTTTATCACCACGTTCGCGGACGCGGCGGCGCGCGACGCGTACATTCCACACCCGGAGCACAAGAAGTACGTCGAAGTGCTTTTCCCGAACCTCGAGAAAGTGCTTGTCATCGATTTCGTACCCGAGGTTGTGAAATGAACGGCAGCACGTCCCATCAAGCGATGACGAAAGGGAATTGAACCATGGCCTTCACCCGGCGGCAGGTGCTCGAGCGGCTCCATGCATGCATAGCCGACGGACGCCCCATCATCGGCGCCGGGGCCGGGGTCGGCATCAGCGCGAAGTTCGAGGAAGAGGGCGGGGTCGACCTGATTGTCATTTACAACTCCGGTCGGTTCCGTATGGCCGGGCGCGGCTCGTTGGCGGGTTGCATGCCCTATGGCGATGCAAACGCCATCGTAGTCGAGATGGCCGCCGAAGTACTGACTATTGTCAAACACACTCCGGTGTTGGCGGGCGTATGTGGGACCGATCCGTTCCGGGTGATGCCGAACTTTCTGGGACAGCTCGCGGCAATCGGGTTCTCCGGAGTCCAGAATTTTCCGACCGTCGGGTTATGCGACGGCATGTTCAGGGCGAATCTCGAGGAATCGGGGATGGGATTCGCGCTCGAAGTCGAGATGATTCGCACGGCGCACGAATTGGACCTATTCACGAGTCCGTATGCTTTTAATACGAAAGAGGCCGAACAGATGGCGGGGGTGGGCGCCGATGTGGTGGTCGCGCACATGGGTTTGACAACGAAGGGCTCCATAGGCGCCACGACCGCCAAGTCGATGGACGACTGCGTGCGGGACATCCAGGCGATTGCCGACGCGGCGCGGGGTGTCAGGGAGGACGTCATCGTGTTGTGCCACGGCGGTCCCGTATCAATGCCTGAGGACGCTGCTTATGTACTGCAGCGAACGAGCAATGTTCACGGTTTCTACGGAGCGTCCAGCATGGAACGGCTGCCAGTGGAGGAGGCGATCACGCGGCAGATACGGGAGTTCAAGGCGATTCGCTTCTGACCCGGATGTGTCCGACGCCCATGTGCGCTGGACGCTACGACGTCATATGACACATTCCTTCATGGGGCATCGAGCCGCGGCAAGGTAAGTCGTGGGTGCAAAGGTCTCTCACCCAATTCACACACCTGCTTTCGTACCAACGGTTTTCACCCTTTGTCCGCGTCTTCGCAGTCGATTGATGAGTCGTGCGGGCTATTGGTGGGCGCAGGCGCTGCAGAGGCCATACAGCACAACGTGGTGCTCCTCGAGCGAGAACCCTTTGGGGACCATGTCGTTGAGGTCGTGGGCGCACCCTTCGACGGGGTACACCTGGGCGCATTCGCGACAGTAAAAATGATGGTGGTGGGGTTTGCCGGATCGTTCGTATCGGGGCGGTTCGCCGGGCAACTCCACCGGCACAATTTCTCCTTCATGAACAAGCGCCTTGATGGTGCGATACACGGTCGCAATGCCCAGTCCCGGCGCCTCAACTTTCGCTGCGTCCAGGATTTCGTGGGGCGACAGGGCGTGGCGCGCGTGTTCAATGGCGTGACGTATGGCGCTGCGTTGCGCGGTCTTTCGCTGCATGCGTCCATATGTCCTGTTGTCGCCCACAACGTCGCCCTCGAAGAAAAATCAACGCTAGCAAATGACCGTCACGCAGTCAAGCAACAAGGGGCGCGAATAGGACACGGTCCACACTGGAACGTGATTCGGAGCCGGTCGGCGCGACCCCTCGCAGCATGGTGCGCCCATCGACTGAGTCGCCCCGAAAATCGGCCGCGGGATTTCTGCTATGCTGTGCGCCTTTGGCGCCGGAAGGCGATAGGCCAAACAGCGTACGGGAGGCGGAAGTCAAATGCGCGTTACGTCGTATGGGGCCGCTGAGGAAGTCACCGGAAGCAAACACCTCGCCGAAATCAATGGCCGGCGGGTCTTGTTTGATTGCGGACTGTTCCAGGGTCCGCGCAAGGAGTCGGACCACAAGAACCGGCAGCTTCCGTTCGATCCACGGACCCTCGATGCTGTCGTCCTGAGCCATGCGCACATTGATCACAGCGGCACACTTCCCATGCTGATCAAACACGGGTACGGGGGGCCGGTGTTTTCGACGCCGGCGACGCGGGACCTGTGCGCCATCATGCTGTTGGACGCGGCGCACATTCAAGCGCGCGACGCGGAGTGGCTTTCCGAAAAACACCGTTCGTTCGTCGCCCCGCTGTATGACGACGCCGACGTGCAGGCCGTGATGCGGCGATTCATATCCCTTCCGTACGACATGCCGTTTGAGATTGTACCGGGCGTTCGGATCACGTTTCGCGAGGCGGGGCATGTGCTGGGTTCGGCGATGACGATGGTGGAGTGGCGTCAAAAGGGATCCGCAAAGCGATTTCTGCACGGCGGGGACCTTGGACGGAAGCATATGCCGATTCTCAAGGACCCTTGGCAGCCGGAGGACGCCGATCTCGTGATGATGGAGAGCACGTACGGCAACCGCGATCACGATCCGATCGAGACGATGGACGACCAGTTGGCCGAGATTATCCGCGAGACGCATGGGCGCGGCGGGAAGATTATCATTCCCAGCTTTGCGCTGGAGCGGGCGCAGGAAGTCATTTATGCGCTCAGGCGCCTCGAAAAGAACGGCGATCTGCCGAAGCTTCCCGTATACGTGGACAGCCCCATGACGGTGAACATCACCGAGGTGTTCCGGCTGCATGCCGACTCGTTCGACAGCGAAATTCAAGCTTTCATGCTCGAGGAGGGCGATCCGTTTCAGTTGCAGAATATCCATTACATCCGGCGCGTCCAGGATTCGATGAAGCTGAACGAACTCCGAGAGCCCGCGATCATCATTTCGGCGTCCGGCATGTGTGAACAGGGCCGTATACTGCACCATCTCAGGAACAACTGCCACGACGAGCGGAACACGATCCTTATAGTCGGGTTTCAGGCGAAGAACACGCTGGGCCGACGAATCGTGGAGCGCGCGCGGGAGATCAAGATTTTCGGGGTGAAGCGCCCGCTAAATGCCGATGTAAAGGTGTTGAACGGGTTCAGCGCACACGCGGGGCGGTCCGAACTGGTGGAGTTCGGCGCCCGGTTTAAGAACTGTGCAAAACACGTCTTGCTGGTGCACGGGGAACAGGAACCGATGGGTGCGCTGAAGTCGGCCCTCGAGTCCGCCGGGCAGACGAATGTCGTGGTCCAAAAGGAAGGGGTCCCGGTTGAGGTTTAGCGTGCGTGACGGATATCGTCGGCGCCGACCGGGATTTCGAATAGCCCTGCCTGTTCCAAATCCGCGCGCGAGATGCGCTCCCATCGCAGGTATCCGACGGCCCTGTCTCCAACGGTTATGATCGTGTGATCGCCTCGTCGCGGCGATTGCGGCGCGTCGGCAAGCTTTTTCTCAGGATCGCCCCACCAACGGCTGACAGGGGGTGCGCACAGCCATCCCGCGAGGAGCGCAACGTCCCGCTCCTTGTCGAACGGGACTAGCCCGCATTTCTCACCAGTCGCCCCCGTTGACTGGGGGGGGCGACTGGTGAGAAATGCTCTGGAGAAAGCATGCGAGTGATTTGGGTGAGGATTTTTCACACCCACCATCTGTTCTACCGTGCCGCGCGGCGACGATGCATAACGGTGCACCCTGTACAATGTTGTATCCTCCAACGCGCGTGGGTGTGAAAAATCCGGACTAATCGCGGTCTCACGGCATGACGTCTCCGTCCCGCGCGAAAAAAATGTCCCGCTTGCGTCTCTCGTTTTACATCGCGTTCCTGG
>BTUX01000271.1:0-6145 GCA_045863315.1 Candidatus Hydrogenedentota bacterium | reverse complement strand
CCTGACGGTGCCCGAACTTGGGCACAGCTTTCGCATTGCCGCCTCTGAAAGGTCTATCACGCGACCCTTTACATAGGGTCCGCGATCATTGAGACGGCACACCACGGAGTTCCCGTTCTCGGCGACGACCAGGTAGTACTCGCCGAACTGGCCTGTCAGCATTGCGCAGGTGTAGGCTTCGTCCTGCAACCGTTCTCCGGATGCCGTTGTCGAGCTGCTGCTCGCAACGTTATAGTACGATGCAACCCCTTGCACCACAGGTTCCAGTGGTTGATGCGAAAGCAACATGAGCGCGAGGACTTCAAACACGGTTCTGCTCCTTCGCTTTCAGTTGCTTGTTAGCACCACCTACGAGGCCCGCACTGCCTGTAGGTCCGATGAGGATACCAATCGGTAGGTCGTGGATCAAACCATGATGCAACCAAAAGTCAGTAGGGCAATCTAAGAGAAAAGGTCAGGTTCCCGACGCAGTCCGAAGGCAGGGCTTGGGTAAGTGGGGAAGCTGGCCAGGGGCAGCGGTCGTGAGCAGGTAATGTCATTGACGAAATCGGCGCCATAATCCATTGTAACTTATTACTTATCAATATGTTATGGCTGTAGGCTTTGCCAGTGTTTTGGAGTCGTTCCGAAGTGCGACGTCCCCCAACCTTCCCCTTCAAAGGGCGAATAAAGGTACTCCCTCGCAGTGGCAAAACCTTCGAATCTTGGATCTTGTACTCTCTGGCGACAGGCTTCGAGGGATTTGAGTATCATTTCCGAATTGGCGGGCGCACGCCGATCGCCGCAAGCTCCCTTAACAGATTCTGCTGGCGAGGCTTAAATACGCCGGCAGCAAGTCGGCACCGGAATCGGGACTCCATCGTTGGAACCAGGGAAGCAAGGTGTGTCCCCCCACGGAAGCCGGCGCAACCAAGCATGACTCGATGAAGCTACAGAACACCCGCATTCCGGTCTATTTGGCTTGTCCGGAACACTCGTCGATCGTACGGCGAATCTCATCAAGTTCGGAAGGGGTCAGTTGTCCGGCCCTGATCGCCTGAATTATCAGCTTGGAGCACGAACCCTCGAAGGCGCGGCCTATGATCAAACTGATGACTTTACGCTGTACGGTTTCCCGCTCGATGGCCGGCTCGTATACATGGCTGCGACTGGATACGTCGCGCTTCACAAGCCCCTTGTCGGTCATAATTTGGAGTAACTTGAGGGCGGTGGTGTAGCCGGTCCGGCGCAGTTTATTGAGCGACTCGTAGACATCGCGCACGGTCGAGGGTCCGCGTTGCCAGAGCACGTTAAGTATTTCGAGTTCGGCCTCGGTAGGCCCATTCGAGGATCGTCTGGCCATAAGAGGAATGGCTCCATGAGTTTGCTGCCGAGAAGCGCATACGATTATCCTCGTATAGCGGCGCAAACGCTTCGCTTCCGTTCGATTTCTGCCGTCACGACGAACTTCGTATACAACTCCTCACGACCCAGCACTTACGGTTGATCGTTTCAGCCCCTACTGCCATGAATGACCGCGGCAAATGCAGTGGGCCGTCCACCGCTACCGATTGTACTCCCATTCTAATTGGAATTCACATTGACAAAATCAGAATCGAGGCAGACCCGGTCGGAAGCGGTGGTCCAGCCAGAGCAAGGACTGCAATGTGCGACGCGGAGGTGGAGACCGTGAAGGAATCGGAACCATCGGCCGGCAGCGTCGCGTTGAAAGCGGCGCGGACGACATTCATACTGGCGCTCTGCGTATCACAACTGGGGAGAGCGCTGTCATGTTGAACGTTCGTCGCGCGATTGGATTGATCTTGTTCGCGGCATCGGGTCCCTTGTGTGCGTTGGCCGGGACTGAAGAGCCGTTCCTGGGACGTTGGGCTTTGACGATTCCCGGCGGCGGCGCGGGCTGGCTGGGTGTGACGAACGAGCAAGGTTTCCTGGACGCAAGCATATTGTGGGGCGGTGGCAGCGTGGTGCCGTGCGAGAGCGCGTACATGGACGGCGACACGTTGGTGGTCACGAGGGTGCGCGAGGTCGAGCGGAAAAGCGCCGACGGGAAGGTGGTGCGCAAACAGCAGTTTACGGAGACGATCAAGGCGAAGGTCGAGGGGGACACGCTTTCGGCGACGCAAATTAAACCGAAGGAGGACGGCACCGGCGTGGATCGGAACGCGTTCACGGGCAAGCGCATTCCTCCGCTGCCGCCCGCGCCGGACTTGTCGAAGGTGAGCTACGGCGAACCCATCACGCTATTCAACGGAAAAGACCTCGAGGGATGGAAACTGACGAGTTCGTTCATGACGAACGGCTGGCGCGCGGAGAACGGCGAACTGGTCAACGATGCGCGCCAGGAAGAAGGCAAACCGCGCAAGAATTACGGAAACCTGCGCACGGAACGGGAGTTTGAGGATTTTAATCTCAAATTGGAGGTGAACGTGCCGGAAAAAGGGAACAGCGGGATTTACCTGCGCGGGATTTATGAAGTGCAGATCGAAGACAGCTACGGCGAACCGTTGGATACGCACAACATGGGCGCCATTTACAGCCGCATTGCGCCGCTGGTTTCGGCGGAGAAACCCGCCGGCGAGTGGCAGAGTTACGACATTACGTTGTGCGACCGGCACGTGACGGTGAAGCTGAACGGGCAGACGATCCACGATAATGCGCCGCTGCAGGGCTGTACGGGCGGGGCGCTGTGGTCGGATGAGTTCAGACCCGGACCGATCTACCTGCAAGGCGACCACACCTCGGTGCGATTTCGGAATATCGTATTGACGCCGATTATCAAGTAAGACCGGAGTTCCATTTTGCCGGTCCGTCGACACGCAGCGGCTCGCCGGTTTCGACGGATCGTGAAACGGCGTCTAGAATCGCATCGAGGTCGCTGTCCTCGACATGGGCCAACCAGATATTGTCGGGGAAGATCATGATGTTGGGGCCATGCTCGCACAGGTCCATGCATCCGGACTGACTGACGCGGATCTTCGAGCGGAGCCGGCGCTGTTTGACCATGTTCTTCAGTTTGTCGCGCAATTCGCATCCGCCGCCGCCCGCGCAACAGACGCGTTCGCCCGGTTCGCGCCGGTTGGTGCAAACAAAAATTATCTTCCGATGAGGCAGCGAATGAGATTGCATGGACATTAGCGTACTTCGGATCGGATTGCGTTTCCAGCTTGCAAGGGTCGGACCGGCCGTGTCACTGACGCGTGAAAAAAAGGCGAGCGGTCCCAATTTGCGGCAAAACGACGGCAAAGGGCGCCACGATAATGCGGATAACAAACCTTGCCGCGAGCGCGGCCTTCAACAAACGTTCGCGGGTTATCGGCGTTAGCCCGCATTTCTCACCAGTCGCTCCCGATGAGGGGAGCGACTGGTGAGAAATGCTCAGGAGATAGCATAAAAGTCAATCGGGTGAGGATTTTTCACACCAACAGCGGATTTTCCCTGTCGCTGCATAAAGGTATGTGCCGCACGAAGTTGTATCCTTCATTGCCCGCGGGTGTGAAAAATCCGGGTTAGGCCCCATTCGATTCTCAATCCCGCTTACGGGGAGTATAGTCCCGGGACGCGCCGCGGGCAATCGAGAGGGTCTGCCATGCGTCGCCTTTGCACATGCGGGCGAGGTAGACGATCTGGCCGACATGGTAGGCGACGTGCGAGAGCTGCCGGTTGATCGCGTCGAGGGCGGTGAGGGCCTGGCCCCGAATCTGGACTTCGTTGAGCAGGTCTTCGGGCCGAATTGCGGAGATCGCGTTGAGCAAGCAGTCCCAACCCGCATTCCATGCATCGAGGAGTTCGTCGCGCGAGGTCCACAGCGGCTCCTCGAATTCGGCGTCGCGGTTGCGCGTAGGTTTTTCGCCATCGGATATGAGGAAATCCGTCCACCGCGAGATCATGTTTCCGTGGAGGTGCTGGACGATGACGGCGATGCTGTTCGATTCGGGGCCGGGCCGCCATGTGAAATCGGAGTCGTCGAGTTGGTCCATGGCTTTGTCGCCAAGTTCCTTGGCGTTTCGAAAGCGAAAGAGGACTGATTCGAGGTAGGCATTCGCGAGCGCATCGTTCATGGAATTTTCTCCGTTCTTGTTGAGGTGATTCGCCAGGCGGAATCGCCGTCGCTCGTCCAGCAATCCGCCGGCATCCTATTGCCGACTTGGATACGTCGCCTTGCCCGGAATGACGTCAGCCATCGCTGCCAATAACACGACGTATGCCCAATTACGTGTATCGCGCGTCGGGATGGAAACAGACGACCGCGGCGGTGGTGCCGGTAGGCGAAAACTCGCCGGCCTCGGTGATGCGGACGCCCGCCAGTTGCGTCGCCCGCAGCAGTTCGAGAATGATGCGGTTGTAGCGCGTGTCCGCCATCGCCGGGTAGCCGGGCGACCAGCGAATGCCGTGCGTTGGGCCGAATCCGAATCGCGCGCGGAGTTGCCGATGGCAGTATTCGGCCATGTCTTCGGCGATTCGATCGGACAGCCCTTGCAGGTAGAGCGACGACTCGGAATCGCCGGCGTCCTTAAACGCTTTGAGTTGTGCGTCCACCTGCGGTCCGCTCGTGGCAAGTTGGACGCCGATAGCGTCAAATCTGCCGGAATCTTTCGGGTAAAAGTACTGCGCGGCGCACACGGTGTCTTTGCGGCCAGCACCGATCACCACCGTGAACCCGAAGCGGGCGATCTCTCGAGCCTCGTCGTCGGGATCGTACACGACGACTTCGTCGCCGTCGGACTGGCAGGGCCAGACGCCGCATAAGGCCGTCGGTCTTATCCACCCGTTCGAGGCGGCGTCTTCGATCCACCGGTTGAGCATGGCGTCAAACTGGTCGGCGGTTTCGCCGCGCTTTTCGCGTGCGGCTTTTCCGCCGAATTTCCAGTTCAGGGCGAACAGGGTTTTCGTGTCAATATGATCGCGAAAAGACCTCAATTCCAGTTGCAGCAATTCCGGGCCAAACCAGGGGCGCTCCGGAACGCGGTGTTTTTCGAAGCCGACGACGCGTCGGGGCAGCGTGCGCAAGAGTACTTCGTCCTCCTGCGCCCGCTTCTCGGCTTTTTCAAAGTTTTTCTTCAGTTTTATTAGGTTGTCCTCGAACACCGATTGATCGCCCCTGCCCGATTTCAAGGCGTTCATCACGTTTACGCCGTCCATCGCGGTGGGGCAGTAAAAGACATTGGATCGCATGGCGTTGCTGTCATTGCCGCCCGCCATTGCCACGTACGCGGCGTGGCGCTCATTGACGGGGGCGCCGCCGATGAGCACAGGCAGATGGGCGAGTCCTTGCTCGAGCATCATTTTCGAGACGGTGATCATGTGGTTCGAGGTCTGCACGAGCAGGGCCGACATGCCAATGGCGTCGGCGTTGTACTCCTTCGCCGCATCCAGATAGCTTTGCAAGGGCGTCATGACGCCGAGATCGATGACGCGGTAGCCGTAGTTTTCAAACAACGTCTTGGCGAGGTCCTTGCCGATGGAGTGCACGTCCTGGTACACCGTGCCGATCACGATCGTGCCCTTATACTCGATCTTCGTGTGCACGTCGATGCCGGCGGAAACGCGCATGTACTCTTCGAGGAATCCCATGACCTGCTTCATGACGTCGGCGGACTTGAGCAGGTGCGGAAGCGACACCTCGCCGCGGGCGAACCCGTCGCCCAGTTCGTTCATGGCGCGCATGAGGTGGGTGTTGATGAATTCCAACGGCTCGTGGGTCTTGACGATTTCAGCGACCTGCTCCACGATTCGGTCGTTGTACACGTACGCATGTCCGTCGACCATGACCGAACCTTGCGCGCGTTCCTTGTACCCATCTTTGATCTTCTCGCAGATGGCCGCCTCGATGCCGAGATCGGAGTAGCTGGTCCGGCGGGTGACCTCGGCGCCCTTCTTGCGCTCGGCGATTTCCTCGAGTTCCTCGAAGGCCTGCATGTCACGCTCGAGAATGACGCGCAGGCCCAACTCGTAATCGTGAGGATCCAGGTCTTTCACAAAGACGTAATGGTTGGGATTGATAATCGCCGCGTCGAGGCCGCGTTTGCGCGCTTCGTCGATCCATACCGAGGTCAGCACCTTGCGCATGTACGGTTTTTTTGCGAGGCCGTTGGTGAGGTTGCCGACGCCGCAGACGGTGCGCAGACCGGGATGGATTGCCTTGATA
>BTUX01000270.1:0-6241 GCA_045863315.1 Candidatus Hydrogenedentota bacterium | reverse complement strand
GGCTCATTCACTGCACACGGCCCGTTGGCAGTCAAAACGCCAACGGGCCCTTCGCGTTTCACCCAGACGCCGCGCCCCAGGCCTTTCACGTGTTATACTGCGGCCAATGACCAGCGCGTCGAAGGGCCGGGGAATTTGAGCCGTTTCGCGCAAGGCACCGAGCTATTTTCACAGGGAATGCATTAAGCCAAGGTGACTACCGTATAGTGCCAGCCTTTAGCGACCACAAGGCGGCGTGGCCCGAAATGCGTCGTCCATGAACTACGTCAAATCCAAGAGACGGGTTGCCGATCACGGGGAAGTGTTCACCCCGCCGTGGCTGGTCGAAGCAATGCTCGATCTGGTGAAGGACGAAACCGATCGCATTGACTCCCGCTTTCTGGAGCCGGCGTGCGGCAGCGGCAATTTCCTCGTGCAGATTCTCCGGCGCAAGCTCGCTGCCGTGGAACTCAAATACGGCAAGTCCGACTTCGAACGGCGGCACTACGCGCTGCTTGCGATGATGTGCCTTTACGGCATCGAGCTGCTGCCGGACAACATTAAGGAGTGCCGCGCCAACCTGCTTGAAATCTTCGCCGAGTATTTGGACCTCAATCCTTCGGATGAGCTGTATCGCGCAGCCTCATACGTCCTTTCGCAAAATCTCGTCCATGGAAATGCATTGACGATGCGCACAGTCGATGAAGATTGTATGGCTTGTAAACTCCCGGCCAAACACAGCGGCATCCCGGCCACCCTTGAGCACACCTGCCAACCGATCCTCTTCGCCGAGTGGGGCTATCTCGGAAAGGGCAAGTTCCAGCGCCGGGATTTCCGCCTGGATATTCTCACGCAGTCGTCGGCGTTCAGCGCTGAAGATTCGCTTTTCGCGCACCTGGGCATGCACGAGATCTTCACACCCACCAAGACGTACCCGCCAATGAACGTGAATGAGCTGGTCGCGGCGGCCGAGCAGGCCACGATATGACACCGCCGGAAAGGCATGCTCACGCGGAGACGCGGAGGACGCGGAGAAGGGGAGAACGCGGAGACGCGGAGGACGCGGAGAAGGGGAGTACGCGGAGACGCGGAAGACGTGGAGAAAGGGAGTACGCGGAGAGGGGTAGGAGGCGGAGAAAGGAACAGTGAAAGAACTGGATGACATCACGGGTGGTATCGTTGATTCGGCGATGAAGATTCATATGGAACTCGGACCTGGGTTGTTGGAGTCGGTTTACGAGGCCGTGTTGGCGCGGGCATTGGAGCGGAGGGGATTTCGTGTCGAGCGCCAGAAGACTGTCCGGTTTGAGTATGACGGCATGGTTTTCGAGGAAGGATTCCGCGTTGACCTTCTCGTCGAAGGCCGCGTGGTCGTGGAACTCAAGTCCGTGGAAAAACTCGCCCCCGTCCACGGCAAGCAAGTCTTGACCTATCTCCGCTTGATGAACCTGCCGGTCGGCCTCCTCATCAATTTCGGCGCCGCCACGCTAAAGGAAGGTCTCCACCGGATCGTCAACAACCTACAACCCTCCGCGTCTCCGCGTCTGCGGGTGAACCAATTCTCACGGGAAGACGCACGCGGTGCCGCGGAGAACACGGAGGGAACTGAATGAGGCACGAATTTGCATCGGGGTCATCTTCCTTTGCGCCTCCGCGTCTCCGCGTGAACCAATTCCCAGGGCAAGAGGCACACGGTGCCGCGGCGAACACGGAGGTAACTGAATGAGACACGAATTTGCATCCGGGTCATCTTCCTCCGCGCCCTCCGCGCCTCCGCGTGAACCTTCCCAAGCCAGTTTCGCCCTGCGCGGCCGCAACCCGGACGTGCTGACCTGCATCGCGAACCTTTCCAACGACGAGGTGTTCACGCCGCCCGAATTCGCCAACCGCATGCTGGATACGGTGGCCGATGTTTGGGCGACCAGTCACGGCGGGGCGAACCTGTGGGCGGACAAGACCGTGCGCTTCCTCGACCCCTGCACCAAGTCCGGCGTGTTCCTGCGCGAGATCACCCGCCGTCTGGTCGAAGGACTGAAAGACGAAATCCCAGACCTGCAAGCGCGCGTGGACCACATCCTGACGAAGCAGGTGTTCGGCATCGGCATCACCCGGCTGACGAGCATGCTCGCGCGGCGCAGCCTGTATTGCTCCAAGCACGCCAACGGGCCGCACTCGATCTGCAAGGCGTTCAAGAGCGAGGAGGGCCATATCTGGTTCGAGCGGGTGGAGCACACATGGAAGGATGGCAAGTGTGCGTTCTGCGGCGCCAGCCAAGCGGCGCTGGACCGGGGCGAAGGCATGGAAACCCACGCCTATGCGTTCATTCACACCGACAACATCGAGACTCGCCTCGCCGAGATATTTGGAGGCAACATGCAATTCGACGTCATCATTGGAAATCCGCCGTATCAGTAGAGCGATGGCGGCTACGGCACGAGCGCCGCGCCGATCTACCACCTCTTTGTAGAGCAAGCGAAAAAGCTTGAACCTCGCTATCTGTCGCTGGTTATTCCAGCGCGATGGTTTGCAGGAGGCAAAGGCCTCGATGGGTTCCGCGAGAGCATGCTCGCCGACAACCGTACCCGCGTCATTCACGACTACTGGCTGGTCGGGGAAGCATTTCCAGGCGTGGCCATTCAGGGCGGCATTCTTTACTTCCTGTGGAACCGCGATGCGCCGGGCGACTGCGAGGTTGTGTCACATTTCGAAGGCAGGGTTCTGTCGAGCGCCACGCGGCCCCTGTTGGAGCCGGGCTCGGATGTGTTCATCCGCTACAACGAGGCGGTGCCGATTTTGAAGAAGATTGTTGCCGTGGAGGGCGGAGCGAGCGGTACCGTGTTACTGCCGGAACAGAAGCGCTTTGCTAATCTTGTGAGTTCCAGCAAGCCTTTTGGCTTACGCACGTTTTTCAAAGTCCGCTCGGACAAACGGAAAAATGATGTGATCGCCTACTGGAATGGTGGCCCGGGTTTCAAGCAGGGCGGCAAGGGATGGGTTTCTCGGGCGGATGTGAAAGAAGGGCTTGAATTGATTGACCAATGGAAGGTCTTCATTGGTGGTGCATATGGAGTATCGGGGCGGCGGCGGGGCGAGCCGGGATGCGCCACCCAAGGCGGTGCTGGGACGGCCCTTCGTGGGCGAACCCGGTTCTGTCTCAACTGAAACCTACATCTGCATTGGCCCGTTCAAATCGGAGAACGAGGCCAAGAATGTGTGCTCCTACATTTCGTGCAGGCTGACGCGCTTCCTTGTGATGCTCCACAAACCCTCGCAACATGCGACAAGAAAAGTTTACACTTTCGTCCCTACGCAGGACTTCTCCAAGCCGTGGACCGATCAGGAGCTATATGCCAAGTACGGCCTATCCGATAAGGAGATTGCATTCGTCGAGTGGATGATCCGGCCGATGGATCTCAATAGCGAAACCCTGGACGAGGCTATTCCCAACGAAGATGACTAAAACGATCGAAGAAATCCTTGCGCCGAAGCCAATCGCCCGGCCGCGCATCTATGCCTATTCGACCAGCGACGCGGCGCACGCGGCAGCGCCAACGGCGCGGCCCGACACGCGCCCCAAAGGGGCATCCTACGTTAGCCCAGGGCAACGCCCTGGGTATGAATCCGAAAAGCAAGAGCGAGCCCTGAAAGGGCGGCCCAATCATCGCCGACAAACGCGAATGCAAAAAGGATTCGGGCGGTTTGGGCCGCCCTTTCAGGGCTGGTGGGGGTTTTTCGTCATGTTTCCCGGGGCGTTGCCCCGGGCTGGTGTTGGATTGCCCCGTTGGGGCGGCGATTTTCCCGGGGCGTTGGTCCGAGCTGGGATTGGATTGCCCGGTTGGGGCGGCGATTTTCCCAGGGCGTTGCCCTGGGCTGCCACAAGCCGCGCCGTCGGCGCTCGAATTTCCAAAAACAGATTCAAACCCTGATAGGACGATTCAATTTATGCCTCAATCCCTCGCGCGACTCCACGTCCACCTCATCTTCAGCACCAAACACCGTGAGCGCCTCATTACCGACGCCGTGCGCGATTCGTTGCACGCCTACATGGCCACCGTTCTGCGAAACCTTGGTTGCGCGCCCGTGCTCATCAACTCCGTCGAAGACCACGTTCACATCCTGTTTGAACTCGCCCGGACGGTATCGGTCAGTCAGGCGGTGGAAGACGTCAAAAAATCCTCGTCCAAATGGATTAAGACGCAGGGGAATGAATTTGCCGGGTTCGCGTGGCAGGCGGGTTACGGAGCGTTTGCCGTCAGCGAATCCAACGTGCCGGTCGTCCGCGATTACGTCGCCGGACAGCGCGAACATCATCGTGTCAAATCGTTCCAGGAAGAATACCGGGCGTTTTTGGAAAAACACCGCGTCGCATTTGATGAAAGGTATGTGTGGGATTGAGCGACGCGTTAGGCCGCCCTTTCAGGGCTTTGAATTGGCCGTGGGTATTGTTCCCGGGGCGTTGCCCCGGGCTGGGGGTAGGTTGCCCCGTTGGGGCGGTGATTTTCCCGGGGCGTCGGTTCGGGAGGGCGTTGAATTGCCCCGTCGGGGCTGCGATTTTCCCGGGGCGTTGGTCCGGGCTGGGGTTGGATTGCCCCGTTGGGGCATTTGCGCCTCCGCCAAGGTCCGCACGCCCGCGCCTTGGCCCGCCCTTTCAGGGCTTGGAAGAATCGTGTGGAATACTTGCCTTCCCGGGGCGTTGCCCCGGGCCTGGTGTTTGGCCCGTTTAAGAGTATCTTGTGGCATAGAAGACGGCAGAATCCAGTGGTAGTTGCCATTTCTGGGGCTTGGTGTTCGCCTGTTTTTTTTGTTCGATGCTGGAGAAATAGATGGATTGGGCCCAGAGTTCGTGTCGGAGATTCTGGAGCAGGTTCATTGTTGTTGCGCGACGAGCATTCTTGCGTTGCCATTTGGGTGTGGGTAGGTGCTGGATGGGCGTTCCGTGGACGCGGCATTGCTCGGCGGCGAGGAGTAGCATGGCGTACGCGGCCACGGCGGTGGCCGTGACGTTTTGGACGGCGGCTGGCGTGCGCACCTGGGCGTCGCCCAGACCCAAGAGCGTTTTCTCGTCGCGGAAGTTGACCTCGATATCCCATCGCCAAAGGTAATGTTGAATGACGTCGTGCAACGATGCATCCGGGTCGGTGCAGACGAGATAGGCCGGTTGACGGTAAAGCAGCTGGCTGCGTGGGGAGAGCCGGTAAGGTGTTGGCGCGAGGACGATCAATTGCAGGTTGTGCTGGGGGCCAGCAGCGCGCCAGCGTAGCGGGGTGAGGCGCTTGGCCCGCAGGTGACGCCGCTTGCCGCCAAAGAAGACCTCGACGGTTTCCCATGGATGCGTGTCATCTTGACGTAACGCTTCAGGCGTGGGCGCGATCTCGCCATAGACCCGCCGTCGGCCTTTGGCCGGCTGCTCCGCGGGAAGATGATAGAGTTTGGCATCCGAGCGGATACGGCCCACCAGCGTGGTGTTGGCGGGAAGCGCCTTGAGGACGGTGCCGTTGGCAAATGAGCCGTCTACGACCACCCACAGGCCTCGGGTGGGCTCGTCATGGTCATTCATCCACTGGCGCAGGTGTGCGATGCGTTGCACGCCCACGGTGCTTATGCGGGCTTGGCGGCACTGGGCGCGGTAGATGGCCTGCTCGTCTTCGGTTGCCTTTTGGCGGGGCTTTTCCGGCACAGGCGCATGCACCCAGTCGACGGGGATCATGCGCGCTTGACCGCCCTCGCCCGCCACGGCGATCGAGGTCTGCAAAAAGCGCTGCGCCCGGATGAAGTTGACATGAAACGGCGGCCCCATGGGGTCACGCGTGTAGCGTGCCCCATGGAGCTTCTTGCCCGCCTTTCGTAGCCGGGTATCATCCAACGCTACGACGACAGGTCCTGGCTGCATCGCACTCACCTGCGAGCGCACCACGTCAAACAAGCGCTGCGGGTCGATGCGCTCGCGTTCATACATGCGGTAGTGTGCGCTCCAGTCCCGGAACTGCTCGCCGCATACGCCGAGCAGACCGGTTATGGTGTGCGACCCCAGGCACACCAATTGCGCGAGCACATGTTGGGTGAGCCGTGATGCATGACGGGGCCGCTCCAGCACGACCTTGCCCAGCAATCGCTCCAAGGCGGCTAGGAGTGGCGCAGCGTTTTTTTTAGCGTCACCGGCGCAGGCGGAACCTGCTCGCGATGCAACACGAGATTGCCGCGGTCGGCCACATGCCAGTGGACCACTTCGCCCTTGTCGAAATCCATGGCCTCGGCTAGCGCC
>BTUX01000269.1:0-6245 GCA_045863315.1 Candidatus Hydrogenedentota bacterium | reverse complement strand
TGGACGGCAAGTTGGTGGCGCTGGCCCGCGAATACGGGGCCAAGATTCTCACGAACGACATCAATCTTTACAAAGTCGCGGAGATCGAAGGTGTTTCCGTCCTGAACATCAATGATCTCGCCAATGCGCTGAAAACGGCGGTATTGCCCGACGAACAAATGCGGGTGAAGATCATTCGCGAGGGCAAGGAACCGCAGCAGGGCGTGGGCTACTTGGACGACGGGACTATGGTCGTGGTGGACGGCGGCAAGGAGTACATCGGCCATAGTGTCGCGGCCAACGTGACGAGTGTTTTACAGACCTCGAACGGCCGCATGATCTTTACCAAACTCCAGTCCGTGTTGGAGTGATCGGCGTCGTGGCGAAATCTCCCACGGGCGAACGGTTCCAGCTCGTCGTCCCCGCGGCGGGTATGGGCACGCGGCTGGGCGGAATGGGTCCGAAAGCCCTGATTGATCTCGCGGGAAAACCGCTTCTGTGCAGGACTCTCTCGCGGTTCGAGGCGCTGGGTCTTCTGCATACCGCGGTGATCGCGGCGCCATCCACGCACCGTCGGGAATTTGAGGAGGTGTTGACGGAGCACTTCCCGGTTGCGCGTTTCACGCTCGTCGAGGGCGGCCCCGAACGTCAGGATTCCGTGAACAACGCGCTCGTCGCGCTTGACTCATCGACTGAAATCGTGGTGATTCACGACGCCGCGAGACCCTTTGTAAGGCGCGAGTCGGTCATGGCCTCGATTGAAGCCGCGGCGGAATATGGCGCGGCGACGGTCGCCATTCCCGCGATTGACACCATTCTCGTCGGAGATCGGGCCGGTTTCCTCGTAGAGACGCCGGAACGCAGTGCGTTGTGGGCGTGCCAGACGCCGCAGACGTTCAGAGTCGATGTGTTGCTCGAAGCGCACCGCCGCGCCAAGCAGGAACGGCAAAGCGCCACCGACGACGCGACGCTGGTGCGGCGCATGGGAAGGAACGTAAAACTGGTGATGGGCTCGCCGTTGAACATAAAGATTACAACACCACAGGATCTGGAACTGGCGCGACGGATAATGGAAGGGGGCTTGGTATGATACGTATTGGCATCGGTTACGATTTGCACCGGCTGGTCCACGGACGGCCGCTCATACTCGGCGGGGTTAACATCCCGTTCGATCGAGGGCTGGAAGGTTACTCCGATGCGGACGCGCTTGCCCACGCGGTTACCGACGCGCTGCTCGGAGCCGCGGCGTTGGGCAATATCGGCCAGCATTTCCCCGATACCGACCCGCGATACAGGGAAGTTGACAGTTTCTTTCTCTTGCACCGGGTGCTCGAAATGCTGCGAGACCGGGGATGGCGGATCGCAAACCTGGATGCGAACATCGTGGCGCAGGAACCCAAATTGAATCCCTATCTCGACGCCATGCGCGAGCGGCTCGCCCAATGCTTGCAGATGCCGATGGACACGGTTTCCGTGAAAGTGAAGACGAACGAGGGTGTCGGCGCGGAAGGCCGGGGCGAAGCCATCAGCACGCAAGTTGCGGTGCTCATCACGAATGATGCGTGATCGCGGTCTGGCCCGCGGTTGACGCGACCGGAACCGGCGGCTGGTCTCCATGAAAATCCGGTTGGATACACTCGTCCAGCGGCAGACCGGGTTGGCGCGCGCTGCGGCCCAGGCGTTGATTCGCGCCGGCAACGTTCTTTCGCCTCAAGGGCAAGTGCTGGACAAACCCGGCCTTCAACTCGACGAAAACACCCAACTTGATGTCCGCGAGCGGCCGCGGTTTGTCAGCAGGGGCGGGGAGAAACTCGCGGCCGCGCTTGACGCATTTCACCTCGACGTCCGTGGAACGATTGCCATCGACGTCGGCGCGTCGACGGGTGGATTTACGGATTGCCTCCTGCAACGGGGTGCCGCCCGCGTATATGCCGTTGATGTCGGCTATGGGCAACTTGCTTGGAAACTGAGAAACGACCAGCGGGTGATCGTGTTGGAGCGCACGAATATCCGCCGCCTGGAAGTCGGGGCGCTCCCCGATGTCCCCGGTTTTTTCACTGCCGATTGTTCTTTCATCTCGTTGCGCATGGTGTTGCCGCCCTTGAAAGCGCTGGTCGCAGCGGACGCCCGGGGCGTGGTGTTGATCAAGCCGCAATTCGAAGCAGGACGCCGTCAAGTGGGCAAACGCGGTGTCGTGCGCGATCCGCGTATTCACGAACAGACGGTCGAGTCCGTTCTGACCTGTGCCGAAGAGTTGGGTTTCCGTCGCGGCGGCGTTATTCCGTCCCCTTTACTAGGACCGGCGGGCAACGTCGAATTCCTTGCGCTCCTCTCGCTATGATTTGGCGGTCCCCCGTACGCCTGTGGTAGACGGCCCATGCTCGAAACTCTTCACATCCAGAATTACGCGCTGATCGACGACCTCGAGGTCGATTTCCAAGGCGGCTTCAACGTGCTCACGGGGGAAACCGGCGCAGGGAAATCGATCATTGTGGGGGCATTGAACCTTGTGCTGGGGGCGCGCGCGACTGGGGAAGCGCTCCGCGACGGGGCGGACCGGGCCAAGATCGATGCCGTGTTTCGAATCAAAAAGCCTTCGCGACGGCTGAAGGCGATTCTGGACGAGCACGACATCCGGCTCGACGGGGAAGAGTTAATGCTCTCCCGCGCCATTTCCGCGGACGGCCGCAGTCGGGCATACGTGGCCGGGGCCCTTGTGCCCCTTTCCGTTCTTTCGCAAATCGGCGACGAACTCGTCGATCTGCACGGACAGCACGAGCATCAATCGCTGCTCCAGGCCGACCGGCAATTGGATTTGCTCGACGGCTATGGGGCGGCCGAGGAGCAGGCCGCCGATCTGGCGGCATCTGTCGCGGCACTGCGCGAAACCGAGCGAAGCATTGCAGAACTCGAGGCCGACGATCGCGAACGGACGCGGCGCCTCGAATTCCTCCGTTATGAAGTGGCCGAGATCGACAAGGCCGATCCTCAACCCGGCGAGGAAGAGGACCTGCGAAGCCGGAGGAATCTCATCACGAATGCCGAGCAGGTATTCACCTTGGCCGGCCAGGCGTACACCGCTTTGTATGAATCCGACGGGGCGGCCGCCATCGACCAGATTGGCGCGGCCCTTGCCGCGGTTGAAGAACTCAGCCGAATCGACCAGCGTTTCGCGCCGCTTCTTGACCAACTGAATGGCGTGCGGGCCGACCTCGACGACCTCTGTTCCGAATTGCGGGCATTCACGGATGCCATCGAGTACGACCCGGAAGAACTCGACGACCTGAACCGGCGGCTCAGCCTGTTGGGCGAGCTAAAACGCAAATACGGCGAAACGATCGAGGCGATACGAGCGTACCGGGATCAGTCGATCCAGGAAATCGAGCGCTTCGAGCGGCGCGATGAACTTCTTGCGGAACAACATGCGCGGCGCGACAAACTCCTCGCGCAGGCCGAATCCGCTGCCGCGGCCCTTTCTCAAAAGCGTCGGACGGCGGCCGCAAAGCTCGACAAACGCGTCACCGCCGCGCTGCAAGAACTCGGGATGCAAGGCGCAAAATTCGAGACCCGCCTCGATACCGTCCCATTAAACAAGAACGGAATCGACCGAATCGAGTTCCTTCTTGCCGCCAACCCGGGAGAACGCGTGAAACCGCTGCGTCAGGTCGCGTCCGGCGGGGAAATCTCTCGCGTCATGCTTGCCATAAAGACCGTCCTCGCCGCCGCCGACAAGATTCCGACGCTAATCTTCGATGAAATCGACGCAGGGGTCGGCGGCAGCGTGGCGAACAAAGTCGCCGCCCGGCTGCGGGAACTGGCCACGTCGCATCAGACCATCTGCATCACACACCTTCCTCAAATCGCTGCTGCCGCGGACTCCCATTACTACGTGGCAAAGTCGACGGCAAAAAACCGTACGACTACGACGGTCCGTTGCATCTCCGATCACGAGCGCGCGGAAGAGATCGCGCGGTTACTGGACGGTTCCGTCACGGACCTCAGTCTGAAGCACGCCCAAGCCCTGCTGTCCGCGTCCGGCGCGGCCTATTCGAAGTAATTGTTTCCTCCTTCGCCGGTGCAACACGTTCCCCAATTGGGTGAGCAATTTCACCGCGAGGATTGATTATGTTCCGCTTGCTGCCCGGTTCCCGCCAAAGCGTTCGCGGAAGTATTGGGAGGGGTTTTGCCGCGTTCACCCTCGTTTGCGCCGTGGGTGACATGGGTTGCGCTCATCTGCCCCAGGACGAATTCGCTGCGTATATCGACTCGTTCGAAGCGATCGAGTCGATCGTCAGGGAATTACTGGCTGACTATGGCACGGCCAAGCGCGGTCTTGCCCAGACCTTTCCGGATCGCACCGACCGGTACCCCGTCGTGCTGGATGTGTCAACGGTGCTTGACGCCGACGCCGGCAACCGGGAGGTTGCCGCCAGGCTTGCCGCCCTCGAAGGAATCGCCGCGTACAACGGGCTGCTGATCGCATTGAGTGACGGTAGAAGCCCGGACGAGATGCGGCAACAGGCCGATACCTTGCGAAACGTACTCGAGAGCCTGGAAATGCTCGCGTTGTCCCCTCCGCTGAGTGGAGAACTTCTCACCGAGGTGATCGAAATCTGCACGCGCGCCCGGGATCGGGCGCGGTTCCTGGCGATTGTCGAGCGCGGAGCGCCGCTGATCGATTCCATACTCGATGTGTTTGTACAGGACGTGGAAAACCTCTACGGGGTCCGAGTCGCAGTGGTTGGTCTTCAATTGAATAGGACAAGGCGCGATATCGCGTCCGCCAAGGCCGCGCTGGACCACCTCGCCGCGCTCTACGCGCCGCCTCCCGCCGGAACGGAACTGTCGCGCCGCCGTTCGCATGTCGAGTCCGAAGCGAACCGAATCCTGGCCGTCATCGCGCCCGGATCGGAGGCGGCCCTGCCCGCAGGGTCCGCGCCATATGATGAGGGCGCGCAGGCGAGTCTCGACGCGCAATTGTCCGTGCTTCGAGGGCTGGCGGCGAACGAACAGGCCCTTGTCGACTCGATAAACGCCTACCATAGCGCTCTTCTCCAATACGTTGAACTCCTTCGCAAGACGCGAGTCTACCTGACCGCGCTCAGACTGGCCTGCACCGAGAAGCCCGTCGCCGCGAAACAGACGGAGATCGTCGCGCTGGGCCAAGAGCTTAACGGGGCGTCCGGTGAGTTGCTCGCTACGCTGCGAACGACGCGCGCCGCGGTAATCCACTGAACCTCCCCGTATCGGCATCGAGGACCAACCATGACTTTTGAACGCGAAATTGAGCGCGTGTATCAGGGAGCGCTCTCCGAACTGACCGCTATTCAGATGTCCGCCGATTCGACGACCGCTGAACGCGAGTCAGCCACCACCGCGATCGAGACGTTGCACCGGACCTTTGGCGCGGCCCACGTCAAACAACTCGAGCAGCGTGCGGTCGAACTGAATCGGCTCATCGCAACCCTGAACGACCTCGCCTCAAACAGCGCAACCCGCCGGAGGGCCGATTCGTACCAGATGCTGTCCGAGATTGGGGCGACGGCGCGACGTCTGTTGGTGCGCGCGTCGCGCGAGGCCTTTCCCGCGGAAGCGGACCACGCGCCGCCCGAGGACGATCCGGATTCCATCGGCATAGACACGGCAGGGGAGGGCCTCGAGCGGGGAGGCGCGGCGGACGACACCTTGCCCGTTGACACGCCGCGGCCTCAGTCCGGAGTTTCCGTCACGACTCCGCCTGATGGCACGAACAGAATGGATGAGTACCGGCGCATGTTCGATTCCTGCGTCGTTCGCCCGGACCGGATTTCCACCGTCAATTGGTATGTGGAAAAACTCCTGGATGGTGTCGACCGATACCGCGGTGTTGGGGATCCCCTGGGCATCCCGTGGTGGTTCATCGGATGCATCCACGCCCTGGAATCCGGATTCCGGTTCGACCGGCATCTGCACAACGGCGACCCTCTGAGCGCCCGCACCAAACACGTGCCCGCAGGACGACCGAGCGCCGGCCAGCCCCCGTTCTCGTGGGAGTCCAGCGCGGAGGATGCGCTGAGACTGAAACGGCTCGATGCGTGGCGCGATTGGAGTCCACCCGGCGCCTTGTTCAAATGGGAGGAGTACAACGGCTTCGGGTATCGGAAACACGGCGTGCCATCGCCGTACCTGTGGAGTTTTTCGAACCACTACACGCGCGGACGCTACGTGGCCGACCACCGGTTCGATGCCGATGCCGTTTCCAAACAATGCGGTGCGGGCGTGATCTT
>BTUX01000268.1:0-6293 GCA_045863315.1 Candidatus Hydrogenedentota bacterium | reverse complement strand
CGCCGAACACCCTCGGCATTATCGCCTTTGCGCTGCTTACAGGTCTCGCGTGCCTGATCGCGGGGGAAAACGCGCATCCGGTCTCCGGATTCTTTAGAGCCTTCAGTGGAATCATGATGACGATTACGCTCTGGATCATGGAACTGGCCCCCTACAGCATCGGCTGTATCATCGCGTCCATGGTGGGAACGCTGGGGGTGCAGGCGCTCCAGTCGCTGGGCTGGTATTGCGCGACCATCATCGTCGGGATCGGCATTCACGTCATTGTCCTGCTGGGCATTGCGTCGACGGTGGGCAGGATTTCTCCATGGGACTTCCTGCGCGGTATCCGTGATGCGTGGATGGTGGCGTTCACAACGACGTCGTCGGCCGCGACGTTGCCGCTGACCCTGCATTGCGTTACGAAGAAGCTAAAAGTCAGCGACAAGATCGCAAACTTTTCGCTGCCCGTCGGCGCGACCATGAACATGGATGGGACTGCACTCTATGAGGGGGTCGCCATCATTTTCTGATACAGATGTACGGCGGCCTTGACGATGTGAGCATTTCCTTGACGGGCATTAACCTCTTCATTATTTTCATTACCGCCGTGTTTGCGTCGATCGGCGCGGCGGCCGTGCCCAGCGCGGGCCTGATCACAATGGCGATTGTCGCGAGCGCCGTCGGGTTGCCGCTTTACTACATCTACATCATCTACGCCGTGGACCATATGCTGGACATGTTTCGGACCTCGACCAACGTTCTGGGTGACGCAGTGGGTGCCGTAGTGGTCAATCGGCTGGAAGCAGGGAAACTCGGGGAGAGTCCAGCTCGGCCCAAGCCCGCGTGATTCGTCCGAATCGCGGCCTTCGAGACCGAAGGCCTTATTCCATCGGATACTTCAGACCCCACTGATGGCGTAGATGGTCCATCGTCTCCATGACGATCAGGCTTTCGTCGAGCGGCATCACGGGGCTTTCGACTTCGCCATTGCGTATACATCGGACGACCTCCATCGCCTGATACTCGTACCCGTTTGTCATGTGGGGGAGCGTAACCGTTTCCGCTTCGCCTCCAACGTGGAGGGTAACCGCGGTTGCACACCAAAACGGCGCGTGAACGCGGATCTTGCCCTCCGTACCCAGTATCCACGCGTCGTGGGGGGTCTCGACGCGCACCGCGCACGAGAGAGCCGCCAGTCTTCCACCGGGATAGCGCAGCGTCATCGCGGCTTGCTCGTCCACGCCCGTTTCTCCGATGCAGGCGGCGCCGCTTACGTGGTCCGGCCCGCCTCCAAACACCATCGAAGCGAAGGAAATCGGGTACACGCCGACATCCAACAGTGATCCGCCGCCATAAGCAGGATTGAACAGTCTGCTTTGCGGATCGAAGCGCGATTGGAAGCCGAAGTCCGCGTGAACCAACCTCGCGTCTCCAATCCGGCCATCCCGGATCCATTCTCGAGACTTGGCGATCACCGGTATAAATCGCGTCCACATCGCCTCCATCAGAAAGAGGTTGGCCTTTCTAGCCTCCGCAATCATGCGGCGCGCCTCGCCCGCGTTGATCGCAAAGGGTTTTTCGCAGAGCACGTGCTTGCCCGAGCGCAGGCAAAGCAGAGTGTTTTCGCAGTGGAGGTGGTGGGGAGTGGAAATATAGATCACGTCCACGTCGGGATCCTGTGCCAGCGCGATGTAATTGGGATGGGCTTTTTGAAACCCGTACTCCTCCGCAAACGACTCCGCAGTCTGTTGTGTCCGAGAACCGACCGCAGCGAGTTTTATGTCCGGAAGTGCCTGAAGCCCTTTCGCGAATTTTCGTGCGATAGCTCCGGTGCCCAGGATTCCCCAACGGATTGGATGTGCCATGATTCCCCTTCGCTTTTCGTCAAGTCCTGCATCACTCGTTAATCAGGATTCGAAATGGAACGCTCTGCGTGGCGAGGCGCGTGGCGTCCCGGCGGACCCGTCGTCCCCGCAAGCCGGGCGCATAGGTGAACGTCACGTCGATTTTGCCTTCCAGTATCCCCGGGCCGACAAGCTGCTTTTCGGCAAGGTCTCCCAAGGGTACACTTACCGCGATGCGCTGCTCGCTCGGCCACGTGAATGGATTCCGAGAAAGAAAGGACGGAAAACGCTTTGCCTCGCGCTCAAGCACCGGCATGGGGTTGAACAATCCCTTTTCCCCTTTTGCAGACGAAGCCCAATCGTCCACATAGAATCGCACCTGCTGAACATCAAAATTCCGGTGCCAAGCAAAGATTGAAATCTCCACGCTGAGGTCGCCCGTTATTCTCGCGGAATCCGGTATCCGCGCAGTCACCTGCGGTTGAGGCCAGGCAATCGGCAAAATGAGAAAGTATATGAATGCCGCCGATACCGCCCCCGTGGCAACCGATCTATGGAGCATTGCCGGACGGTTCATTTTGACCCTCTTTCGATTCCAGGCCGCAAGTAGGGTCGGATAAAATCGTAGGCTTTCTCGCCCCTGAATTCATGGCCTCCGCTGAACGCATCAAAGATAAAACGGTTCCCCATTCCGAGCTGATCCCGGTAGCGCGTTGTGCGCTCGGCTTCCGCCGTCGCACCTTCCACCGCAATGAGTTGATCGTCGCTGCCGAGCTCGATAAGCAGAGGGCGCGGGCGGATGAGCGGACTGCCTTTGCGGACAGTCAGTAATGACGATCGCAGACGGGATCATCACACGAAATCACGATCCCGCGTTGTACTTCGCTCGGATGACTGGCGCTGCGCGATTCTCCACGTCGCGTATCAGACTACCTTCATGTTCTGCACTCGCTCCGTCATATACGCCTTGGCCGAGAAGTCGGCGAGCAGCATGCGGTCGTCGTTGGTCAGGGTGAGATCGCCCGTAGCGATCTTGATGTTTGCCTCGATATCGCCGGGGTACGACACGCCGATGTTGAGCACGCTGATGCGCGGATCGTTGATCACCCACCTGATCGCCGCCCCCGGCAGTCGCTTCACCGCTTCCGGGTCGTAGTCCGGCAGTACGTTCTTGGCGTTGTGGTTGAAGATCCATGCCCCAAGCACTTTCATGGCGATGATGCCCATCTCCAACTCATGGGCCTTTGCGACGCACGCCTCGCGCCATTCGAGTTGGTACTCCGAATGCCGGGTGTTGTACCCCTTCCGGAAATACCCGTACTCGATCAGCACCGAATCAAAGTTGCCGGAATCGATCATCTTGTACATCTCTTCGAACCGGTTGTGTCCGGTGAGGCCTATATAATGAATCAGGCCCTCCTCCCGTAGCTTGGCCAACTCATCGAATTGCGGCATTACGCCATCGTAACCCCACTGCTCGATGGACGGCCCGTGAATCTGCATGAGGTCGACGTGGTCCGTTTGCAACATCTCGAGCGACTTTTCAACGCTGGGCCGCACGCGGTCAGGTGTCGGAACCATGACCTTCGATGCAATGAACACCTTGTCGCGGATGTCTCGGAGCGCTTTCCCCATGATTTCTTCGCTCTCCTGATAAATACGCGCGGTGTCGTAATAGCGTACGCCCAAGTCGTAGGAGTCGCGCACCATCTTGATCCGATCTTCCATGGAAGGCGGGTTATCCAGCCCGTAATACCGATACTCCTTTTCCATCATGGCCGAACCGCCATGGCCTATGATTGGGAAGGAATAACCCGTCTTACCGAATGGGCGAACGGGGATTTTCCCGTCATAACGAACGTCCTTGGGCTTGGCCGGCGCCGCTTCGGCCGCGCCACCCGCAAACGCGCTGACCGCCGCCACTCCAATTCCCGACTTAATGAAATCCCGGCGATCGAGTGTGCCCTGAGTGCGATCCATGGGTGTAGTCTCCCTTGCAGCGTGTTTGCCCTGGAAAACAACATCGTGTCATGAACGCCAGGGTTTTGCAAGGGTGTTCGACTGCCACACCGATGCGGTCGAAGGGACGCCGTTTCAATTTGAAGCGCGACTTGTTTGATTCAACGACAGCTTCGGGCAGGCAGTAGGAAATCTGCTCTGGCCCGCATTTAGTAAGTCATGAACTTCAAATGACTTAGAAAAAGTATCGCAGGGTGGCATGGCCGTTGCTCATTGTTTAGCGAAACCCCCAAAGGGGGTGCCAAGAAGGCCGAAGCAAAGAAGTGTGTTGAAGAAAGGAGATGGTGTTATGGCTCTGGTACGTTGGAGGGATCGTGGTGAATTGTCTCCGTGGACCGCATTACGCGAAATCGAGAGTCAGTTCAACCGGCTGTTCGGCGAGATGGGTCGTGACTACGACTTCTTCGACCACGGGTGGTCGCCCGCCGTGGACGTCAAAGAGGACGATCAGGCGTATCACATCGAGGCGGACCTGCCCGGCATGAAAAAGGACGACGTCGAAGTGACGGTGGTCGACAACGTCGTCACGATCAAGGGCGAGCGAAAGCACGAGGAGGAAAAGAAAGAGAAGGGCTACCACCGGATCGAACGGCGGTATGGAGCGTTCGAGCGGTCTTTCGAGTTGCCCGGTGGTTTCCAGGGCGACAAGATCGAAGCCCGCTTCGACAACGGCGTACTGCACATGACGCTGCCCAAGCGCGAGGAAGCCAAGCCGAAGCAAATCGAGGTAAAAGTCAACTAGACAGACCGACCAGACACAAAGCGCGGGGGACCGGGAGGTCCCCCGCTCAACGAGAGGAGACCCATTCTATGACCACGAGCGCCCCGGAAATCGCAACCCGATACGTGATCCCCCGGGTCAATATCATTGAAGAGGCGGAAGCGGTCATTATCGAGGCCGAATTGCCAGGCGTTTCCAAGGACAACGTTACGTTGGAGGTGAAAGATGGCGAACTGATCCTGCTCGGAAAGCGCGACCTGCGCACGTCCAACGGCCAGTACGTAATGCGTGAGCGGGCTGCGGCCCACTTCCGTCGCGTCTTTGCGCTGAGCAACGCCTTGGATACGGCCAAGGTAGACGCCTCGATGAAGGACGGCGTCCTCACGATCACGCTACCCAAGACGGACCGCGTGAAGCCGAGAAAGATCAACATCAATTAAGAATTCCCGCCCCGAACCGGGCGGACGGCCATGCCCCGGCCTTTGACCCAAGACCCCACGGCCCTTGCGCAGTTCCCACGCGCAAGGGCCAACCCCCTTACCTGCGATTTCTCGAGGGACTTCAGCCTCTTCACGACGCAGTCGCGCCGCCGCTTCACTCTTGTTGGGTTGGCGGGCCTGACTGTTGTAGTACCACAGCACGCGGTTCAGGGCGGTCGCGGGCGATTATCGCGTCAATGAAGTATGCGACGGCAAGCAGGATTGCGCCCAGAATAAAGCCTCCCCCGAGTATGACCGTGAACCACCACTTGGCCCGGCGTTCCTTCTCGAAATCAATGTTGTAGGGATTGTCGGGATTCTCGGGTACCTCATTGCTCCCTGTTCGGGTGGTCATACTGCTGTTCCTCGATGGGTCCGTACGACAAACTACGAGAGTCAATCTCTCCTCACGCCTCGGGCACTCCGGCAGGGTCGCGGAGAAGACTCTGAATTCCAAACCCCGTCATCCAAATCATATGCGGGATCGCCGTCATGCTAACCCCTCGTTCGGCCCGTTGCAAGCCATTTGTCGAGGGACGTTGTCGCGCAATGGGTCCAGTGTATAGAATGGCGCCTGCGTGGGGTGCTCCGGATCGGTCAATTGGGCAAGGGAATCATGAGTATGCGAAGAAAAACGGCCGTTTTATGTGTCTCGATTGTTCTGAGTGCTTCGGCGAGTGCCCAAATCGTCATATCGGGCAATGAGAACAAGATTGATCTAACCAGCGGCGAGGCCAAGGCCGTCGCCAGTCCGCCTCCCGATTCGATATCCATTCTCGACTTCTCCGTATTCCCCCCGAACGTACACCACATCGAGGACATTGCCAACAGTGTCATCGGGCCGCCGTCCAACATCGCCATTACCCCCGACGGTACGCTCGCGCTGATAGCGAGTTCGGTCGTCCCCGATCCGCAGAATCCCGGAGCCTACGTGCCTGACACGACTATCCGGGTGCTGGATCTCTTCGCGGACCCGCCACGGGTGATTCAGGAGATCGAGGGCGACAAACAGCCTTCGGGTATGTCCATCACCAGCGATGGGACCTTGGCGCTTGTGGCAAACCGGGCGGCGGGGACTATATCCGTTTTGGCGATTGAAGGTGGGATCGTGTCGCTCAGGCAGAACGTCAAAATCTGCGAGCCCGAAGAACAGGTCGTCGACGTAGTGATTGCTCCACAAAACAACTTCGCTATCGCCGCCGTATGCAAAGGCCGCTATCTTGCAGTCCTTCGCATTGAGAACGGCAC
>BTUX01000267.1:0-6299 GCA_045863315.1 Candidatus Hydrogenedentota bacterium | reverse complement strand
GTCATTTTTGGCGTGGCCCATGCGGGTCCTCCGCTGCCTCTTGGCATGACGCGGAAACACTTCGAGACCCCCTTCGGCACCTTGGAAACCCATGTCGCCTTGGTCGACAGGATTGCCGCTGCATGTACCTGGGACCCGTTCGAGTACGAATTCATGCATCGCACCGAGCACTCCGTCGAATTCCAGGCGGTCATGCTCGCTTATCTCTACGGACCAAACGTCCGAATCGTGCCCATTTTGTGCGGCCCTTTCTTGTCGGAACTCGACGGGACCGGTCACGAAATCGCGCCCGAAGTGGAATCCGTACTGAACCTCTGCAGGGAAATCGCGCAGGAGCCGGGTTCGAATATCGCCGTGATCGCAGGGGCCGACCTTGCGCATGTCGGCCGCCGCTTTGGCGACGATTTCGAGATCGACGATGGAGTTGTCGCCCGCGTTCGCGAGCGGGACCAGGAAGACCTGGCTCATGTGCTGGCAGGCCGACCGCTCGAGTGGTACAAGTCCGTCATGCGCGACGACAACGCGCGTCGTGTCTGTGGGCTCAACTGCATCTACGCCGCCCTGAGATCGGTGGAAGGCGCGATTACAAAAGCCGACCTCATTCACTACGATTACGCGCCGGATCCAGCCGGAGGCATAGTCTCGTTTGCCGACATCATTCTGGCCTGATTGGGCGCGTCCTGCGTTTCGCCTCACTTCAGGGTCAGCGGGTCCCGATTGTGGCGCACATCATTGGTAGCCCGGCGGAACGGCAAATCCCCCCGCAATATCCGCCAACAATCCCGCAAAGGAAATTGACGTTCCATCTTCCATGTAGGGACCCATGATTTGAATACCGACAGGTAGTTTTCCGCCCGCCAACCCCACAGGGGCGACTGTCGCCGGGTTGCCGGTCATCGTCGCGAACGATATGTAAAACAGCAGGTCGGTGTAGGCCCGGCTCCCCAGGGAGGTCTGGATGGTCCGCAATTCCAACGGAGTTGACTGCACGTGATCGAACGCCGTTGTGAACGCCGTCGGCAGAAGAAACACGTCGTGGGTCTTGAACCACTCGCGCCATGCCGCGCGGTGAATGATCTGTTCGCGGCGCGCCTTGTCGAAGCCGCGATGCGTGTCGCTCCACGCTCTGGCGCGAATTGCCAGTAAATCCGCCGCATCACTCTTTGCCGCCTCCCTTAATTCCGCAAGCGCTGCCTCCGGCTGCTCCTGTATGTATGAGGCCAGCAATAGATACGCGTAGGTCGCATACTGCTCTCCGGGATGGATTCCCTCCGGCCAACCCTCTTCTACCTTGACGCCCGCATTCCGCAATGCCTCGATCGTTTCCAGAAGTTTCTCTTTCACTTCCGGCACGACCGGGCAAAGCGGATCATCGAGGACGTACCCGACGCGAAAGTCGTTCAGCCGCGTCCCGCGTGGTTGGGGCATCTTCCAAACGTAGGCGGCGCTTGCATCGTCGTCCGGACCGCCCAGAATTTCGAGCATCTGGCGCAAATCCGCCGCGCTCCGCGCGAGGGGACCCGCGCACGACAGTTCATCCGGCGGATAGGGTTGGCCGCCCGGCAGCGACGCCAACTCGCCGCGCGTCGGCACGACGTTGTACGTGGGCTTGTGCCCATACACTCCGCAGAAATTCGCCGGGTTCCGGATGGACCCGCCGATGTCACTGCCAAGCGCCAGATAACAGAATCCCGCCGCAAGCGCCGCCGCCCCGCCCCCGGTCGAGCCTCCGGGCGACTTCGACACGTCCCAGGGATTGTTTGTCGTGCCGTACACGTCATTAAAGGTCTGCATGTCCGCCGCATAAAGCGGGACGTTGGTCTTGCCGATACAAATCGCGCCTGCATGGTGCATGCGCTGCACCGTCACCGCGTCTTGCCCCGAAACGTAGTCTTTCAGCCGAGGGTCTCCCGCGGTCGTTTTCAATCCTGCAACCTCATAGGTATCCTTTACACCCCATGGAACACCATGGTATGGACCCCGCCACTCGCCCTTGGCAAGCGCCTCATCCGCCGCCTTGGCCGCTTCCAGCGCCCGCTCGGGGTCTACCGAAACCATGGCCGTGACTTTCCCATTGTGCCGCTCGATTCTCTTCAATACGTGACTCGTCAGTTCGACGGATGACACATCTCCCCGTCGAATCGCGCGCGCAGCTTCTATACCTGACGCAAACGTTAAGTCTTCCAATGAAAGCGGGGGCGGTTCGGTCGCCGCGACCGGCTCGCGAAGCAGCGTCACACCTGCGACGGCCGCCACCGACCCGGTCAGGAACGTACGTCGGTTCAATGCAGCATCCGTGAATGGCATCGTTTCTCTCCCTTGAATGAACTGCAGCAACGCATGGCGAGCATGAAGGCGAGGGATAATAGGCAGCACGAGATCGAATGGTCAAACAGACGAACCATGATGCATGGGCGCGTTCGCCGCCGTGGACCAATGGGTTTTACGATGACAACGGCCCGCCGCAGGATCGAATTCAACCATGTTCACCGCGCCAGAAGTTGACGAACGCGATCGGGATCGGTTGAAATCGGCAGCACGCAACGAAACCCAACCTGTGGATCACTGCCCTCGAAGTTCAGCGCCGAACTCTCGGGCATCAACGGCTCGCCATTCTCCGAATAACCCGCTCCCATCGTGATCATCGCCGTCCCGAAAGTCGGCTCGCCCCCGCCTCCGGACTCCTCGCTTCGGGTCCACTCTCGAATGCTACTCCGCATCATCTCCGGATTCGCGTCAAACGCACGCAGCCACTCCTCTTTTGCAGGCAGCATCATTCCATGAGCGGCGGCGAAAGCCAGCGCGTCGTAGTAGCGAAGATTGGTGGCGGGAAGTTGAAGCGCTTCTTCTGAAATGTTGGGGTACGTGCGCCAATTGGCGGACGCCCACGCGTCGAACTCCGCCACCGTCACCGGATGCCTCCCGATGAAAAACGCCGCCGTACTCACGTCGTCGCCCGGCGGCACGAAGTACAAGTCTTCCCGTCGCAACGCCAACGCCAGAAAACACTGCAGCGATTGCCGCGCCACCTTGACCGCCCGTTCAGGATTGGACCGTTGCCGCTCCGCCGCTTCTTTCAACGTGGCGGCCCGGGTCCGTATGCGTTCGCTTTCCTCCGTTTTCGATACGTTCGACGTGTACTGCTCGGCCATTTCGATCAAGTTGAACAACTCGTTCAGGAACCCATCCATGCGCGCCCTTGACGGGTCCTCCGGCAATACCTCGATCGCCGCCGCTTCGGCAATCAGCCGCTTGCGCCTCGCCTCGAGCCCGTAGACCCCTGCCGCCGTAACGAGCAAAACGGCCGCAACCAGGCCTGCGCCGAAAACCCGGCGAAGAATGCGCCCCCGGTCTCGCGCGACTTTCGGAGCAGGCTTCCTGAGTTCGAACGTGCCGCCGTCGACCAACGCCAACACCGAGGACAACGCCTGCTTGAGATCGGAGATATTCGCATACCGCAACTTCGGATCCGGCTCCACGCAGCGCGCCACGATCGGATCGAGAGCGGGGGGGATGTCCCGCATGATCTGGGACGCCGGCTTGGGCACGCCCGTTGGCAGATTACCGGTCAAGACTTCGTACAACATCACACCGATGCTGTAAATGTCGGCGCGTGCGTCTACCGTGCTGCTGTCTCGCACCTGTTCCGGCGACATGTAGTGCGGCGTGCCCATCACCACCGCCGTCGCCGTAAGCCGATTGGTCGTCATGAGCTTGGAAATGCCGAAATCCATCAGCTTTACACTGCCGTCCGGCAGGATCATTACGTTCTCAGGTTTGATGTCTCGGTGGACCGTATACTGGTGCGCGTATTCCAACGCCGTGCAGAGTTGGATCATGATCTGCAGCACCGTCCGCACCGGGATTCGCTCTCCCGGCCGCTGCGATTCCAACATCCCCCGCAGCGACTTCCCCTGCAGATACTCCATTGAAATATACAGCACTTGATCCGCAACGCCGATGTCATGCACCCGTACGATGCCCGGGTGGGACAACTGCCGCGCAATCCGCGCCTCGTTCAAGAATCGGTCCACTACCATTTTGTCGCGCAGGTATTGAGGAAGAAGCGTCTTCAACGCCACCTCCTCCTTGAGCGTGTTGTCGTAAACCTTGTAAATGCAGCCCATGCCCCCTTTGCCCACCACGTCGACGATGGTATAGCGCCTCGCGACGACTTCCCCCTTGCGAAAAGTCGCCTGTCCTCGCGACGGCGCGGGCTGCGGCGACCGACCTTCCCCTGAACCGCCCTGTCGATTTCCGCTCCCGGACTGCACACGCACCTGCGGCAGCGGCGCCCCGCAATGGGAACACTCCTTCCGCCCCGATTCGTTCGTATGTTCACAGACCGGGCATTTAATCTTCGTCATGTATTGCGCCTCATCGACAAGTCCACGCTGTCGTTGTCGCGCCATGATTCCCGACTTACGGCATCGAGGCGGGCCCGGAAAGCCTTATTCCAAACGCCGCGCCACCACTTTCGCGAACGTCGGAGAGGAACACCTGTTTTCTGGGCGGACCTCACATGGCATCATGATCAGTGCGCATCTGAAAAACCACACTTTACTCGACTCTCGAGTGAACCGATACACGTGGAATTCCGAAACCGCACGTTACCGAAAACTCATTCCGGCCGCGACATTCAACCCCTTGATCACGTTCTGGCCATCCAATTCTTCAAGCATCAATGCTGCCCTGCCGCGCTCTGGGCGCCACCCTTCTGCCGGTGTTCGACCTGGTGTTCACGGCCCTTCTTGATCAACCCTGGCAACATCCTAGCGCCCGAGTTCGGGAACATGTTCGCGATTTTGGACAGCCACGCCCGTTTCCATGGCACGGCAATCTCCAACTCCCGACGATCGATGGCGCGGGCGAGAATAACTTGACCAATCTCCTCGAGAGTCAGCAGACGAGGCCCCGAGAAAACCAGTGCACCCGCCTCCGTCTGCGCGGACTGCTCCACCAGCGGCGTCTTGATCGCGTCCGGACATACCACCGACAACGTCACGCCTTTGCGTTTCAACTCATTAGCCACGGCCAATGAGAACCCGCGCACGCCGTGTTTCGATGCCACATACACAGAGATTCCCGGAATAGGCGCAATGCCGGCCAAAGACGCGATGTTGACGATATGCCCTCCTCGGTTCTTCACCATGTACCGCGCCGCAACCTGCGTGCCCCAAATGACTCCCTTCAGATTTACATCGATCTGCAGATCGATTTCGTTTGCCGGCTGTTCCTCAACCCACCCTGACAACATGACGCCGGCAATATTCATGCACACATCAATGGCGCCAAACTCGTCCACCGCGCGTTGGAAAACCTGCTCCCACTCCTCAAGCCTGCGCACATCAAGTCGGTCGAGTTTCACGCGATCCTCGGGCCACCCCCTGGACTTTGCGTACTGCGCCATCGCGTCATACCCGACATCCGTCGCGTACACACGCTCCCCCCTCGCAATCAGCAGTTCGGCCACATGTTGCCCGATTCCGCTTGCACACCCTGTCATAAAATACGTCTGTTTTCCCTGTCCTGCGCTCATCTCTGCATCCCCTCCGGCTCTCCAAAGCGTACCGGTCCGAACGTAAACGTCGGCCTGATGCCCGGAAACATCCAATACGCGGTCAGCTCCGATGAACTATACACGTTGTAGAAATCGGGATTTCTAGGTGATGGCCCGGCTATCTCCCGTTCCTGAATCATTGAGATGTACTGATCCAGGCCCCGTTCGAGCGTGTTGCTGTTCAATACAACCTCAACCCCCGTCGTCAACGCATACTTGCGCAGACCCGGAATCCTCGAATGCAGCGGCGAATACGAATCCGCCCCGACCCCGTTCTCACTCGTCACGAACAGCCCTTCCGGCGTGTGGACCACCACCGAGTGGTTCCCTTCGGTATGGCCGGGCGTGTGAATCAACGCGACCCCGGTGCCGAGCATCACATCGCCGTCGAGCAATACGACCTTGTCCTCGCAGATTCCCGCAATGCCTTCCGGACAATACCACTGTTTCTGAGGCGGCAGCAGCGCCTTGGTCGATTCCCATTCCTGCCGCATCACCAACAGTTTCGCGTTCGGGAAGTAGCCTGGCTGCCCGTTCGTACCCAGCCAACGGCGAACGTCCTGCGTGTGAAGGTGATCGTACGTGATATAATCCACCTGCTCCGGACGTATGCCCACCTGTGCCAGCCAGGTTTCCGCCGTACCCAGTTCCGGGGCCATCAAAGGCTCCAGGTAGCCCCGAAGCGGCCCGAAACTCTCAGTCATCGCCCTGAAAAAGGGGGTGTCCGCGTTGCGGCGAT
>BTUX01000266.1:0-6300 GCA_045863315.1 Candidatus Hydrogenedentota bacterium | reverse complement strand
CCAATGTGCTGTCCGCGCTTGCCGTCGTACTGGTTCTCGGGAGGAACTCCGGTTGATTCCGTCGATTATAGATTCGCTGTTGGTGGTCGTGATGCTGTTCAATCTGGCAATGCTCGGCACCAGCCGCTTGTCGGGCTGCATACGGCTTTTCGCTGCACAGAGCGTCGTGCTTTCCGTAATTCCAGTCCTATTGGAGCTGAGACAGTCCGCCGTGCCGGGTATCCACGCGGTGGCGATCGCATTCGGCGCCATCGGCCTCAAAGGCATACTGGTTCCTTCGATTCTGCTTCGAGTGCTTCGGAGTGGCGAAATCCACCGCGAAGTGCAGCCGTTCCTCGGGTTTACCGCCTCGGTGCTCTTCGGGGCGCTGATTACTATTGCCGGCTTTGGCCTGGCGCATCGCGTGTCGCTGCCGGTCGCGACGCCCGCCGATCTGATTCTGCCCGCGTCGATTTCGACAGTCCTGATTGGCATGGTGATTCTCGTGAGCCGGCTCAAAGCCCTGACGCAGGTCATCGGGTACCTGGTGTTGGAAAACGGAATCTTCATCTTCGGTCTGTTCTTGCTCGAGCACGTGCCCATACTCGTCGAATTGGGCATTCTGCTCGATCTGTATGTCGCCGTCTTCATCATGGGAATCGTGGTGTATCACATCCGCGAGGAATTCGACCACATGGACACCCATCTTCTGGACACGTTGAGGGAGTCGTAATTTGCATCTCCTGCTGATACTTCTTCCTGCCGTACTGGCGGCAGTCTGTCTCGCGCTGCCACATGCCCGATTACGGCTTGCGGTACTCCTTGCGGGCGCCGCCGGGCACTTCGTGGTCATCGTCTGGAGTTGGCTGCCGGGTTTCCCGAACGCCCCGCTGTACTATTTCGCGCTCGACCCGCTGGGACATCTTTTTGTAAGCCTGATCAGTGCGCTCTTTTTGGCAACCTCGGTCTACTTTCTCGGTTACCACCGCGATGTTCACATATCCCAGAGGGGATTTCTTGCCTGTATGCTGGGCCTTCTGGCGACCATGAGCGCGCTATGTATGAGCCAGCACCTGGGTGTGTTGTGGGTGTCCATGGAGGCCGCCTCGCTGGCCTCGACGCCGCTGATCTATTTTCATATCAGCGCTCGATCGCTCGAAGCGACGTGGAAGTTTCTGCTGATGAATTCGGTCGGTATCGCGATCGCGCTTCTCGGCATCTTCTGCGTCGCCGTTGGAACTCTCGGATTAAATCCGGTGGTTTCGCTTTCGCTCGCGGATTTGACGGCACGGGCACCGGAATTGAACGTCACCTGGCTGCGGGCGGGGTTCCTTTTCGTTCTCGTGGGATTCGGAACAAAGATGGGGCTGTCTCCTCTGCACAGCTGGAAGCCCGATGCCTACGCAGAATCGCCCCCTCACGTGGCGGCGCTTCTCGCGGGCGGGGTGACGTTGGGGGCCTTCGTGGGCATCCTCCGCGTGTACGCCGTGTGTGTCGCCGCCGGTCTCCGCGATTTCGGGGGCATGTGGCTCATCGGGTTTGGGCTCTTGTCGGTTGCGACCGCCGCCGTCTTCGTGGTGGGCAACAACGACTATCGCCGCATTCTTGCGTATACCAGCGTCGAGCACATGGGCGTGTTGGCGGTTGGCGTGGGGCTCGGCGCCGGCGGCCCCTACGCCGGCATGCTGCACGCGATGCACAATACCCTGAACAAAGGCGTGTTGTTCCTTGTCGCGGGCTTCTTTTGGCGTCTCTACGAGAGCAGCCGGGTCAGCGACGTGCGCGGCGCCCTACACCACCATCCCATTGCGGGCCTATTGTTTCTAGGCGGTCTCTGCGCAACGTGCGGGCTGCCACCGTTCGGCATATTTTTCAGTGAACTGGGGATCGTGCTGACCGCGGCTGCGCACGGACGGTGGTGGGTCGCAGGCCTGTTTTCGTTATCACTCGGCGTGGTCTTTGTCGGCTTGATGACCGCCATGTTGCCGATGATATTCGGCCCTCCACCCCGCCGTCTCGCCGAGCCCCGCCCGGGGGAGTCTCGGTCGAGGTCTGCCGCCATGCTTATTCCCGCCGCAGTATTACTGATCGGCGGATTCGGGCTGGGTGCGTATCAGCCCGCGGGCGTTCGTGCGGCGCTCATTGCAGCGGCACAGACCTTGACTCCGGTACCTCACAGCGAATCGCCCACAGTTGCCCGGGCGCAGACTGAGGAGACCAAGCGGTGAGCGCGGGGAAATCGACCTTCCAATGGCTGCCCCTTCGAAACGGGGATGACGCAGTATTGGGAGATATTCCAGAAGTCGATTCCGATTCCTTCGCGGATTGTGTCATTGACGGACGTGCCCGCGGCGGGAGGCTCGCCCAATTGTTCGGTCGGCGACGGCCTGGCGACGGCGGGGTGTCGCTCTACGCGTTTCTCGCGCACGATGCCGATGGAATTGTGGAGGTATGCACCACTCACCTCGGAAAGCCCGGCTCGAGCGGGACGCTCGAATACCCATCGATTTCCGCGCGATGGCCCGCCGCACAGGCATTTGAGCGGGAAATCGCGGAACAGTTCGGCGTGCGGCCGGAGGGACATCCATGGCTTAAGCCGCTTCGATATCACGCGACCGACAACGGGGCGCCGGCGCCGTGGGGGCCGTTTGATTCAGCCAAAGTCATACCGGGCGACTACCCGTTCTACCGCGTCGACGGCGAGGAGGTGCACGAAGTCGCTGTTGGCCCCGTGCATGCCGGCGTCATCGAGCCTGGCCATTTCCGTTTTCAGTGCCATGGGGAAGACGTGCTGCATCTTGAGGTGGTGCTGGGGTACCAGCATCGCGGCGCGGAACGAATGCTGCTGCATCGAAACAAGACGCGCTCGGCGATCGTGGCGGAGACCATCGCCGGAGATACGTCCATCGGCCATGCGAGCGCGTACTGCACGACGTTGGAGGGTCTGGCCTGCGCCCGGGTAAGCGCCCGCGCCCATGCAATACGCGGCATCGCGCTCGAATTGGAGCGAGTCGCCAATCATGTCGGCGATTTGGGCGCGCTCTGCGGCGACGTAGCCTTCTTGCCTGGAGCATCGTATCTCGGGCGGCTGCGGGGCGAGTTCCTCAACCTCACGCTGGATATCTGCGGGAACCGCTTCGGCAGAAACCTGCTCCGACCGGGTGGTGTGCTGTTCGATATTCCGCGGGAACTGGCCGACAAGCTCCGGAATCGCATGACGTCGTTACAACCGGAAGTGCTGAATGTGCTGGACCTGATGTTCTCGCAGTCTTCGGTTCTGGCGCGATTTGAAGGTACGGGGGTCTTGAACGAGCAACAGGCCGATGAAATCGGACTAGTCGGGCCCGCCGCACGCGCATCCGGATGCACGCGGGACGTCCGACAGGATTTCTCGCACGGCGTGTACCAGTTCAGCCACCTTCCCGTCGCGAATGAAACCACGGGCGACGTCTATGCCCGCGCCGTGGTGCGTTGGCTCGAGGTGCAGCGCTCGATCGAGTTCCTACTGGAACTCCTGGACAAGATACCGGATGGAAATCTGTTCACCGCGCCGGGGCCGCTGAGACCGAACTCCATGGCAATCGGAATGAGTGAGACGTGGCGCGGCGAAGCGATGCACGTTGCGTTTACCAACGAGGCGGGCGAACTGGACTTTATCAAAGTGAAAGATCCGTCGATACACAACTGGTTTGGGCTGGCGCTCGCATTGCGCGGAGTCGCCATTTCCGATTTCCCGTTGTGCAACAAGAGTTTTAACCTGAGCTATGCGGGCCATGACTTATGATGGGCGCTCGAAAACAAGTGCAGCCTAACCCGGATTTTTCACACCCGCGGGCCATGAAGGATACCACTTCGTGCGGCATATACCTTTATGCAGCGACAGGGAAAACGGGCTGTTGGCGTGAAAAATCCTCACCCGATTGACTCTTATGCTATCTCCTGAGCATTTCTCACCCGTCGCTCCCGTCATCGGGGGCGACTGGTGAGAAATGCGGGCTAAGGCGCAACAACCATGTGGGACATCGTCAGGACGCGATTGAAACAGGGACACCGGACCACCCGATTTCCCGATGAAATCCCGGTGTTGTCGGATCGGTTTCGCGGTCGCCCCGCCATCGACGCTTCGAAGTGCGTGGACGGTTGCCACGCATGCGCGGAGGCGTGTCCGACCGAAGCGATCGAACGTGCGGACGGGCTCTCGCTCGATTTGGGCCGGTGCCTGTTTTGCACCGCATGCGTGGAAGCGTGCCCCGAACACGCCATTACATATACCCAGGACTATCGCATGGCGGCGAGTCGGCGCAGCGACCTCGCCCTTACCGGCAAAGACTATGCTTTGGCCCAGCGCATGAGCGACGACGTCTTCCGCATTTTGGGACGGGCGCTGCGTCTGCGCGAGGTCTGCGCCGGGAGTTGCAATGCTTGCGACTTGGACACCAACGTGCTGAATACCGTGGGTTGGGATTTGTCTCGGTTCGGCGTGCAGTTCGTGGCATCGCCGCGCCATGCGGACGGCCTGCTGATCACCGGGCCCGTTACCCGGAACATGCAGCACGCCCTCATGGAGACCTACCGGGCGGTCCCCAACCCCAAAATCGTGATCGCCCTTGGCGCTTGTGCGATCAGCGGCGGCCCCTATCGGGACAGTCAGGACGTGAACAACGGCGTGGACGGCCTGTTGCCCGTCGATCTTTTCATCCCCGGGTGTCCGCCGCATCCGCTTACGATCCTGGACGGACTGCTCCGGCTGCTGGGACGAATAGGCGACGGCGCAATTACGCAACTCAAGGGGAAAGCGAACGGATGAACACGGAAACAACGCATACGACAGCGAGCTACTCGGCAACCGTCCGCGTGTCAATCGAGAACAGGCCCGGCAGCCTCGCAAAGGTGCTTGCCGTTATCGGCGCGGCGGGCGGACAAATGGACGCCATCGACTTGGTGGAAGCGTCACGCACGAGTACCGTTCGGGATCTGACCGTGCTCGCGCGGGATGATCAGCATCTCCAGCAGATTCTCCGCGCGATCAAGAAAGCACGACACGTGAAAGTCCTGCGCTGGTGGGACCGGGTTTTCAGGAGCCACCAGGGAGGAAAGATCGAGATTCACAATCGTCTGCCCGTGCGCACACGAGACGATCTCTCGATTGTCTATACGCCGGGCGTGGCACGCGTATGCACGATGATCCACCACCACCCCGAGAGCGCCAATGGCCTGACGATCAAGGGAAACTCGGTTGCCGTCGTCACCGACGGCACCGCCGTGCTCGGGCTTGGTGACATCGGCCCCGAGGCGGCCATGCCCGTGATGGAAGGAAAGGCCATGTTGTTCAAAGAATTCGGCGACATCGATGCTTGGCCCATTTGTCTTGCAACCAAAGATGTGGATGAGATTGTGCGGACGGTCGAACTGATCGCGCCAGGTTTCGGCGGGATCAACTTGGAAGACATATCGGCTCCGCGCTGCTTCGAGATCGAAGAAAAACTCAAAGCGCGACTAAAGATACCCGTCTTTCACGATGATCAGCACGGCACGGCCGTCGTTGTCCTGGCGGCGCTCGTCAACGCACTGAAGATTGTCGGGATTGCCCCGGAAGACTTGCGCGTCGTGATCTCGGGCGTGGGCGCCGCCGGCCTGGCCTGCGCGCGAATGATGCTGAATTACGGAGTCAAAGACATTGTCGGCGTGGACCGAAACGGGGCCATCTACGAAGGTCGTAAGGACCATATGACTCCGGCCAAGGATTGGTTCGCCACGCATACGAATCCCGAGCGTATCCAGGGCAACATTGTCGACGTGGCCAAGGGCCGGCATATGTTTCTAGGGCTTTCGGGGCCGGGCCTATTCCCGCTGGAAGCGTTGCAAGCCATGTCAAAGGGACCGATCGTGTTTGCGCTGGCGAATCCCGTTCCGGAGATCCTGCCGGAGCTCGCTGCGCCCTACGCAAGAATCATCGCGACGGGGCGATCGGACTACCCGAACCAGATCAACAATGTGCTTGCCTTCCCCGGCATCTTCAAGGGAGCGCTCGAGGCGCGCGCCACGGAGATCAACGAGCCGATGAAACTCGCCGCGGCCCTCGCGATAGCCTCCATCATTCCCGATGAGGACATCTTCGAGGAGTACATTGTCCCCAGTGTTTTCGATAAGCGGGTCGCGCGGGCGGTAAGGCGGGCGGTCCGAAAGGCCGCTAAGGACACCGGGGTAGGGCAATAATTCGCGCACTTGAGGCCGATTGAAAAACCGGCATCTTGTTCCGAGTCCTCCGGCGGGTAGCCCGGATTTTTCACACTCGCGGGCAATGAAGGATACCACTTCGTG
>BTUX01000265.1:0-6324 GCA_045863315.1 Candidatus Hydrogenedentota bacterium | reverse complement strand
CAACCGGATTATCGGCCGGGTTATCGTCTTCCGCCGGCAATCAGACCCGTAACGCGCCTCCACGGAAAAACACGGGGTGCGACTTGCGCGCCCCGTTGAACGGGGTTTCCTTAAGCCTCTATTTGCCGGCGGCCGGCACTTCCTCCCACTTCCCGGTCTTTGCGGATTTCAGCACCGCGTCGCAGACATGCTGTGTCTCCAGCGCGTCCCGGAAGGTCGGCGGGGTGGGTTTGCCTTTCGCCACGTTGTCCAGAAAGTCGGCGACCTGGTGCACGAAACTGTGCTCGTACCCGATCTGAAGACCCGGTACCCACCACTTGTCCATGTAGGGCATGTCGCCGTCCGTGACATGAATCGAGCGCCAGCCGCGGACGATGGACTCGTCGCGGTGGTCAAACCAATTGAGCCGATGCAGATCGTGCAGGTCCCACTGAATCGAAGCGTGTTCGCCGTTGATCTCGAAGGTGTACAGGGCCTTGTGGCCGCGGGCGTATCGCGTTGACTCGAACGTTGCCAGCGACCCATTCTTGAACCGCGCGAGGAACGCGCAGGCGTCGTCGATCCCGACCGCCTGCTTCTTTCCGGTTTCCTGGTGCACGCGTTCCTTGATGAACGTCTCCGTCATCGCCGTCACGCCCTCAAAAGAACCGTTCAGCCAGATCGCCGTGTCGATGCAGTGCGCGAGCAGGTCGCCGGTCACGCCGCTTCCGGCCGCGGCGACGTCGAGGCGCCACAACCCCTGGCCGCCCTGCGGAAGGTCCGCGGAGATGGTCCAGTCCTGCAAGAACACGGCCCGGTAATGGAATATCCGCCCGAGCCGGCCTTCGTCGATGAGTTTCTTGGCCAGTGTCACCGCGGGTACGCGGCGGTAGTTGTACCACACGGTATTCGGAACGCCCGCCTTTTCCACGGCCTTGCACATCGCCTCGCCTTCCGTCCCGTTCATGGCGAGAGGTTTTTCGCAGAGAATCATCTTGCCGGCTTCGGCGGCCATGATGGCGATGTCGCGATGCAGGTGGTTGGGACAACAAATGTCGATGGCGTCGATATCTTTGCGCTCGATCAACTTGCGCCAGTCGGTCTCTGTCGATTCATACCCCCACGTGTCCGCGAACGCCTTGATTTTCTCCGCGTCGCGGGCGCAGGCCGCCTTCAGCACGGGCTGATATTCGAGATCAAAAAAATGGTTGACCTTGCAGAACGCGTTCGAGTGCGCCCGCCCCATGAATCCATACCCAATCAGCCCGATGTTCAGCTTCTTCTTCGGCATAATCCCTTTCCTCCTGCAAACGTTGGCTAGGTCCGTCGTCTGTGTATGGTGAAGTCGGTTTTGCGTTCCACCGTAAACGGCACGTGATACTTCGGGTCCGGCCGGCAATCGCCGTTCGGACTGTCATGCACCGTTAGCGTTATGGTCTCGTAATGTTCCCTCAACGCCGGCGGCATTCGCATTCCCTGAACGGGGCCGATGGACGCCGGGCTCTTCTCGAGAATCCATTCCGGCAACTCGTTCAGGTTCAGGCGTTGGTTTAGTCGGCTGTCAATTACCCGCATGCCCGTGTAGAAGATAATAGGGAAGCCGGGGTCGGGAACCAAAACGGCGTGTTCCGGCCGCCCTTCTTTCCTCAGATAGGCGATGACGTCGCCCAACGAATTCTCATACGGCGTGGTGATGTCGCGCAGCAAGCGGACGATCGGTATGCCAAACGTCTCCTTTTCGCGAAACGGGTAGGCCGTCGCCATCGGGATGACGTTCGTGAACGCGAGCAACGCGACAATGCCGTAGCGCAGGCCCTTGTTGGTGACGTGCGCGCACAACATCCCGGAGACCAACAGAACGAGCACGGGCATGAGCGGCACAAGGTAACGAAAATAGTAACCCGGCGTGATGGCAAGCACAAACGCGTGCGCCGCCAGATAGACGACGATGAACGCCTGCATATCTTTTTCGATGGCGCCGGAATCGCCCTGCGTCTGCCGACGTTTCTTCAGCCGCACACTCAACGGCAGGAGAAACAACACCAACGGGACGATATAAAAGTGCGTTTGCTGAATATAGAACGCGGCCTTCTTCCCGAAATCCTCGAACCCAATCAGGCCCGTCTGCGCCCCCGACCGCGCATACACCAGCCACGGTAACGCAAGCACGACAAACACGCCCACGGAAACCAGTGCCGGCCTCATGAGATAAGGACGCCGTCGACGCAAGAGCGGGACTGACGCCAGCACTGCCAACAGGTTCGACAGGGCGAGAACATAATTGCAGTAGAACTGCGCCGTCAGGGAAAGGACCACCACTGTGATTCCGGTCCCATTCCTGCGGAGGAGTATGCGGTGAACGCCAAACAGAAGCGTCATCTGCGCCAACATCACGACGGAGTAATAGCGGCACTGGCGCGCGTGTAGAAGCATTGAGACGTTGGTGACGAACAGGAGCGTTGCCGTAAAGGTCAGTTCGTTGCGGCGGTATATCTGCTGTGCGAGAAACGGCATGAACAACACGGCAAGAAATCCAATGAGCGCGAACGGGAGCCGCGCTGCCGTGGTCGATTCCCCCAACACGGCAAAGGATGCGGCGGCGATATATTCGTCCAGCCACGGCGACCACACCCATACGTCGCTGGCGTTGGTGTCCCTTCCCGCGCCGATGAGCGTGATGTAATTCCTGCCGTCGGTTGCGAGGGGAATGCCGAACTTCGTGATGTTGACGGCCAACACGGCCGTCTCGGCTTCATCGCCCCAGAGAAGCCGATCGCCCAGATTCCAGAACAAAGCAAACGCCGCCAGAACGACCAGCGGCGTCAAAGCAACCAGGAATCGCGCGTTGCTCTTTTTATAGGATTCATTCACAGATTACACAAAGTCGCACCGGTTTAAAGCACAAATTACCAGCCGTGCGCGTCGCGCACCTTGGTCATAACCCCGAGGATGCTGTTCCAGGTTTCCTGTTTCATCATCGTCTCGTTCGGGAACATGCAGCCGTCCCAGCATATGTGCTGAAACGCCTTTGTGGGCGCGCCGTCCGGGCCGCGCATCCAGAGTCCCGCGTGCTTCACGATATCCAGCTTGCCGTTCGGATCCGTGGGCAAACAGTGGCGGCCCGTCTTGTCGTGCGAACCCGAACCGAACACCGTGGCGTCGTTCTGTGCAATGTGGAAGTCGATCGTCCACGGTCGCAGGGCGTCCGTCAGTGTCTTCAAGGCGTGGTCGAGCAGGGCCAGATCTTTCCAGTCATACCCTGTGGGCAGGATGGCGTCTTCCGGCGCGTTGACGCCCAACGTGTAGAGGAGGGTGTGCGCCATGTCGGCCTGGAATCCGAGTGTTTTCGGGCGATCGACCAGTTCCAGCAGCTTGATCATTTCCTTCCACGAGTGCATGCCGCCCCAGCACACTTCGCCTTCGGCCGCCAACCGCTCTCCATGGTCCTCCGCAATGACACACGCCTCGCGAAACGTTTCCGCGATTTTCTTCGTATTGCCCGCCGGATCCTCGGCCCATTCCCCGACACCGCAGGCGGAATCGATGCGGATCACGCCGTAGGGGCGCGCGCCGAGTTCGCGCAGTTTGGCGCCGATGCCGCAAGCCTTGCGCACCTGCAGCGCGAACTTCTTGCGATCGTCTGCGCTGCCCATGGTCGAGCCGCCGCCTGTCGGCGTCCACACCGGCGCCACCAACGACCCGATGGCCAACCCCTTTGACCGGAAGGTGTCGGCCAGTTTCGTCACGCCGTCGGAATCGAGGTCGATGCTGATGTGCGGATCCGAAAGAAACAAGTCCATCCCGTCAAATTTCACGCCGTCTACCTCGGCGTTGACGGTCAACTCGATCATTTTGTCCAGCCCAATGGGCGGCTCCGAACCTTCCCCCTTGCCGACCAGGCCCGGCCACGCGGCGTTGTGAAGTTTCGGATAGGTGTTCTTCGACGGGCTCATCCATCCTCTCCTTTCGCAATCCAATTCCATGGCGAATTGTTCAGTACGCACTGAGCTACGCGACAGTTATGCGGCATCGCAGCGTCAAAGGCTGTGTTCATTCGCAGTTCCAGCCAGTCGAAAAGCGCATCTGCGTCGACTCCCGCTTGGCGCAAAGATGCCGCACAGCGTGCCGACGGCAACCTCGCCGTGCTTCGGTACGGTAACCGTCCTCAGGCCGTCCGCAGCCTGCTTCGCAAATGTCACGTGACTTCCTTTCTTCGCGGTTTCGCGATAGGAAAGCGGTCTAAGCAACCTCAATCTCGACCACAGGGTTCGTCGGTGCGAAGGCCGCGACCGGTGGTTGGAGGTGCAATTCGACCGCCTCCTACAAAGTCGCGAGAGCCTCCTCTACCGTTGCTCCCTTAGTGGCGACGTCGATCTCCATACACTGCGCCACAAACCAATTGACTTCGCGCCACGCGCTGGCGGTTAGTTTTCGCTTCATCGTTGCCGCTCCAAGTAGAGCGCATTGTATTTGTCCGCCGCAATCCACGCTTACTTGCTCGACTTCTTGTGATCGCCGACCTTCGGGGCCTGTGGGTTCACATGCGGCCCGAAGTAGCGCAGCATCACCAGCGGGCACTCCTTGCCGAGGTTTTCGACCGTGTAGCCCTCTTTCGCGCGTTTCTCCGTGATGAACACTTCGTCTTCGGTCATTTCACCGTACCGGATCATCTGCGGGCATTCGAAGGCAAGGCCGCCGATCTTGCCTCGGCCCTGCATCAGGATTACGCCCGACGCCCCGTTGTCCTTGATGGTCACTTTCGCGCCCGGGGCGACCGTCAACTCTTTCGCGCTGAACAGCTGTTCGCCGCGCACCTCGCCGTACACGACCCAGCGGTCCACGTACCCCTCGCTTCCCGTGTCGCCATCGGGAATCGGTTCAAGGTAATGGCTGTCCTTGAAGTTCGGATCGACGTTCGCCTCCCAGTCGAGTTGGTTCACGATATACTCGTTGTCGTCCTGCTTGTCTTTTGGAATGTCCTTCACCAGCAGGTGCTTCCACACGTCGCGTCCTTCGACCAGCGACTGGAACATCGAAAACACGTCGCTGCCCCATTGCGGCTCGTACGTCAGCAACGATCCCGGCGCATGCAGGATGCACGGCCCCACCAGCCATCCCGTGCCGGGCTTTAACCGGTACGCCTTCGAATAATCGAGAATGCCGTTGTCGCCGCAGTTCCACCGGTCGAGACAACGAATGACATCTTCCTTCGTCGTGCCCGGCTCCAGACCGAAGAACGTATGCGGAAAGTTGTTGCCGATGGTGTTCAATTGCGGCGGGAAATAATAGGATTCTGGTTTGCCTTCACGGCCCACCAACGCGGCTTGTTCCTGGCTCTGGTGATGGTGGTGGGGAATCGGGCCCATGTTGTCGAAGAACTTGGAGTACACCGGCCAGCGCTTGTACCGGTTCCAGATGGCCGGACCGATCAACTCCGCGCCGTGGTTTTCGACCGCGTCGCGCAGCGTGAACCGGTCATTGCCGTGGACCACGTAGCTGAGCCCCTCGTCCGGCGGCGCACCCTCGTTGTCCGCCGCGGTCGTCGACGCAAACCATCGCTCGTCGATGCCGCCCCGGTGCTTGCCCAAGGCGTAGTAATCCTCGGGATGCAGCTTCAAACGGCGCCCCGGCTGCAGAAACGATCGCGGCACCCAGGTCGGCGCCAGCCGCAGAATCCCTTCGCCCGCTTCCAATGCCGCCTTGGCGGCCTTGCCCGCCCTGTCTCCAGACAACGTATTCATGAACGACTCCTTCCGAACCGAGAAACCCCAATAATGCGCCCGGGACGCATAACCCTCTCCAAACCGTGGAACGGGCCAAAATCGAAGGAAATCCGCGCCCAAAACCTTCCGCTTTATAACACCCAACGCAGCCGGGCGGCAAATCGCCAGTTCGACGGATTCGAGTTCTTTATAGGGCTGAAACACTTCACCGATGTTCACCTGTGTAGTCGGGACGCGACGCGTCAAAGGGTGAGTGGGTGCGACAGGGAATTCAGCCCTCCGAGTCGAAGTAGGGTCCAAACAGGTGCTCGATTTCGGCGAGGTTGTCGTCGATCGAGGATGGAAGGGCGTGGGCGAACATGTCGAGAATCACCAAGGCGTTGAGATGGGCGTCGCCAGACGGAATCGTGCGGAGCCGTTCCGCCAGCCCGATGTTCACCTCGTGAATCAGTGCGTAAGTCTTTCGCAGTCCGGCCAAATCGAGGTCGGCTTCCTTTCCGCGCCGCTTCAGGAAGTACTGCGCCAGCAGATACGCGCTGGCAGCACGGAACACGGTTTCCTCGGTCGTCGCGAACGGGAGGTGGAAGCGGGCCATGGGCTTGAATTTTGCCAGGATGGGGCA
>BTUX01000264.1:0-6359 GCA_045863315.1 Candidatus Hydrogenedentota bacterium | reverse complement strand
TGGCTACGCTGGACGAGATACTCCCCCTCCGGGAGGCCGTGCTGATTCGAGGCACCGGGCGCCCCTCGCAATTCCCCAACGACACCGATGCGGCCACGCTCCATTTCGGCGCGTTCCTTCGGGGTACGAACGTGTGCTGTGCGACGTTCTTGCCCAGCGAGTGGGATGGTTGCCCGGCCTATCAGTTGCGCGGGATGGCTACCGAACCGGCGTTTCGCGGAATGGGAATTGGGACTCGGTTGCTCGCATTCGCGGAAGAATATCTCAGGACACATTCAAACCGGCGCACTTTGTGGTGCAATGCGCGTTCACAGGCCGTGCCGTTCTATAAGAAACTAGGGTGGGCCTTGGTGTCGGACGAATTCGAGGTCCCCAAGGTCGGTCCGCATTTCAAAATGCAAAAGCGCCTACCGAACGATTAAGAATCAGGCGTTCGCGCAATATTGCGTCGCGCAATCGGGAGTTTGCCTGACGTCGACTACGCACGCGCAGGCGCTGCTACGCCCCCTGAAGGCTGATGTCTTCATCCGCCTCGGGTTCCCATGCGGGCGAACGTTTCTCGTTGAACGCCTCGATGCCTTCCTTTGCCTCGTCGGATGCACGGACCGACGCATGATGACCCAAGGCCCAGCGCAGGTCGTCCGCGATGGGCCGGCCATGAAGCTGGTCCAACATGCTCTTGGTCCGTTCGATCGCCCCCGGCGCGCCTTTCAAAACCGTCATTGCGATGAGTCGCACCGTATCCAGGACCGCTTCCGCGGGGGTCACGCAATTCACCAACCCCATTTCGCGCGCGCGCTCGGCATTGATGTTCTCGCCGAGGATGAGCAGTTCCCGTGCGTCGCGGTCGCGCACCTGCCTGTGCACGAACGTCATGACCAGCCCGGCGACCAGTCCTCTTCGCACTTCGGGGTATCCGATTTTGGCGTCGGATGCCGCCACCACAAAATCGCAGGCGGACATCAATCCCGCTCCGCCCGCCACGGCGGCGCCTTGGACCGCGGCGATCGTGACCGCACGCGAGCCGGAAATCGCGGCCAGCGCCTTGGCTATCCACTCCCCGGATTCTCGCGCTCGGGTTTCGTCGCGCGCTTCCGCAAGGTCCAACCCGGCACAGAACACAGCGCCCGCGCCGCGCAGAACGATGACGCGCGTCCGCTCGTCCGAATTCGCCTGCTCGACGGCCCGCACAAGAGATTTCAAGAGCGGGATGTTCAGCGCATTTCGTTTTTCCGGACGATTCAAGGTGAGAACAACGACGCGTTCCCCATGGGTCTTCTCGCGAAGGACCAGTTCTTCCCTCATGCGATGTGGCTCCGTTGCGCGGTCGTGGGGCGGCATCGAGACAGCACGTCCTCGGGCACGTCAATGATCATCTCGAGGGCTACCTGCCCAACCGCCTTGCCCTGCGCGTCGACGCGCAGCGATCGGCTGCCTCCGCCCGCGAGGACCTCGGGCAGTACAAAGTTCAAGGTCTGCAAATTGGGCACCTCGTACCGCCTCACGCCCGCGCATCCCATCGGTTTGAAGTACTCCTCCATCACCCCGGCCGTCAGCCGTTCGCGCAGGAAGGCGTATCCCTCGGCGGAGTACGCAAAGATGCCGAGCGTCGCGCCGGAGCCCTTGTCCCCGCTTCGCGCATACGCAATCTCGCCCAGCCGTATTCGCATGTTATAACACCTCCACCACTTCAACGGCGTGTGGCGCGTTCGCTTTCTCGATCAAGCAGGGCCAATACCCAAATACCGGGCTGACCCGTGGACGGCCCGCTGAAAAACCGGTCACACCTTGCGGGCCACTCGTCACAAGCGGCGCCAATTCTTTCGAGAATCGTTCCACCGCCTCCTTGCGGGGATCCGCAACACTGATCCGCAGGACGGTCTCGAGCACCTTCGGTTCCGGAAACAGGCCCGGCCCGCAGGCCCCGGAGCCCAGGCATTCGATGTTGGTGCGCTCCAAATCAAACCCGGCCTTCCGGACGCGCTGGATTACGATTTCGCCGCAACGGCGCGCTTTTCGTGTCGCATCACGTCCGAAGATCGTCAACATCCCTTGCGCCCAGTAGCCGTCGCGATAGGTGGCGCTGACTTTGTATGAGTCCGTCGCCGCCGAACCTTTCGCGCCGCGCACGCGCACACGATCGCGGCCTTCATCGTGCACCGTGAGCGACATCATCGACACGCACGCGTCGGGACTGATGTACCGGGCCGGGTCTGCGATCTCGTAGAATAGTTGCTCCTTGACCGTCTGTTCGGTAACACAACCGCCGCTGCCCGCCGGTTTCGTTACCACGAACGTGCCGTCCTCATCGATTTCCACGAAGGGGAAACCGATGTTCTCCACGCTCGATACCTCGAGCCAGTTCGTCGAAATTCCGCCGGTGACCTGCGCGCCGCATTCGATCACGTGGCCGGCAATCAGCGCTCCGGCGATGCAATCGTGCCGGTCCCACGACCAACCGTAGTGAAAGATCGCGGGCGCGGCGACCAAGCTCGGGTCGGCCGTGCGGCCCGTGATCACAATGTCGGCCCCTTTCGCCAACGCATCCACGATCGGCGCGGAACCGAAATATGCGTTCGCCGTGAAGATGCGATCCTGCACCGATGCCAGCGGGTCGCCGGTCTCGAGATTCTTGAACAGCGGATCGTCCGGTCGCGACTTCAGGATGGACAGCACGTCGTCACCGGTGACGACGCCGATACGCAGGCCCGTGCATCGCGCGGCGCGCAGGGCCGATGCGCAGGCTTCCGCGCATCCGCGCGGATTCAGGCCGCCCGCGTTGGAAATCAGTTTGCACTTCGACCCGGCTTGCCACGCCGGGGCGAGCGATTTCACGACATCCACGAAGTCCCGCGCATACCCGAGGTTCGGATCCTTCGCCCGCTGCGCCGCCATGATACTCATCGAGACTTCCGCAAGGTAATCCAGGGTCAGGTAGTCAAGGTCCGGCTGCTGCGCCAGCAGCGTCGCCGGCGCATCCACCGAGTCACCCCAGAAACCCTGCGCATTACCGATCTTCAGCATGGAACCCCGTCGCCGATTTTGGAAGATGAAGCAGATACCCGCGGATTATCCCGGATATATGAAGCGCCGGCATGACCTAGATGCCGGACGCTTCGATTGGGAATTGTCAAGACAATTTTCGCCAACTCGTCACCTGCGTTAATCGGCGCCATCCGCGGACCGTCATGTCTGAAGCACGCCGGTGTGGTACCGCGCTTGGGGCGCCTTCCCCGACGCCAGGCATAGCGCCGTGATCAACGTTTGACGCGTTGCGTGCGGGGCGATGATGGCGTCGATCCAGCCGCGCGCCGCGCCGTAGCGAACATCCGTCTGTTCGATGTATCCCTGCTTCACTTTTTCGCGCAGCGCGTGCAGTTCCTCCGCGTCGAAGGCCTTGCCGTCGCGCTCCGCGCTTTTCTTCATGATGTCGAACAACGTGCCCGATGCCTGGTCCGCGCCCATGACGGCGTATTTCGCGCTCGGCCACGCGAACAAGAAGCGGGGATCATAGGCTTTTCCGCACATCGCGTAGTTGCCCGCGCCGAAGGACCCTCCCACCACGAGCGTAATCTTCGGCACCACGCTGTTGGCCATGGCGTTCACCAGCTTCGCGCCGCATCGGATAATACCCGCCTGCTCGGAGTCGCGCCCGACCATAAAACCGACCACATCCTGAATAAATACAAGGGGCAGACCGGTCTGGTTACATTCCATCACGAAACGCGCGGCCTTGTCCGCGCTGTCATAATAGATGACTCCACCGATTTGAATGCCTTCCGTTTTCGACTCCACACGTTTCCGTTGGTTGGCGACAATGCCGACGGCGATGCCGCCGATCTTGGCATACGTGGTCACCAGGGTCTGCCCGTATTCGGCCTTGGACTCTTGCATGGAACCTGCATCAACGATCGCCCCCAACAGATCGCGGACGTCGTATTCTTTTCGACCGTCGAGCGAAACGATGTCGTAGAGCGACTCCGGCGGTCTCTCGGTCTCGGCGGAGGTGCCTTCCAGTGAACGGACCCACTTGTCCGCGGGCAGCAAGTCTACCAGGGCTCGGATACGCTCGAGACAGGCCACGTCGTTCGGTTCGCGGAAGTCGATCGACCCGCTGATTTGCGCGTGCATCGCCGCCCCGCCGAGGTCTTCGTGTTCAACTACCTGGCCGATGGCGGCCCTCACGAGTGCCGGCCCGGCGAGGTACAGTCCGCTGCCCTCGGTCATCAACAGTTTGTCGCAGAGCAGCGGGAGATAGGCCCCGCCCGCGATGCAGTTCCCCATGATTGCGGCGATCTGCGGGATGCCCGCGGCCGAAAGGACGGAATTGTTTCGGAAAATGCGGCCGAAATCGTCCTGATCCGGGAAAATCTCGTCCTGCATCGGCAAATAAACACCCGCCGAATCGACTAGATAGATTATGGGGATCGCGCTCTCGTACGCGATGGTCTGCGCGCGGATGATTTTCTTGCAGGTCTGCGGGAAAAATGCGCCTGCCTTCACGGTGGCGTCGTTCGCGATGATCATGCAGGGCCGGCCATGAATCGAGCCAATCCCTGCGATTACTCCGGCCGCCGGCACATCCCCCGCGTCGGGGTACATCTTGTAGGCCGCCCACAAGCCCAGTTCGAAGAAACGGGCAGGGTCGTCGAGCAGTTTTTCCACCCGTTCTCGTGCGGTCAAACGGCCGAGCCGCTTTTGCCGCTCACGCCCGGCGGCACCGCCCCCTTCGCGGAGTATGGCCTCCTGTCCGAGGATTTCGTCGGTATACGCGCGAAGGCAATTGGGTTTCGCGATTACTGAATTCTTCATGCCGACTTCGCCCTAGGTCCAACGGACGTCCAACGGTAATTCCGATCGAATGCGAGGAATCTGCACGAAGGGTAAGTCCATGTGCCAGTATAGTTTCCTCGCATTCGCTCGGAATGACAGTGTAACAAGGGGTTGGATGGGACAATGGCGCCTGGGACAGCGGCGAAGTCGCTCCGCATCACGTGGCTATGTCCGTCCTGTGAGGCGATCCGACACGGCCTCGATTTCGTCGTCGAGGTTCTTGTACAGCCCGCCCAACGCCTGGTCGATTCGCTGGAATGCCATGTGACAATACAGCTTCGCGACGGCCGTGTCGTTGGCGAGCCGCTCGGCGTGTCCATTGGCGCGGGTGAGATCGGAGTCGAGCTTGCTGAGAACCGCCGTTGTCGTGTACAGCGCGATGGCAGCGTCCGCAATCCGGTTGCACGCAAGCTGCTTCTCGACAATGCGCTCGCGGTACGTGGCCAAGAGACGCGCCAACGATCGTCCAAACCGTTTCACCGCGTGCGCCAGTTTGTCCGCTTCCTCTCGAAGGACGGCCGAGCGCACCGGAACAACCGGCGTCTTCACAAGTCGTCCTAGATTGCTCTTCCCGAATCCCAGCGCCTTGCCGATTCCCGCCAGCGGCGCGCGCAAGAGCGAATCGAGCACGTCCTTCATTTGCATGCCGACGTCGCGCATGCCCGCCGCTGCGATGAGAAATGCGCGCAACACCTCGTTGGCGCCTTCGCCTATTGTGTTCAGCCGCGCGTCGCGCATAAAGCGCTCGAAGGGTTCATCGGTAAAGAGTGATTTGCCGCCGAAAATCTGCATCGCTTCGTAGCAGATTCGCCATTGGCATTCGCTCGAGAACACTTTCACGATCGCCGTCTCAATCGCGAAATCTTCCTGTCCGCGATCGAGCAGCCCCGCCGTCAAATACGTGGTGGCCTCCACCGCGTAGGTGAGCGCGGCCATCGTCGCGATCTTTTCTTTCACTAAACCAAAGGCCGCCAGCGGCTGGCCGAATTGGTGTCGGGTCTTTGCCCGTTCCAGCGCGCGCTCGTACATCTCCTTGCAGTTTCCCGTGCATCCCGCGCCGAACGTCGTCCGCCCGAAATTGAGCACCGTCAACGCGACTTTGAGCCCGCCCCCGAGGGGCCCCAAGATGTTTTCTTCCGGTACGACAAGGTTTTCGAACGCAAGCCGCGCCGTCTTCGATCCCCGCATGCCGACTTTCTCGAGGGCGGCGTCGACGACTTTGAACCCCGGCATGTCCGGTGTAACAAGGAACGCCGTGATCCTGTCTTCGGGGCCGTTCGGCGTTTCGACGGTGGTCTGCGCCATCACGGTCAATATATCCGCGATGCCTCCGTTCGTGATCCACTGTTTCTGGCCGTTGATAACATAGGCCTTGCGCCGCGGGTCGTACACCGCGCGCGTCTCGACACCGGCCGCGTCGGAGCCCGCGTTCGGTTCGGTCAACGCAAACGCGGCCAGAATCTCGCCGCGCGCGAGGGGCGGAAGCCAGCGCTCCTTTTGTTCCTTCGTCCCATATAGCAGCAGCG
>BTUX01000263.1:0-6415 GCA_045863315.1 Candidatus Hydrogenedentota bacterium | reverse complement strand
GAGTTTCAGCACGTCAAGCCGGGCAAAGGCGGCGCCTTCGTGCGAACGAAATTCAAAAACGTGCTGACGGGGCGCGTCATCGAAAAAACGTTTCGTTCCGGCGAGAAGATGGAAGACGCCCGTCTCGAGGAACAGTCGTGGCAGTACCTGTACCACGACGGCGATTTGTATCATTTCATGGATCCCCAGACCTATGAGCAGATCGCGGTCGGCGCGGACGTGGTGGGCGACAACAAATACTGGTTCAAGGAAAATATGCTCGTGAACCTGGTCTTCCACGAAGGCAAGGTGCTGAAGATTAACGTTCCGATCGCAGTCGTATTGAAGATTACGGAGTGCGCGCCCGGATTGCAGGGGGATCGGGCCACCGGGGGCACGAAGCCCGCGACCCTGGAAACGGGCGCGACGATTCAGGTGCCCTTGTTTGTGAACGAAGGTGAGAGCGTCAAAGTCGACACCCGCACGGGATCGTACATCGAACGCGCCTGAACATCCCCCGAATGGACCGTCCGAGAAGGAGGGTTTCCTATTGGAATTGGACAAGCTACGGGAACTCATCGAGATATTTCAGTCCTCCGAGCTTTCCGAGATTGAAGTGGAGGAAGAAGGCCGTCGGGTGCGGTTGAGCAAGGCCGCGCCTGTGGCGCTGCCGGTCGTCGCGCAGGCGCCTGCCGCGATAGCGCCGGTGAACCCCCTGGCCGCAAACCCGCCGCACCCCATTGCGGGGCCCCAGTCCCAGCCCGCTCCGGCGGAACCCGTCCTCGAGGAAGGGGTACAGACCATTGATTCGCCGATGGTTGGGGTCTTCTATGCTTCGCCGTCGCCGGGCGACCCCCCCTATGTGAAGCCAGGCGATACGGTGGAAGAGAACCAAACGGTTTGCATCGTCGAGGCGATGAAGTTGATGAACGAGGTCTCAGCGAAGTTCCGATGCGAGATCGTGCACGTCCTGGTCGAAAACGGGGAGCCGGTCGAGTACAACCAGCCCTTGTTCGCCGTAAAGCTGCTTGAAGGGTGAAGGGCCCTGTGCCGGAGCGACAGAGTCTTCCAAAGCGGGGGTGGCAAGATATGCTTGCACCGTCGGCGCGCTTTTTGCCTCCGGGTCATTTAGAACAACGACAGATGCGCGTTGTGATCGGCCGGAAAGAAACGCCGCGAAATGCCGCCGTGCGTCTTGGCCTTGGAACGCAGGGTCCTCGATCGACGAGTAGCGTAACGACATTGCCTGGTGCGTACCGGGAAGTAAACGACGCACCATCGTGGAAGGCGCACGACCCTGATCGCGAACGGATGGTATAGGAAAGAGAACCGTCCTCGGCTTCGATGCCGTCGAGAGTCGAACTCATGTTTCGCAGAATACTCATAGCCAATCGCGGCGAGATTGCCGTTCGGATCATTCGGGCATGCCGGGAATCCGGCATTACCTCGATCGCGGTCTATTCGCAGGCGGACCAGGACTGTCTGCACGCGTCCCTGGCGGACGAGAGTATTTGCATCGGGCCGCCCGCGGCAACGGAAAGCTACCTCCACATGCCCGCGATCATCACCGCGGCCGAAATCTGCGATGCCCATGCGATCCATCCCGGCTACGGTTTCCTGTCGGAAAACGCGAAGTTCGCGTCCATGTGCCGCGAATGCAATATCGGTTTCATTGGACCCAGTCCGGAAGCGATTGCGCTGAGCGGCGACAAGTCGGCGTGTCGCGACAAGGTGAAGTCCGCCGGAGTGCCGGTGGTTCCGGGCAGCGAAGGGTTGGTCAAGAGCCCGCAGGAGGCGTTGGCGGTCGCGAAGCAAATCGGATTTCCCGTGCTGGTGAAAGCGTCGGCCGGCGGCGGCGGGAAGGGCATGCGCATCGCCCACAACGACGTGGCTCTCCAAAAGGCGGTCACCATGGCGGCGACCGAGGCGCAGGCCGCCTTCGGCGACGATGGCGTATATATCGAGAAATTTCTCGAAAACGCGCGTCACGTCGAGATTCAGGTGTTGGGGGACGAACACGGCCGCATCGTCACGCTGGGCGAGCGCGAGTGCACCATTCAGCGCCGGCATCAGAAACTGATTGAAGAAACGCCCTCGGCAAGGCTGACGAACTCCATGCGGGCCAAGATGTCGAAAGCCGCGTACCGCGCGGCGCGGGCCATCGGGTATTCCAACGCGGGGACAGTCGAGTTCTTGGTGGCCCAGGACGGCCAGTTCTATTTCATTGAATTCAACGCGCGCATTCAGGTCGAGCATCCCGTCACGGAGGAGGTGACGGGAATTGACCTCGTGAAGGAGCAGATTCGAATCGCGGCGGGCGAACCGCTGGGGTATTCGTCGGTCCGGGCGCAGGGTCACGCGATCGAGGCGCGGGTGTACGCGGAAGATCCCGAGGCAAACTTCGCGCCAAGTCCGGGGCAAATTCAGCGATGCCATATTCCGGGCGGGCCTGGAATTCGCGTGGACAGCCACATCTTTCCCGGCTACACTATTCCAAGGTATTATGATTCGTTGCTTGCCAAGGTCATTGCGCGCGGCAGAGACCGCGATGAAGCGATCAACCGGTTGGCAGGCGCGTTGCAGGAATTCACGGTGGTGGGCGCCAAGACCACCGCGAACCTGTGTGCGCGGATTCTGCAGAGTGACCGGTTTCGGCGGGGCGATCTGAGCACCGATTTGATCGATCAATTTGTGACCAAGCCGAAATAGGGCCGTGGCGCCCCGGCGCCCGGCAGAGGCGATACTATGCACATTGTCCAGCGCATCTTCCTGTACGCAGTGTCAGCCCTTCTCATCGTGGCCGGCGCGGCACTCGTGGTCTATCCGATCAGCGAACTGTACCAGGTCGCTATTGCCCAAGTCCCGCGGAACTGGTTGTTGCGCGTCGCGATCGGGTTTTCCGCGGCCGCGGTCGGTGTGTTCACGGTGTTGCCCTTCGGTTGGATCGGCCGCCGGGGCAAGAAGATTGCCTTTCCGGGTGCGCATGGGACGGTGGTCATACAACTGGGTTCGTTCGAGGCGTCGCTCAGGAAGACGATCAGCAAGCTGCCCGTCGTAAAGAAGATCAACGTGACCGTGGCGCCGACCGACAACGACCGGAAGGTCGGCATTCACGCGCGTGTCACCTTGGTGAAACCGATCGAGACCGGCGCCAGGGAAACAGCGGACCGGCTCCGCGAGTATATCGACAAGGCGGCGCGTCGAATACTTGGGGCCGATGAAGTGACGACGGTGGATGTCGAGGTCGTCAATATTATCGTGGACTCGACGCAGACGGCCGAATCGCTTGAGGCGGTATTTGCTGAGCGCGAGGCGGCTCTGGCCGCCGCGCCCGTGGCGGCGGCCGCGGCAAGCACCGCGATTGAAGACACCGAAGCCGTGCCCGTGACACAAGCCGCGTTTGCGCCCGAGCCGGAACCGGAAACGATGAAGGACGAGTCGAGCGAGTTGTTGACCTATGACGAGGCGCAGCGTCTGCACAGTGACACGGAGGCCGAGCAGGGGGCCGAGCAGGAGGCCGAACAGGAAGCACAACCGGCGCTATCGGCGTGGGACGCCGAGTCCGACGGGCGAAGTGATTCGGCGGAGCCGGAAGAAATGTCATTTGAAGAGCCGGCCGAAGAACTCGAAGAACCCGAACAACCTGAGGCGGCCCCCCTGCCGCACGAGGTCGAGGAAGAGGAGCGGGACAGTCGGACGCTTTAGCGCCATGTTGATTCATGCGGGCCGGCTGTGTTAGAAGTAGAGCGTGACGCGGCCGAATCGGCCGCCGGAGGGACCGTGATGCCGTCCATATCGATCGCCCACCGTCGATGGCGTCACTATTTTCATTCCTGATTTCTCCGTCACCATTATTTCTTGCTATCTCGAGTTCAAGGTTGTGTGCGGGTCCCGGGAGAGGGCCGCATGCACGGGAGGGGAATCCAATGTCCACCCAATCCGCTCGACCCCGCCGGTTGAGTGATCTGTTGAAGCCGGACGCGGGCGGCCTTGTGGTCGCCGTCGTCCAGCATGCACGGACGGGTCAAGTGTTGATGGTCGGCTACATGAATCGGGAAGCGCTCGACATCACGCTTCGAGAACGACGGGCCTGCTTCTGGTCCCGCTCCAGAAACCGGCTTTGGCGCAAAGGAGAAACGTCGGGGAATGTGCTCAACGTCGTTGAAGCGCGCGCCGACTGCGATGCGGACGCCTTGTTGCTGAAGTGTGAACCTACCGGTCCGACCTGCCATACGAACGAGACCAGTTGTTTCTACCGCAGGGTCGACTGGGATGGTAGCGTGACGCTGGACGGCGATGGTGTGGCTGTAGAGTAGGGCGGAAGGCGACCCGGTATGTCGGATGCCGACGGAGTAGACGGGGTTCATCGCGTTGTGGTCGCGCGAGGAACTGGATAGCCGGTTGCGAGGCCCGATTCCGCATGAATAGATGAATGGCAGGGAAGCCCCGCAAAAAGGTTCAAGGATTCGAATATGATTCATCCAACTTTGGAAGAGTTCACCCGGCGGGCGAAGCCCGGGTCGTTGGTGCCGGTGCATCGAGACGTCGTGGCCGATTTGGAGACGCCCGTTACCGCGTATATGAAGATTTCGAAGGATCGGCCCTATTCGTTTCTGCTGGAAAGCGTCGAGAAGGCCGACACCATCGGACGATATTCGTTTTTGGGGTCCAACCCCTCGATTGTATTCAAGTCGAAGGGCCGGCACGTCACCATCGAGCGGGAAGGGAAACAATCGGCCTATGAATCGGCCGACCCCCTCGATGAACTGAAGAAGTTGATGGCGCAATACAAACCGGTCCGGGTTGAGGGGGTCCCGAACTTTCACGGCGGGGCGGTAGGCTATATGTCCTACGATCAGGTCCGCTTCTTCGAGCGGCTTCCCGACAAAAACCCCGACCCGCTGGATTTGCCCGACCTTTACTTCATGATCACGGATACGTTGCTCATATTCGACCATGTGAACAACGTGCTGAAGATCGTTTCAAACGCCCATGTGCAGGACGATCCGGCGGCGGCCTACAACGAGGCGGTGCGAAAAATCGACGATATCGGCCGGGCGCTGAAAAGACCGCTCGTGGTGACGTCCGAGCGCATGCATTCGGGCGAAGCCGACCCGACGGTGCGTTCGAGTTTCACCAAAGAAGGCTTTTGCGATGCCGTGCGCAAAGCCAAGGAGTACATCGGCGCGGGCGACATCTTCCAGGTCGTATTGTCCCAACGCTTCGAGCGCGAAATCCACGTCAGCCCGGTCAACCTGTACCGTGCGCTGCGCTGTATCAATCCTTCGCCCTACATGTTGCTCGTTCGGTATCCGGATGTCACGCTGGTCGGGTCGAGCCCGGAAGTCATGACGCAGGTGCGGGACGGGCGGTGTATGGTCCGGCCGATTGCGGGCACCCGGCCGCGCGGCGCGACGGTCGAGGAGGACCTGGCGCTGGAACACGACCTGATGGCCGACGAGAAGGAACGCGCCGAGCACATCATGCTGGTCGACCTCGGCCGGAACGACATCGGGCGGGTGAGCGTAGCGGGGACGGTGGCCCCGTCGCGCCTTATGACCATCGAGCGGTATTCGCACGTCATGCACATCGTCAGCCAAGTCGAGGGAGACCTGCGCCCCGACTCCGACGCCTACGACGCGCTCCGGGCAACCTTTCCGATGGGTACCGTCAGCGGCGCGCCGAAAATCCGCGCCATGGAAATCATCGACGAACTGGAACCGGTCCGGCGCGGACCTTACTCGGGTGGATGCGGCTACATCAGCTTTTCCGGCGACATGGACACCTGCATCCTGATCCGGACGATGATCATCAAGGACGGTGTCGCGTACGTGCAGGCCGGCGCCGGCATCGTGTACGACAGCGTGCCGGAACGCGAGTTCGACGAAACCGTCAACAAGGCCAAGGCGCTGTTTCGCGCCCTCGATTTCGCCGAGAAAGGACTCGAGTTATGATCGTGCTCATCGACAATTATGATTCGTTCACGTACAACCTCGTGCAGTATTTCGGCGAGTTGGAACCGGACATCCGCGTCTTCCGGAACGACGCCATCACGGTCGACGGAATTCGACAACTGAAGCCCGACCGAATCGTGGTGAGCCCCGGCCCCTGCACGCCGAAGGAGGCTGGGATATCCGTCGAGACCATTCGCCAACTCGGGCCCGAATTCCCGATTCTGGGTGTGTGCCTGGGCCACCAGAGCATCGGCGAGGCGTACGGGGGTGATATCGTGCGGGCGGACCGCATCATGCACGGCAAGGTCAGCTCGATCCGGCACACCGGAAACCGGCTTTTCGACGGCGTGCCATCGCCGTTCACCGCCACGCGCTACCATTCGCTCGTGATCAAGCGCGAAACGTGCCCGAGCATCCTCGAGATTATCGCGGAGACGACGGACCGGCAGGAGATTATGGCGGTCGCGCATCGGGAGTATCCG
>BTUX01000262.1:0-6418 GCA_045863315.1 Candidatus Hydrogenedentota bacterium | reverse complement strand
CACGAAACAAGATACGTCCGCTCGTGATCGGCACGAGCCGTACGATGGATCGGGCCAATGTCGACTTGCCGCAGCCGGATTCTCCGACTAGGCCGAGCACTTCGCCTTCTTGAATTTTCAGGCTGACGCCGTCCACCGCGCGCACGGTGCCCGTGCGTCGTTCGATGACGGCGCCTTCGCGCACCGGAAAATGGGTGACGACGTGGTCCAACTCGAGCAGGCAACCGTTTTTCAGTCGAATGCTCATAGTTCACCGTCCTGCACACGAAGGCACGCGGTGGCGTGGTTCGGACCGACCGCGCGCAACTCCGTCGGAATTGCGTTGCAGCGATCGACGGCATGGTCGCAGCGCGGGGCGAAGGGGCAGCCCCGAAAGGACTTGGTCAGATCGGGCGGCGCGCCCGGAATCGTATACAGTGCGGCGCCCTTCGTTTGGGTTGCCGGGATCGAGGCCATCAGCGCGCGCGTGTACGGGTGGCGCGGGTTCCGGAACAAGTCGTCCAGTGGGGCGGATTCGACGATGCGCCCCGCGTACATCACCAGGACGCGGTCGCAGGACTCCGCGATTACCCCAAGGTCGTGCGTGATTAAGATTACCGCCATGCCCATGTCACGCTGCATGGTGCGAATCAGTTCCAGGATCTGTGCCTGTACTGTGACATCCAGTGCCGTCGTGGGTTCGTCGGCGATGAGGAGCTGCGGTCGCGTGATAAGCGACATCGCGATCATCACGCGCTGGCGCATGCCGCCGGAGAACCGGTGCGGAAAGTCGCGCATTCGGCGCGCCGCGTCCTGAATGCCCACTTTCTCGAGCATTGCCACGGCCCGGCCCTGGGCGTCTGATTTCGAGCACCTTTCATGAATTCGCAGCGGTTCCGTCAACTGGTCGCCGATTGGCAAGTAGGGGTTCAGCGCGGTCATGGGGTCCTGGAAGATCATTGAAATGCGCTTGCCGCGCACTTCGCGCATTTGCGCCTTGGTGCAGCGCAGCAGGTCGAGGCCGTCAAAGAGCGCGGTGCCGCTTTCAATCTTGCCCGGAGGCATGGGCAGAAGTCCGAGCAGCGACAGGTTGGCGACGGACTTGCCGGACCCCGATTCCCCGACGATTCCAAGCGTCTGGCCGGGATCAAGCGTAAACGAAACGCCGTCGACCGCGCGCAGAGTCCCTTCGCGCGTGTGGAAGTAGGTGCGGAGATTGTCAACATCCAAGAGCGGCATTGTATGTCCGAGAGCATACACGCAGGCGGAGATCGTTGTGAATCTTGGCGCCGAACCCGGGGTTATCCCTTCTTGTCCGATGGGTCGTTGTTCCGCTGCTCCAATTCGGCATGGCGCTGCGTACGCTCCCAGGATTGAGGGCCGCGGGAAAAGGTCAGGCGGATGTAAAAAGGGATCTTCCACAGCAGGAACAAGGGCACCGCGAAGAGGCCGAGCCACACGCTTCGAGGCGCGCGGTACTGGTATAAGCCGGAAAACACGTAAGCGGCCGTGATCGCGAGGCACGCGGCGATTGGCCATGCCCACGCGGGACGGAACCAGAGCGCGGCGATGAGCAGCACGGCCTGCATCAACAGAAACAGGGACAGGGGAGGCACGAGGAACTCGAGCGCCGCATCCAGATACCGCCAACGGCGGTGCTTGGCAAAGGCCGCGAGAAGCATGGGTACGAACAGCTTCACGGTCGCCCAGCGGCCCGACTCCCACCTGCGGCGCTGAGGTTCGGCCTGGCGGCGGGTGGTCGGCATCTCGGAAATGGTTATCGCATCGGGGTTGTAATGCACGAGCGTGCCGTCCAGGAGCAGCCGTGTCGAAAATTCGATGTCTTCGACGATCGAGTGCGCCGGCCAACCGTAGCGGAAAAGGATGTCGCGACGGAAGGCCATGCCGTTGCCTTTCAAGTCCGCGGTTCCGCCCCAATGGCTACGGCCGGCCGGGCGCAGTCCGTTGATCAGGGTGAACGCTGCGTGTGTCAAGGCGGCGCGCCAATTGGCCTCGGGGTTTGAGACGCCGTGCCAACCCTGCACGACGGTGACCTCGGGGTGAGACAAGCTCGCTGAGACCTCGGCAAGGAACCGCCGATCAACCTTGGTGTCCGCATCGACGAGCGCGATGGCGTCGTACTGCGCGAGCAGCTCGCGCTGCGCGCGGAGAAACCAATCGATCGCCTGGCCTTTGCCGCGCAACTGAGTGTCGTGCCGTTCGAAGGCGGTGGCGCCGGCCCGCCGGGCGACGTCCGCCGTGGCATCGTTGCAATTGTCGGCGATGACGAATACGTCGAAACGGTCGCGGGGATAATCGGCTTGCAACGCGTGTTTCACGCAGGCCGCGATCTGCAATTCTTCGTTGTGAGCGGGCATTACAAGGGCAATGCGCAACGCGGCCGCCCCTGTATCGCACTTCTTGCGCAAGAGAAACGATCCGACTGTGATAAAGAATAGATAGGATGAAACAAGGAATACGGGCAGGCACAACACACCAAGGATCAAATCCACGATGGGCAACTCGACTTCCCTTTACCTTCAGGACTCCCGTGTCCTGTCCGACCTTCGCGTCCGCGACGTGCTACACGTCTCCTTCGCCAAAGTGTACCCCTTGCGCCGCGCTGCGCTCCAACTTTGCGGTTGCAGCGCCGAAGAGGGGCGACTATCATTGCGCCGGCACGTGCCCGAAGCACCGACTAACGCAAGATCAATCGACAATCATGGCGCCCAACGTCTCCCCAAACCCGATCGATATCTCGTTTGTTGTGATCGGGTACAACGAGGGCAGCCACATCCGCGCGTGCCTGGAGTCCGTCCGTAAGGTCAAGCTTCCCGGCGTCGCGTTTGAAATTCTTTACGTAGATGGAGGCTCGCAGGACAACAGCATTGAGGAAGCCCGCAGGGTCGAAGGCGTTCGTATCCTCGGCGGTGAGAAGCGCCGCCGCGCGGCGGAAAACCGGAATCTCGGCGCGTCGCATGCCCTCGGCAGGTTGATCCAATTTATCGACGGCGACATGCAACTCGACCCCGAGTGGCCGGCCCTTGCAATGGCGTTCCTCGAACTCAATCCGGAAGTTGCCGTTGTTTCGGGAAAGTTGGAGGAGGCCAGCACCGCCTACTTGTTCCGCGTCGTGCAACTTGACTGGAACCCCCGCGAAGGGGCGGTCGACGGGTGCGGTGGCGCCGCCATGTACCGTCGCGAAGTATTCGAACGGGCTGGGCGGTTCCCCGAGGACGTGGCCTACGGGGAAGAACCGCTGCTGTGCTGGCGCATTCGAAATCAGGAAAAACGGCTGGTTTGGTACTTGGACAAGCGCATGGCCCTGCACGACCTCGGGTTTCGCACCCCTGGCGACTACTGGCGCCAATACGTGCGCAATGGCCGTGCCTATATCGAAATCGCTTCGCGATGTTACCGGAGCGAGGATCCGCTCTGGCTCAAGAACGTGGTGCGCAATTTCGCGTGGGCAGCCGTTTACGTGGCGATCATCGCCGGACTTATCCTGGGTTCGAATACCATCCGGATCGGGCTGGCGGCCCTGATTATCGCCGTGCTGGCCCGTATGACCTTAAAGACCTTAATGAAAGGCCACCCACTGCCCATCGCCGTCGGCTACGCTGTCCACTGCTACGCCGCCAAAATCCCCCTCGCGTGGGGCCAACTCCGCTGGCTGGTCTCGCGGCTCTTTTGAAACGCACGGCCGGCTCCCACGCCTCGCGGCGAGAAACGCCATTTCGTAAGCGCCGCAGCCTCTACTCCCCAACCAGATGCTCCAGGTCCTCCCGGCTCACGGTAAACAAGTCCATGTCCGATGTGATTGCGCCCAGACTGACAAGGCATTCGGTAAACAACTCGCGCGTGCGCAATTCGAGTTCCTGGTTTCCGAGGTCAGTCATCACGCCCAGGATATGCTGCCCCTTCTTCACATGCGTGCGCTCGTCCGACCGAATGAAGTCCGCGATGTGTTCGAGTACCGTGTCGTTTTCCTCGTGCGCCTTGTCGATGAGGCTGTTGATCGTCTTCAACACGCCCACCTCGCCGAACAGGTTGATCTCCGCCATGGCGTAGGCGGGCTCCATCGGGCCGCGGCAGGTGGACCCCGTCAGCCGGTTCGGCAACTCAAAGGGATCGTACCCGTTCGCCAGCAATGCGCGATGGCCGATTTCGGTGTGCCGCGCCTCGTCCCAGGTCACGCGCGCGAGGTCATACTCGGCCTTGAAATCCTTGAACCGGATGTCCCACAGGAATGTGCCAAACGCCTCAATGGCGTCGACCTCGTCGCGCTGGGTGCGGATGAACCGCAACCGCAGATTTTCGTAGTCTTCCTTCGGGAAGCGCGGCGCGCCATCGGCGACGTCGTAATCGCCGGTGTGGTGAAACGTCACGAAGCGCGAATCGCGTTTCGGCACGGTGTTGCGTTCGTAGGGCTTTTCGTCGCTCCGCAGTTTTGCCGGCGCAGCAATGCGCTCGTCCGAACCGGTCACGCCCCCGACGCTTCGCAGCAGTTGCTGGAGGTGCCAGCGCCAAGCCGCGAGCCGGCTTTCGTCCGTCCCGCCGTCGATATAGGCCGCGATCGCCGCGTCGGCCCATTCCAGCATCGGTTCGTAGTCCAGCAATACGCGCTTGAGCGCGCGGACGGTCGGCGCGTCAGCGACCGGGCAAGTGTTGTCGATATGGTGACGATACGCCGTGGTTAAGGCCCTCCCGACGACTTGGTGAACGCCCACCAGCAACTCCGGTGCATCCGCCGCCGACAACATCTCTTCGATGACCCGATCGATGTCCGCATCGCGGTATGCGTCAATGGTCTTGAGCCCCTGTTCCTGTTCGTTCAGCCGGGTCCGCAGCGTGTTCGCGGCATCGGCGTGGTAAAAGATGTGCCGCCCGGTTTCGAGTTTTACCTCGAACTCCGGAATGGCCAAAGTCCACGACCCTAAGGCCTGCGCAAGCCGTCGCTCGAAATAGAAAAAACGTAGCAGCCGCCGCGCGTTCTCCTCCACCGTAAACAGTCCGCCCATCAGGCGCGGGTCCCGTGGAAACTTGTAAGGAAACGAAGCGCGCCGCCTCGCCGCGTCATCGCGCATTGCGTCAAACGACACCACCGGGTAGCGGGTGGCGCGCTCAGGATGTTGGGGATTGCCGTAGTCGGCCATGGCTCGAACCTCCAAGGTGAGTGAAAATCAAAGTCCGTGCAGCCCCACTAGATTACCACAAGTCGAACGCTTTCGGACCGGCCCCGCTGAGACCCAGCGGCATTGCATCCGTTTTTCGTGAACAAAAGTTTGTGTTCATGCCGAAAGTCCGAACATTCAGGGTATTGGGGATTGAAACCGGGAAGGAATTCTACCCGCGATAGAACGTTGGCAATTCAGGCGCCATGCTCCCCAGGCCCACTCTCTTACCGTTGAGGGCGAGAATCGGAGTAATCCGCGGATTGCTGTTAGTCCTTCGAGATCCGTGGGTCCAGCGCGTCCCGCAATCCATCTCCCAGGAAGTTCAGCGAAAACAGTGTCAGCGACAGCGCGAAGCTGGGAAAGATCAACAGCCAGGGATACTCCTCCATCACGTTCGCGCCGTCCTGAATGAGAACGCCCCACGAACTCATCGGCGCCTGTACGCCCATGCCCAGAAAGCTTACGAACGCCTCGAGCAGCATGACCTGCGGAATGGTCAGAGTGGTGTAAACGATGATTGGCCCAAGGGAATTCGGAATCAAATGGCGAAACACGATCCGCCGCCGGCGCAGGCCCATCACGTACGCCGCCTGGATGAACTCCTTCTCGCGCAGCGAAAGAATCTGGCCGCGCACGATTCGCGCCATCGTCAGCCACTCGACCGCTCCGATCGCCATGAACAAGAGCACGACGCTCTTGCCGATATATACCGTCAATATGATGACAATGATCGTGAACGGCAGCGTATACAGGACGTCCACCACGCGCATCATGGCGGCGTCGATGCGGCCGCCGGCAAACCCCGAGATCGCGCCGTAGGCGACGCCGATCGTAAGCGATACGGCGGTCGCGGCAATTCCGACCATGAGCGAGATGCGCCCGCCGTATAGGATGCGGGTCAGCAGGTCGCGGCCGAGCGTGTCGGTCCCGAACCAATGCGATGCGCTCGGGCCCACCGCGCCGAGTTGCCGGTCTTGCGTTTCATAGGAGTATGGCGATACCCACGGCCCGGCGATCACGGCAACCGCCATGATCGTAAGCATCACGAGACTGAGCGTCGCAAGATGATTGCGGCGCAGCCGGCGCCATGCGTCGCGCCACAACGAGGCGCCGTGTTCCGCGTGTTCGAGTTCTTGTATGGCCGCCATCGCGTTAGTCATACCGCACCCGCGGGTCGAGCCATCCTTGCACGATGTCGGCCAGAAGGTTCAGCACCAGAATGAGCACGGCGTAGAAAAGCACGGCGCCCATCAGCAGCGTGT
>BTUX01000261.1:0-6436 GCA_045863315.1 Candidatus Hydrogenedentota bacterium | reverse complement strand
CGAGGGTGATAGCGCGGGCGGTTCCGCCAAACAGGGGCGCGACCGAAAATTTCAGGCCATCCTGCCGATTCGAGGGAAGATCCTGAACGTCGAGAAAGCGCGCACCGACAAAATGCTGAACAACGAGGAAATCCGCGCAATCATCACCGCCCTCGGCACCGGCATCGGACACGACGACTTCAAGATTGAAAACCTGCGTTACCACAAGGTCATCATCATGACGGACGCGGACGTGGACGGCGCGCACATCCGCACGCTGCTGCTCACGTTCTTCTTCCGCCAAATGCCGGAACTGATCCGCCGCGGCCACCTCTACATCGCCCAGCCGCCCTTGTTCCAGGTGAAGAAGGGCAAGAAATCACGCTACCTCAGCACCGAGGAGGAAATGGAGAAATTCCTGTTCGAGGCCGTGCTGGATTCCGCCAGCGTGACCTCGTCGAACGGGTCGGACAAACGCTCCAAGATCGACTTGAAAAAACTGCTCCGAGGCCTGCAGGCGGCGCAGGAACGCGATCGCATGTTCCACCGTCTGAATCGGGTGTACGGCGCGCCTCGCGAGTCTGTCCTTAAAGCCCTCGCACTGCCGCGGGAAAAACGCATCAACCCCGGCGCGCTCACAGCGAGAGAGTTGCACCAACTGTTCCCGGGAATGGAAGTCATCAACACGCGCGCCGAACAGATGGAGCTGCTCGATCACAACGGCGGCAACGGCGCCGCCGCAAAGAAGTCGCTGCGGGAAGGACAGGTGGACCTCGCCTTCTTCAAGAGCCACGAGTTTTCCGTGCTCACCGCGCACGATGAGCCCATCGCCGCCCTCGGCGAAGGGCCCTACCGGGTCGAAAACGCGGACGGAACGGTCCAGTTCGAGACCGACGACCTGATCGAATTGCGCAGGCACCTGTTGGAAGCCGGCCGCAAAGGCATCGAAATCCAGCGGTACAAAGGCCTCGGCGAAATGAATCCCGAGCAATTGCACGAGACCACGATGTCGCCGGAAAAACGCACGGTCCTGCGCGTGGAAGCCGAAGACGAAGCGGCCGCGGACAAGATGTTCGTCACGCTCATGGGCGATCTCGTCGAACCCCGCAAGGAATTCATCGAAAAATTCGCGCTCGACGTGCGGAATCTGGATATCTAGGTTGATGCACCCGGTTGACACCGCGAAAGCAGTCGATGTTCTGACCCATCTCGACAACTTTCGCAGAGTCCAATATGAGTTGACGGAGAAAGAATTCCTGAAAGGGGTTTTGCTCCATCCACAAGCACGCACTCGCCTGCGGCTAACGTGGATATTCGCGGTCGGCGTGTTGGTGTTCAGCGTGTGGCTTATGGGCAAGGGCGCTGAGGTCGCGGGAATCCTTTTCGCCGTGATGGCGGTGGGTTACCCGTTCTTGATTCGATATCTGCTCCTGTTGGGCGCCCGCAAGGGCTACCGCTCCATGTTGCCTGTGTTGTCGGCGCCCATTGAATTGGCGTTCGGTACGGTGTTTCTGACGCAGCGAACCGGCATGGGCCTTGGCTACTTCACCTGGCTCTATCAGGTCGTACGTTCCAGGGATTTCCGGCTTCTGGGAACCTCGAGCCAGGTTTTCATCATCGTTCCCGTACGGGCTTTCGAAAGCCCTGCCGTACTCGAGGAATTCGACAACATCGTTGGAGAACTCGCACAAGGGCGCGTGATCGGAAAACCCGGCAAGTGAAAATTGAATGCTGAAAAGAGACGAGAGTGGATCGTGTCTCGTGTCATGCCGCGCCGTCTCGTGTCAGTTCGAACGTATGTGAGGAATCTCGCGAACTCGAGTCATTTGCTCGACGCGAAACCTGGATGTTGGATTCGGTGTTGCCAGCGAGTCAAGACCTTGCAGAGTGAGGAGCCGATCCCGTCTCCTGTCATTCCGAACGAATGGGAGGAATCTGGAAGATGCGAAGTACTACCCCTGAACCAGATTCCTCCCATTCGTTCGGAATGACAGAAAGGGTGCTCCGACCAACAACGAGGGTATTCGGACCGACGACGACCGTACTCGGACCGACTCGAAGCCTATTCGGCATGACGACGAGCGTGTTCGGATCCACAGGAAGCGTAATTGGAACGGCAGCGAGTGGCTTCGGAACGACAGGAAGTGTGTTCCGAACAGCGGCAACTGCATCCGATCACAGCGAGTGTATTTGTGAGCGCCGATCCGCAAGTTGGTGTCTTGTTCGCCGGGCGGCGCGGCCTTAGAGGAAAACGAATAGATGCTCCAGAACAGTAACGAACGAATCGTCCCGATCGCCATCGAGCAGGAGATGAAGACCTCCTTCCTCGACTACTCGATGAGCGTGATTGTGAGCCGGGCGCTGCCGGACGTCCGCGACGGGCTCAAGCCCGTGCACAGGCGCATTCTGTACGCCATGCACGAACTCGGCCTCGTGCACAACCGCGGCTACCGCAAGTCCGCCGCGATCGTCGGCGACACCATGGGTAAGTACCATCCGCACGGCGACCAGGCCATCTACGACACGCTTGTGCGCATGGCGCAGCCCTGGTCCATGCGCTACGTGCTGATCGACGGGCAGGGCAACTTCGGCTCGATCGACGGCGACAGCCCGGCGGCGATGCGGTACACCGAATCGCGCATGGAAGCCATCACCTCGCTCATGCTCGCCGATATCGACAAGAACACGGTCGACACGACGGACAACTACGACGGGCGCCTGCAAGAGCCGACCGTGCTGCCGTCCGCGTTTCCCAATCTGCTGGTGAACGGTTCCTACGGCATCGCCGTGGGCATGGCGACCAGCATACCGCCGCACAACCTCAACGAAGTGTGCGACGCCGTGGTGCACTTGATCGACAACCCCGAGGCGAACACGAACGATCTCCTGAAGTTCGTCGAAGGCCCCGACTTTCCGACCGGCGGCATCATCTACGGGCGCGAGGGCCTTGCCGAGGCCTACCACACGGGTCGTGGCCGGATCACGGTGCGGGCCAAGGCGCACGTCGAACACGACAAAGCCACCAACCGCGACCGAATCATCGTCACCGAGATCCCCTACCAGGTGAACAAGGAGCGGCTGATCCAATCCATCGCGTCGCTCGTGCGCGAGAAGACGGTCGAAGGCATCACCGACCTGCGCGACGAGTCCGATCGCGAGGGCATGCGCATCGTCATCGAAGTGCGCAAGGGCGACGAACCGCAGGTCATTCTCAATCAGTTGTACAAGCATACCCAGTTGCAGGACACCTTCAGCATCCTGATGCTCGCGCTGGTCAACAACCAGCCGCGCGTGATGTCGCTGGTCGAGATGATCTACCACTACATCCAGCACCGCGCGGTGATTGTGCGCAGACGGACCGAGTTTGACCTCGCGAAGGCCGAAGCCCGCGCGCACATCGTCGAAGGCTTGCTCAAGGCCATCGATCACATCGACGAGGTGATCGAGATCATTCGGAACTCGGCCGACCCCGAGATCGCCCGCGACCGGTTAATGGAACGGTTTCAGTTCACGCATATCCAGGCGAACGAAATTCTGGCGATGCGCCTGCGCCGTCTGACGGGCCTCGAGCGCGAGGAACTCGAGAAAGAGTACGCGGACTTGTTGAAACAGATCGAGGCGTTCAAGCGGATCCTGTCGAGCGAGCGCACGATCCTGGCCGAAGTCCGCAAGGAAATTCTCGAAGTCAAGAAGAAATACGGCGACCCACGGCGCACCCAGATCCTTGGCGAACGCTCCGAGTTCAGCGTCGAGGACCTCATCGCCGACGAAGAGATGGTGGTGACCGTATCAAACCTCGGCTACATCAAGCGCGTGCCCGTCGCGGCGTACCGCAAACAGAAGCGCGGCGGCAAGGGCGTGACCGGCATGGAAACCAAAGAGGAAGATTTCGTGCGCGACCTGTTCGTCGCGTCCGCGCACCAGTACATGCTCTTCTTCACGAACAAAGGGCGCGTCTACTGGCGCAAGGTCCACGAACTGCCCAAGGCCAGCCGCACCGCGCGGGGCCGAGCGATCGTGAACGTGCTGAACCTCACCGGCGACGAGGTGGTGACGGCGTGCCTGCCCGTGCGCGACTTGGACGAAGAAGGAAAGTTCGTGTTCATGGTGACCGAAAAGGGCATCGTTAAGAAAACGGATTTAACCGCGTTCAGCAACCCGCGCGCCACGGGCATCATCGCCATCGACCTCGACAAGGACGACACCCTCATCGACGTGCAGATCACTTCCGGCGAGGACAACATCCTGATCGCAACGTACCTCGGCATGTCTATCCGGTTCCCCGAATCCGACGTGCGGCCCATGGGCCGGGCCGCGCACGGCGTCATCGGCATCCGACTCGACCAAGGCGATCGCGTCATCGGCATGTCCATCGCCGGTGACGACAAGACCGTGCTGAGCGTGACGGAGAACGGCTACGGCAAACGCACGCAGGTCGGCGAGTACCGCCTGCAACACCGCGGCGGCTCCGGCATCATCAACATCAAAACCAGCGAACGCAACGGCAACGTCGTCGCCATGATGACCGTCGACGACAGCGACGACATCGTGTGCGTATCCACCGACGGCATCGTCATTCGCACCTCGGTGAAGGACATCCGCACGATCGGCCGAAACACCCAGGGCGTGAAAGTCATGACGCCGACGCTCGGCGCGAAAGTCAGCGCCGTGGCCCGCGCCGTGCCCGAGGAGAAAGGCGATCAGGCCGCCGAAGCCGCCGCGCCCGATGGCGCGCCGTCCGACGCGGGTTCCAACACTGACCCGGCCGACGAAGAAGAATAGTCGAAGCCTCAATTCGTCCGGCGACAAGAAAGGAAAGCGTCGTTCGCCGCCCGGGGTTCAGAAAATCCTTCGGAAGTTGCTGAGGCTGCACTCGACCGTAACGCTCGTGCCTTCGGTCGTCTTTTGGCCGATGGTCAACGTGGCCCCATACGCCTGCTGCAACGCCTTGGCCAGTTCATTCAGCAACGCGCCGAGCGCGAAGCTTACGGTAGTGACCTGCCCTTCCTCCGCGGCGGCCTGACACGCGACGGTCAGTCGAATCGAGAGCGTGTCGACACCGTCCAGGTCTCCCGCGGCGCGAACAGTCGCGACCGGCGCCAGCGTCTTCCGGATTACCTCTTTTTGCACGGGCAACTCGAACAGGTTCTTCGCCGCCAGCGCCGAGACCACCGCGTAAAGCGCGCCGTCCCGGTTGTCGATCACCGCCTCGAGCATGTGGCTGCCCTCTATCGCCGGCCGTGACGGCAACGTCACCGTGCCCCATTCCGCCTTCACCTCGCGCAGGGTGGCGCGGTCAATGTCCGTGAACCCGGTCATCGTCAACACCCCCGGGCCGACGCGCTGAAACCCCCTCGAGGTCCACGTCACAAACGGAACCGATTCCGGAATTGCCGCGTTGACGGACTCCTCGACCAGCACCGGCGCCAGCCGCCGGGCATTCACGAACAGCCTCACCTCCACGGGCCCCAACTGAACGTCAGGCGAAACAAGAAGCGCCGCCTCATACGGCAACACGCTGGCGAGCGCCCATTGCGCAGGGGCATTCTCGCCGAGCCGATCCCGGATCAACGGCATGGCAAGGGTAGGGTTGACCACGGCCAGAATGCTGGTCCGTTCATTGATTTGGGTGCTGTGTGACTTCCGCGGGGCCGCAAACAGAAACTGATACCGGCTCTCCGCTACAAATAACGCTACAACGGCAATCAGGAGCACCGCGGCGAGGACGCCCCATACGACCTTCGTGATTCTCCTCAACGCGGAACCAGCCCCCCTTCACTACTCGTGCTGTCGCCGGGCGCGCATGTCCGCGCCCTGACCTCGCGGCGTCACTCGAACAATGAATTCAGTTGCGCATGCGTCGATGTCGCAGGGAATGCGTTGCCAAGTTTGAGGAACTCGACGTGCCCGTCCAGAAACAGGGTGTTACACCCCCCCGGCACATGGTTGAACCCGATGCCCCCGGCGACTTTCGTGCTCAGCTTGTCCCACATGATCGGCAGCGCGGATTGCGACTGGGCCCCGCGCGCGGGATCATTGATGTCCGTGATTAGAAACCGCTCGATGCCCTCGCGAATACGATGAATCCGGTCCGTGCCGCCGTTGCCGTAACCGAGACCACCGAACCCGACGTCGCCAAGTTCGATGTCATCCTCCAATACCCCGTCGTCGGAAGGATCCTCGTTGAACAGCACCCCCGCGTACACCAGCGCCGCGCCCACCAACTGCGCGGGACCCGGAAACGGCGAGGTCACCTTCGGATCGGATTCGTTGCAGCGGTCGAACACGTACCCGAGATAATTGTAGCTCTGGTCTCCGTAGGTGACCGTGCCCACCCACTGACACGTGTTGCTGCCGTCATCCTCGACCCGTAGCACGGGATTGTCACCCCCCGCATCGCTATCCGACGGACACACCAGCACATTGAGATCGGTCAGGTATTCGGGATACAGCGATC
>BTUX01000260.1:0-6475 GCA_045863315.1 Candidatus Hydrogenedentota bacterium | reverse complement strand
CTCTTGGTGAACGATAAGCTCATTGCACGCGGCGATGTTGTAGTCGTGGACGAAAAGTTCGGTTTGCGCATCACGGAAATCGTCAGCCAGCGCGAACGTATCGAGAGCCTTCGGTAACCCGCGGCCCGGTTTGAGAGCCTTGCGTGAAGGCAGCCGCCGAAAAAGATCTTTGGACACGCTGGAAGGAGAACGGCGACGCCGCCGCGCGCGAGGAGTTGATCGTGCGCCACATGCGGATCGTCAAGTACATCGCCGGGCGCATGGCGATGCATTGCCCCCCCAGTATCGAAATGGACGACCTCGTTGGATGGGGAGTCCTGGGCCTGCTTGACGCCGTCGAAAAGTACGACCACCAGCAGGACATCAAATTCACGACCTACGCCTCCATCCGGGTCCGCGGGTCGATCATCGATCAAATACGGACGCTGGATTGGGCTCCCCGTTCACTGCGCGCCATGGCGCGAAAGCTTGCGGAGGCCCGCGACAAGCTTCGGCAAGAGCGCGGACGCGAGCCCACCTTGGATTCGATCGCCGAAGTCCTTCAGACCACTGTCGACCACGTCGAAGACACGATTTCCCAGTTGCAGACGGCGCAGATGCTTTCGCTGCATGATTACCTGCCGTCCAACGACGATTCCACCGGAAACCGTCTTGACGTAACGAGCGACGCCGAAGTCGTGAGCGCGGAGACGGCTGCCCTTGAACAGGAACGGCAAGACCGCATCGTTCGATGCATCATGCGCTTGCCGGAACAACAGCAAAAGGTGCTACACTTGTATTACTACGAGGAACTGACGCTGAAGGAAATCGGCGCCGTACTCGAACTGACCGAGTCCCGCATCAGCCAGATCCATTCTGCGGCCATGAAGTCGCTGCGGAAGGCCGTGCGAGGAGAGATGTGATGCCGCAGCCCATTGATCTGCCCTCCGAATTGGCGCGGATCAGCGCCGCCGAGCGCATGCAACAGCTCGCCGATCGCGCGTCTCTTGCCGGCCAGCAACGCCTGGCCCAACAGGCGCAGGCCGAGTCCATCCGGGCGGAAAGCCAGGTTCGGGAGTCGCCGGAGAGCAAGGAGAAGTCCGCCGTGGATGATGGCGGCGAGCAGACCGCCGAACAAGGCGCTCCGGAACGCGGGACCGGTGACGGAGACCGGTCGGACGATGCGCGAATTCTACCGAACCCCGGTGCGTTCGAAGTGATTCCGGACGATAAGAATCACCACCAACTTGATGTCACGGTTTGACCTCCAAATTTCGGCGAAAGCAGTGAACACTTGGCCTTACAGCGGTGGGTGACTCCTTCTCGATGTTGGATCAGTCGAATATCCTAATCATGCTGGGCGTCCTGCTTGGAGCGTCGGGGCTTGTGCTCGGCGTGTGGATGTACGTCCGGGATCGAAAGGCCCGCGAGGGCGCCCAACGCGATCCCCGCAACGATTTCACCCACATGATGATGCTTTTGCAGACCATGCGCGATCTCCTCGACCAGCAAAAATCGTTGGCCAGGGACCTGAACAAGGCGCTCGACCAAAGGGTCGAATTCATCAAGAAGACGGTCGATACGGCGCGCCACGAGATGACCCAGATTCGCGAATCGGTTCATTCCCTTTCGCTCGACCTGAAGGCCCTCAGGGAACAGGCCCTGCGAACCCGGGAGGTGGCCGTCACGCCACGGTCCCAATCAGAACCCGCGGCGGCCTCGGTACCGAGCAACATCGAACCATTTCACCCGCCCGAGCAGACGCATGATGCAACAAAAGAGGCGGATCGCCCCGTTCTTCGGGTGCTTGCGATGCCGAAGGAGCCGGCCGGCGGCGACGTTTTGGACTCCTGGGTCGGGTTCGACTTTGCCGGCGACGAACCGGAACCGCTTTCCTTCGAGGTGCCTCTCGAGGAGCCACTCGAACCGTCCGACCCGGAGTCGGCGCGGGAAGCCTTTCGCGCCCTGCTGAACATGGACCAACCCCGGCCGGAGCCCGGGCAGACCTGGAAGGTGGGGCGGAAGAATGCCTCGGACGAACCGGGAAACGGCAGACCTTTGGTACCGCCGGTTCATTCGCGTGTGTATGAGTACAGCGATGCCGGAATGAGCGTGACGCAAATCGCGCAGGAACTGGGGATCGGCAAAGGGGAAGTTCGGCTGATTCTGAGTCTTCGACGTAGAAGGACCCACTGAACCATGGCCGGAATCGGCGGGGTGGGCGCTATCGGGGCGATCAACCCTATCGTCGTTTCAATCATTACGCAGCCTGCGCAGGCTATAGCATTGCAGCCGGGCCAAGTGCTTCTCGGCATTGTCCAGTCCGTCGAACCGCATACCGTTCTTCGTTTCGGCGGCATGATGGTCCCCGTCGAACGCATCGTCGGTATCGCGGCCGGCCAGGCGGTAAGCGCGGAAGTAATCCGTACACCTTCAGGACTTCAACTGCGGGTTACGCCTCAAGCCGCCCCGTCTGCCCCCCAACCTGCCGCGGAAACAAGCGGTTTGCCCGATGTGCTCACGGTGGTCTTGAGGTCTCTAGGCCGACTGGACGCCGCAGCCGATTCCGTCCACCTGATTCCCAAGTATCTTCCTACAAATGCCTCGAGCATTCGGCTTGCGTTGTCGCTATTTCTGGATCGCGATGGAGTGGGACGTGATCTAGAACTCGTAACACGTCTCGTGCGACAGGCCGTTCAAGGAGATGCCATCCCAAGAAAAGACGCCGAGGCATTGCTCTCGCTTCTGCGGGATTCGCATGGCATCGACGAGGATAACCCCGCGCAGGCCGCCCGCGGCGCCGCGAGGTCTGCGCTCCGGCCGCTTGCCGCGCGACTGGCGGAACTTGTGGCCAGAGGCGACCTATTGTCCCTGCATTCTGTTTCCGCTGATGACCTGCCGGCGCAACTGGTCCGGCTCCGCTCGAACGACGCGTTCATCGCATTTCTCCGCGATGCGGGACAACTTGGAGAGTTCGAGCGCGCCGTTGATCACGTCATCGAACGCCTCGCCGCCGCGCAGATCGCGAATCTTCGCAGTCTGGACGTTCCTTATTATTTCTTCGAGATTCCATATCCGCCGGCGACGGGACTTCGCAACGCGCAAGTCCACATTTTCGGCGAAGGCGGCGGCAAGGGGCGCGACCTTGATGGAGAAAATGTGACGATTGCGATCGACCTGTCGACAGGCGCATTGGGAGATCTTTGGATTACGTTAAGCATGGTCCGGAACGCATGCGCATGCGTGATCCGCACCTCGAACCCCGGCGCGGTCCGTATAATCGAGAATGCCGCGGTTAACCTTGCCACGCGCCTCGAGGCGCTCGGATACCGCGGTGTGACCGTCCACGCATCCGTATGGGACGGCAACTCGGTAAGGGAAGCGGCGAACCTCATGCGACGGACCGAAGGGATACAACTCGAAGCATGAGCCCCGACCGCATTCCACCCAGCAAGAAGGCCGTGGCCCTGCGTTACGATGCCGAATCGGATGCGGCGCCCCGTGTGGTTGCCAAGGGCGATCGATTCCTGGCGGAAAAAATCATCGAACTTGCCCGCGAGAATGGCGTATACATCCACGAAGACCCGGATTTGGCAGCAATTCTTGCAAAACTCGACATTGGCCGGGAGATACCGGATATCCTCTATCGCGCCATCGCGGAAGTCCTCGCTTTTGTGTACCAACTTGACCGTTCAGCCAGCCGGAAGGGGTAGGACGGGTTTCTCACAGCCGGCCGAAGGAGAGCGCGATCGCGGCAAAGCTCAGGCTCAGGAAGAACCCAAGCATGTCGGTTATGGTGGTGAGAATGGGGGCGGCGGCAAGGGCGGGGTCGACCCGGAGCCGGTTCAGAATGAGCGGAAACACCCCGCCGAGTGCGGTGGATGCCAGTGTATTGATCCAAAGCGCAGCCCCCACGACTAGCGCCAGAAAGACGCTGCCCTTCCAAATGAACACGATGACGAACAGCACAATCCCCACGCCCAGTCCGTTCAGCAGGCCCATTTTGGATTCCTGAAACAGGACGCGCAGGAAGTCGCGGGGCTTGATCAGGCCCAGTGATAATTCGCGAATGCTTACGGCGATCGCCTGGTTTCCGGAACATCCGCTCATGTCTGAGATAATGGGAAGAAAGACTGCGAGTGCAATGACTTTAGCGAGGACGTTTTCGTAAAACGCGATCACGCTGACGGCGATAACGTTCAAGAAGATGTTGACGGTCAGAAAGGACAGCCTTCTAAAGGTCCGTTCGGTGAATGGCATGGCCCGAAGTTCCTCGCCGCCGATGATACCGGCGAATAGTTGCAGGGTTTTGGCGGCGGCCTCGCCGTGGGCCTCCTCGACGTCTGCGCGCTGGACCACCCCCACGAGACGGTCGAAATTGTCCACCACCGGCACACCGAAGAATACGTGCCGGTTAAAGAACTGTTCGAGGTCCTCGAGGGAGTCGTCGGCCCGGACGTGGAAGGGGTTCGCGATGGCGATTCTGGAAAGCGGAGTATCGCCGGGCATGAGCACCAAGTCGCGCAGCCGGACGACTCCTTCGAGCCTTCCATCGTCGGATATCACGTAGACGTACTGGACCGCATAGTCCGAGTATTTTTCCGCGTTCTCGCGCAAGTCCCGGAGAACGTCGTCCACCCGCAGTTTGGCGTTGTATGCCAAGTACTCCGTGATCATCAGGCCGCCGGCCGTGTTCGGCGCATACGCGAGGAGGGCCCGGGCGTCCTTGGCTTCTTCCGGTGACATTTCCTGCAGAATGGCCTCGGCGTAATGCCGGTTCAGTTCCGCCAGGATGTCAGCGCGCTGGTCGCTGTCGACTTCATCCAGGATGGCCGCAGCGGTTTCAGCGGACAGATCCTCGAGCAATTCCGCTCCCTGCGACTCATGGAGTTCTTCGATCAGGTCCGCAGCATCTTCGGGGGAGAGCAGGGCAAGCGCGGCGGCCCTCACGTTCTCGTCCAGCCGAGACATGGTTCGCGCCAGCTCCCGAGGTGGGACGCTCGCGAGGTAGTCGGTCAGACCTTCCGCGTCTTGTGCGGTCACGATCTGCGCGATACGATCGGACGCCTCTTTTACGTCGAAATCTGTCATCGGGTGACACTCCGGTAGACCTTGGGACCGCGCGCCCGCCATGCCGGCTTCGACCTAGGGCAGGCGCAGGGCCGGAATGTAGCATGAGGCGCGGCTTGAGTTAAATGACGGAGTCGTTGGCGTGCTTGCCGGTTCTCACCCGCTCCCACGCGACTCGTACGAGCCGGTCACGTTGAAAACCCATGCGTTCGCCGCTATGATGCGGGTGGCCTGGTTGAAGTCCGACAACGTACAAATAGGCATGTGAGTCAACAAGGCATGCTGCTGGAAACTACGCGCTTCGGGTCCCTTCAAATCGACCCGGCATCCATTATTACCTTCACCCAGCCGATTCTGGGCTTCCAGGAATTCCGCCGCTATGTCCTTTTGCCCGGGCCCAGCGAGCATTTGACCTGGCTGCAGTCCACCGACTCGGGCGATTTGGCATTCATTCTCATCGACCCGCGCGTGCTTGTGCCGGATTACCGGATCGAGCCGCGACCGCCGGAACTGGCCGAACTTGCCGTCAACAGCGCGGACGAACTCGAACTGTACACCCTCGTGGTGGTGCCGCACGACCGGACCCAAGTGAGGACCAACCTGCGTGCGCCCATCCTCATCAATCGCAAACTTCGGCTCGGCAAGCAGACGATACTGGACAATACCGAATATCCCATCCAATTCTTTCTCGCGAAGGCCAGGGAAGGCCGGTTGCAGGAGAAACCGCATGCTCGTTCTCACTCGTAGAGAAGATGAAAGCATCCGAATAGGCGAAGAAATAATCGTGAAAGTACTGGACTTGAAGGACAACCAGGTGAAGCTGGGCATCATTGCGCCGAAGACCGTGGCCGTGCACCGCCAGGAAGTGTATGAGGCAATTCACGCGGAGAATACTCAGGCCGCGTCGTCCGGGTTGATCGAGGACTTGACCAGGTTGCTTGGCCAGTAGGGGAGGGAGAGTACGACATGGATGTCATTCTAGACGGCGCCAAAGGGTTCGCATTCACCAGCCCGCCGAAGGACTTGCTCGGCGCGATCGTGGCGCTGAGCGAGTACGCACAACAGCGGGGGCGTTCCATCCTCGGCATCAGGGTCGACGGTCAAAACATCGATCCGGCCAAGCTCGTGGAGGCGTTCAAAGGAAAGAAAATCGAAGACATTCGAGAACTCTCGGTGGAGACGGAAGACGTTTCGAAACTGGTCTCGGACTGTCTAAGCGAACTGGAGTCGGCGCTGGCCGAATTGCCGACGGCATGCCATGAACTCGCGGCGGTGTTCCAAGGGAGCGAACCGCAGTCCGGCTTCGAACCGTTCCAACGCCTCGCGGAGATTTGGGAGCACGTCAAGTCCCGCCAGTACTTAATTGCGGGCGCCCTCGGCCTGGATTTCGGCCAAATCGAAGTAAACGGCAAAACCGTCGAAGCGA
>BTUX01000259.1:0-6502 GCA_045863315.1 Candidatus Hydrogenedentota bacterium | reverse complement strand
GGTTCCTCTTCGCCCCAGCGGGGCGCAGGACGGTAGCCACGGGTGAAGCGAGGCCGTTCGGCCTCGCGCAACCCGTGGAGCTCGACAGCTCCATCGAGCGTGCCCCGGTAGGGGCACAGGAGCGCACACCGTGCGCCAACGTCCGCTCTAGGGTGCGGCGAGAAACTCCTCTGCCCCGCCGGGGCAGGAATGAAAAAACACAACTGTTTCCACGGGTTGCGCTCCGTCCGACTGTTGTAGGACTCCGCTACACCCGTGGCTACATCCCCCCGCCCCGACGGGGCGGAACGCGGGTCTAGCCCGCATTTCTCACCAGTCGCTCCCGTCATCGGGAGCGGCTGGTGAGAATTGCGGGGTAATCGTACGAGGAGTAGGAGTTGTATCGTTCGATGCACGTATTTTTGAAGAGTACCGCCTAACTCTTCTTGGAAGTAATGGCTGTGAAAGGCCTGATCATTTGGAGGACTTTGCGGCTTCCACATTTGGGGCATTTCGTCCGCGCCTTGTCGTGCGCGGCGATGGTCATTTGCAGCGTAAACGTCTTTCGGCAGTCCTGGCATCGATATGTGTAACTCGGCATTGCGCCACCCTCCTGCACGTACGGTCTCCCCCGAACCACGCCCTCTCGCAGCCGCTGCGATCGGATCGGCGTGCAGTTGGTGTCCAAACCCCGCCCGCTTCATTTGGCTTTCGCGCGCACGGGAGAGACGAAGATACGCAACAATCCAAATCTCGAAATATTTTGCCTCCAAATCAGGCCCAATTCTACTTGCGCGAGACTCCGGGATCGGGAATGAATTATCTCGAGCCGGCCGTCGGCCCTACTCGACCAAATCGCAGACCGTCTGCCTGCGCGAAGGTGCGGCTCGCCACTGGAGGAACGACGCTACGGTTCGCGCGTAGGGACAGTCTGCGCCCGTAGCGTCAGGCTGTGCCATGCGGCGATGGAGCGCGTCAGATGGTCCCGGCCGTCTCCTGGTATGCCATAGCATTGAAGCCCGACGGGGCCGCGGTAGCCGAGTTCGCGGAGCAGTTGGAGTAGCGCGCCCACGTCGAATGTTCCGCTGTCCAGGGGCTGTATCCAATTGCCCGTCCCCGCGTGAATCTCAGCAGCGCGGTCCGCGCCGTGAATGCTCACGGCGAACAGATAAGGCATGGCGGCTGCCAGCAGCGGCTTCAAGTTCCGCTCGTCATCCACCTTGAGCCAATGGCACAGGTTGAACATGACGCCCACGTTCGGTCGATTTACCTTCTGGACGATGCGCACCCCATCCTCGACGCGCTCGAGCCAGTCCCCGGAATGCGGATAGAGCACGACGCGCACACCGGCGTCTGCGGCCAGCCCGGCGATTTCCTGAACGAGCTCGACGGCCCGGCCATCGCCGGCGGGATCGGAGGGGGAACCTCCGCTCATCAGAAGGGCGAGCATTACATCGCGGCCTTTCATGAGAGCCAGGGCCTCCTTCAGCCGGGGGTCGTAGGGCGTGGCATTCGGTGCGATATTCACTTGCAGATAGACTTGAAACAGTTTGAGGCCACGGGCATCGAGGGTGTCGATGCGCTGTTTGAGGTCGTCGAGCCACAGATGGCCGGCGCCGTCATACCCAAGTTCGGCAAGCAGTGCAGCTTGTTCCTCGAGCGTCCGTTTTTGACTGTCGTGAGTGTCCATGCAGAAGGCGAAGAAGGCGGGTGCGCGCTCGTCCGCGGTGGGGGTAGCCGCGGTTCCTTCAAAGGAAACACAAAGGACGATGAAGTACGCGCTCGCGGCTACCCACGTTCTCCGCGTCAGGAGGGGTCCGCGCAACGCGCGAGTACAAAACGGAATACTTAACTTCTCCACGGACGCGTCCTGCTGCTGTTCGTTACGGCGTTGCACGCGATTCCGGCGTCTTCCTCAATTTCGAAGTCGAACATCCCTGCGAGGACGTGATCGGCGCCGTTGTTGAAGGCGAACCGGAAGGCGTCGTCGGGAGGGATGGCGCCGGCGGCCATGACCTTGAATGCAATCCACGGCTTCTCGACATTCGCCATGAAATCGGCGGTTTCCTGCGGATTTTTGCACCAGTATCCCGGGAACTCGCTGTAGGGCGCGGTCAGTTCATCAGGTGTGGGCGCAGTGGGGTAGTTATGGTGGTGGAACGTCTTGAGGTAGAAGTCGGCGTCGACGTTGTGCTCTTCGCATTGCATGACCACGTTTGTATCGTGGCAGCCCACACCGGAGGGAATGCCGTACTCCTTCACCATGCCGACCAACCGCTTGACCGTGTCTATTTTTCCCTCCGCGGCCAACTTGTCCGCGTGGACACCCCACAGGTAGATGGCCTCGACTTCGTCTTTCACGAGCGCCTCAACTTGTTTGGCGTACTCGCTCAAGTCGGTTCCCACGGGCGCGGTCGGGCAAACGATCCACTGTATCTTGCCGCCCATCTCGAAGCGGTATTTCCTGAGTGTGTCGATCACGTGGGGTACGGTGTGAATGGAAAGAGTATTGATTCCATGCTGCTCGGCAGTCGCCAGGGTTTCGAATATTTTCACGTCGGTGTTGTAATGGGCCGCAAGGTTGTACACGTATTTCAGATCGCGGCTGTGCGTGTAGTGGGTCAGCAGATTACCGCCCAACAGTAGACGGCTTACCTGCAGCTTTCCAATGCGCCCCTGAGGAAGTCCCGCCTTCGGCAGGGTATCCTTGCCGGTCGGAGCGGATTCGGCATTCCTGATCGCATGCGTGGACAGCGCCATAGCGGCCGGCATCGCGAGCGTAGTTTTCATGAACGTCCGGCGGTCTGTCTTGTATGACACGGCGTGCTCTCCTTCCAGCGACCTGCGCTCGAGTTCGGGTACCTACACGTCGCGCGCAGTCGCACACGGCTTCGCACCCGCGAGATAAACTGGGCGAGCGTAGTCGCTGAATCTGACCTCGCCGGCAAAATCGCTCTGGCCGAAAGAATGTCGAAACACGGAGTCAACACTCCCGACCTGCGCCGGACGAGGCCCCCCATCAGACCTACCCGTGACCCCCACGGGCAGGCTCACGTTCATAATAGGGCTACAGTCCGAAAGTTTCAATTTTGTGCGCCGGCATCTGGAGATTTATAACTTGCAAAGATTCGACATTTCGAATATACTAGGAAAATGCGAAAACACGCTATGCAGGAATTCAAAGCCGGGATCTTTCAGGCCCTTGCCCATCCCACCCGGGTGGCAATCGCAGAGATCCTGCGGGACGGTGAGCAGTCTGCAGGCGCCATTCTTGAGCGTCTCGAATTGGAACAGGCCAACCTGTCTCAGCATCTTGCCGTGCTTCGCGCAAAGGGCATCGTTTCCACCCGCAAGGAGGGCAATCAGGTTTTTTATTCGCTTAAGCACCGCATACTGACCGACGTGCTGGACATCATGCGCCAGTATTTCATGAGCCATCTAAGCGAAGCGGCGGACCTGCTTCAGGAGATGGAAGTTGAGGAGGCGGATACGACGGATGGTCCAAGCTGAGATCGGAGCGGCTTGCGGACCGGACCGCCATTGAGTTGCACTGCCTCTACCTTCGCACAAAATCCGCAACATCGATGCAGCGGGCATCCCGCGGGATACGCAACAGGCACACCCACAACATACGAATCATGTTCCCAGGCGAAAAACCGGGACTGAGGAATTGGAGTACCAGAATGGACCTGACGGCCAAAGACGCGGCCAGGCTCTTGAAAGTTGACGAAGAGACTATTCGCGAGTGGATTGAGAACGGAACCATACCGAGCTATCGCGTAGGCGACAAGACGCGGCTGAACCGAGTCGAATTAATGGAATGGGCGGCGGAGCGCAAGCATTCCGTGAATCCGCGGATGTTTCACGCCAACGGCACGAAACCGTCCAAGTTCGTGCTGAGCGATGCGGTACGCCGCGGCGGCATTCTTTACGATATGCCGTGTACCGACAAGCTCTCGGCTTTGAGCGCGGCGTGTCGTGCGATCCCCTTGCCGGACGATGCCGACCGGGAAGAACTGAAGAACGTGCTAGTGGCCAGAGAGGCGTTATGTTCCACTGGGATCGGAAATGGGATCGCCATACCGCATCCTCGCGGGCCGATTGTCCTCGGTGTCCCCGGCGCCCAAGTCACCGTGGCGTTTCCCAGAGTTCCCATCGAGTTTGGGTCGGTGGATGGGAAACCTGTTCATACCATGTTCGTCATTGTGAGCACGACAGTCCGGATCCACCTCGTTCTGCTCAGCCACTTGATGTTCGCGCTGAGAAGCGAACCATTTGTGAAATTGCTCGCGGACCGCGCGCAGCAAGACGCCATACTCGCGGCGTTGCAGCAAATAGAGGACAATCTGTCCGATACGGATTCCCAGGGGGACAAACCGCGGTGAGCATGTCGTTGTACCGCATGCGTCGGTCGTCCAGGCCCCCTGCTCTCGCTGCGGCTCGAGCTGTCGCGAATCGTACGGTCGATGCGGGGGCGCATCCATGATGGGGGTGTTCCTCAGCCTCGCAGTTCTGGCGCTAGGGGCGGTCCTGTCCTTGATGCTCAAACCGCGACCGCGCGCTGCCATGATTGCATCGATGTCCGCCTTCTTCCTGGCTGGAGTCCTCTTGGTGGCGGTCTCGCTTCGGGTTCTCGTGGGCGCGTCCAGCGCCGCCCATGCCGAGGTCGCCTGGCCGTTACCCATAGGACAGGTTTCTCTCCGCTTCGATGCCCTGTCCGCATGGTTTGCGATGACGATGGGATTTCTCGCCGCGTGCATTGCGCCGTACTCGGTCGCCTACATGCGCCCCCTGGAAGGACGGGAGCCGGTCCACCGTTTTGGCGCGTTGATGTGCGGCCTGTTCGCCTCGCAGATTTTATTTGTCGCCGCGTCGGACACCGTCGTGCTTCTCATTGGATGGGAATCGATGACGCTGTCTGCTTTCTTCCTGGTCATGTTTCACGATGAACGACTGGACGTTCGGCGCGGCGCCTGGATGTATCTCATCGCCACGCACCTCGCCACGGCGATATGCCTGGTTCCCCTATTGGGTCTGTTGTTCAGCGCCACCGGCACAACCGCATTCTTAGATATTGCGCCTGCCCTTCAACACGCGGGCAAGCCGTTTCTGGCGGTCCTGTTTTTTCTCGGGCTGATCGGGTTCGGCGCCAAGGCCGGCTTCTTCCCGATGCACATCTGGCTGCCCGCCGCCCATCCCGTCGCGCCGACTCCGGTTTCGGCGTTCCTCTCGGGCGTCGTGGTCAAGATGGGTGTCTACGGCCTGCTGCGGCTTCTCAACTGGCTGCCGCCCCTGCCGGCGATTTGCGGGGAAAGTCTGCTGGTGGCGGGAACGGTGAGCGGCGTCATGGGGGTGTTGTATGCCCTTGCGCAGCATGATCTCAAACGCTTGCTCGCGTACCACACCATTGAAAACGTCGGAATCATCGCCATTGCCGTGGCGATAGGAATGCTGGGAAGGACGGCGGACCTACCTGCCGTGGCCGCGTTGGGGTTTGCAGGCGCCTTGCTGCACGTCACGAATCATGCGCTGTTCAAAGGGCTCTTGTTCCTGTCCGCGGGCTGCGTTTCCCACGACGCCGGCACGCTGGCAATCGAGCGGCTGGGCGGACTGGCAAAAGACAACCCGGCCAACGCCTTCTACTTTCTTGCGGGCGCAATAGCCATTTGCGGCTTGCCCCCGCTGAACGGTTTTGTCAGCGAGTGGGTCATTTATACGGGCCTGTTTGCCGGAGTCCGGCAGCACATCGGCGCGCTTGGCGGCGCGCACGCCTTCGGTGTGTTTGCGCTCGCGTTGATGGGCGGCCTCGCCCTGGCGTGTTTTGCCAAAGTGGTCGGGGTGGTGTTCCTTGGCACACGGCGGGACTCGGCCGCCGGGGGACACGCGATGCCGCTCGCCATGACGCTGCCGATGAGCGGCTTGGTGGTCGCCTGCCTTCTCATCGGCCTCGCTCCCGCCGCATGGATACCCCTTGCCTCTGGCGCAACCGACACGCTGATGGGCCTCGAAACCGATCGTACCGAAGTCTCCCTCCAAAGCGGACTCTATGCCAGTTCGAAGCTGTCGGGCATGGCTGTGTTGCTTCTCTTCGTGTTCGGCGCCCTGGCGTTGTTCCGGCACGTGTTGCTCGTGCGGCAACGGAAACGTTTCAATTCTTCCGCCCTTCCGCCGGCAGAAACCTGGGGTTGTGGTTACGCGCAACGCGAACGGCGCATGCAGTACACCGCGACTTCGTTCGCGCTTCCCCTTCTGCAAGCGTTCCGGGGGCTGTTGTGGCCGCAGTACAAGCGGGTCGGGCCTGCCGGTCCGTTCCCGGCCAAAAGTCACGTCGAAATGCACACCCCCGATCTTGCGGAACAAGATTTGTTTACCCCGCTCTTTCGCGGCATTGCGCGGCTGTTTTCGATGTGCCGGCATGTAACATGGTCTGGTCTCCCCGCAGCCGACATCGTCGAGCCTGACGCGCAGAGACGGCTGGGGCCGGTGCAATCGTTGATGGCGCATGCGGCCGTTGCGCTGCGCC
>BTUX01000258.1:0-6518 GCA_045863315.1 Candidatus Hydrogenedentota bacterium | reverse complement strand
CAAAAATGTTTTTGCCTTTGTACCGAATTTCGAGTGTGTCGCGGTTGTAGCGCTGCCCTTTACACTCCTCGCAGGGCACATACACATCCGGAAGGAAATGCATCTCGATGCAAATCATTCCGTCGCCCTCGCAGTTCTCGCAGCGCCCGCCCTTCACATTGAAGCTGAACCGTCCCGGCTGGTATCCGCGCGCGCGCGCCTCGGGCACCTTGCTGAAGATTTCGCGAATGGGCGAGAACAGTCCGGTATAGGTAGCGGGGTTCGAGCGCGGGGTGCGCCCGATGGGCGACTGATCGATGTCGATGACTTTGTCGATTTGGTCGAGTCCAAGGATCTTGGAGTGCTTGCCGGGCTTGGCGCTTACCGAATCGTACACCGCCCTCTGAGCGGCGGGATAAAGGGTTTCGTTGATTAAGCTCGACTTGCCCGATCCTGAAACGCCCGTAACGCACACGAACACCCCCAGCGGAATCTCCACGTCGACGTTTTTCAGGTTGTTGTGCTGTGCGCCCTTGATGACAATCGTCCGGCCATTTAGTTTGCGGCGTTTCCTGGGCAGTTCGATTCGGAACGTGCCCGCCAGGAACTTGCCCGTCCAGGATTGCTTGCATTTCATCAATTCCTGGGGCGAACCCTGCGCGACGACTTCTCCGCCGTGCACGCCGGCGCCCGGGCCGAGATCGATCACGTAGTCCGCCGTGCGAATGGTTTCTTCATCGTGCTCGACCACGATCACCGTGTTGCCGAGGTCGCGCATGCGCAGCAAAGTGGCGATCAGTTTCTTGTTGTCGCGTTGGTGCAAACCGATACTCGGCTCGTCGAGGATATACAGCACCCCCATCAAACCCGATCCGATTTGCGTCGCCAGCCGGATGCGCTGCGACTCGCCTCCCGAAAGCGTGCCCGCGCTGCGATCGAGGGACAGGTAGTCTAGCCCGACGTTGACAAGAAAGCCGAGGCGCTCGCGAATTTCTTTCATGACGCGCTCTGCGATCAGCCGATCGGTCCGGCTAAGCTCCAGGGACTGAAAGAAACGCAGCCCCTCGCCAATCGACATTGCGGTTACATCCAGAATACTTTTCCCGCCGATCGTCACCGCGATGGACTCGGGCCGGAGTCGGGCCCCCTTGCATGCCGGGCACGGCTTTGTAGACATGAACTGCCCAATCATTTCGCGGGCGCTTGCGCTGTCCGTTTCCTTGAAGCGGCGCTCGAGATTGGGGATCACGCCCTCGAACGGCCGCTTCAATTCGACCGATTTGCGGGTGTTCGTGTACGAAAAGTCGATCAGCTCGCCTTCCGACCCGTACAGCACGCGTTCGCGGAAACTCTCATTGAGTCTGCGCCACGGCGTGTTAATGTCCTGTTTGTAGTGCAGCGCCACGCACCGCAGCGCATGCCGGTACATTCCGTCCAGCACCCGCCGCATGCTCCACGGGCGAATGGCGCCATCCGCGATCGACAAGTCCACGTCCGGCACAACAAGCTCCGGATCCACCTCGATAGTCGTCCCCAGTCCGGTGCATTCCGGGCACGCGCCATGGGGGTTGTTGAACGAGAACATCCGCGGGGCCAGTTCCTCGAAACTGATCCCACAATCCACGCAGGCGAAGTGCTCACTCTGAATCGCTTCCGTCACTTTCTTGTCGGGAGATTCCTGCCAGATGCGAATGACGCCTTCCGCCAGTTTCAGACAGGTCTCCACCGAATCCGTCAACCGCCGGGCGATGCCGGCTTTGACCACCAGGCGATCAACGACCACGTCAATGTCATGCTTCACGTAGCGCTCGAGTTCAATCTTGTCGTCCACGGTCTTGAATTCGCCGTTCACGCGCACGCGTGTGAAGCCCTGCCGTTTGATGTCTTCAAACACCTTCTGATAGGTGCCCTTGCGCTGTCGAATGACCGGCGCCATCAGTTGCAGGCGCGTGCCTTCGGGCAAGGTGAGAATGCCGTCCACTATCTGCTGCGGCGTCTGAATACGAATGGGCTTGCCGCAGTTGTAGCAATGGGGTTTGCCGATGCGCGCAAACAGCAGCCGCAGGTAATCGTAAATCTCCGTCACGGTCCCCACGGTCGAGCGGGGGTTGCGGTGCGTCGTCTTCTGCTCGATGGAGATGGCCGGGCTCAGTCCCTCGATGTAATCCACGTCCGGCTTTTCCATTTGTTCGAGGAACTGGCGCGCATAAGCGGACAGGCTTTCGACGTAGCGGCGCTGCCCCTCCGCGTAGATGGTGTCGAATGCCAGACTGGATTTGCCCGATCCACTTAAACCGGTGATTACGACGAGCTTGTCGCGCGGTATCGAGAGGTTCAAGTTCTTGAGGTTATGCTCGCGCGCGCCCCGGATGACAATCGCATCCTGGACGGATTTCTTTTTTGGAGGCATGGGGTGAAAAACACTCCGAAACGCGCCCGCGTTCCGCATAAAACGGGCGCGACCGACGACGAATTACAAACGCTGATTCTATCCTAAGTACGTGTGAATTCTCGAGCCGGCTGGGGATTTGGGCATCGCCGCCTCGGAGTGAATGCAGCCGGTCAAAGGCGCTGCACACCGAAGCCGCCGCCGATTTCGATAACGGCCCCGGTGGCATAGTCGAAATATCCTTCCACGAGGGCGGCCACCGCTTTGCCAATGTCTTCCGGCGTTCCCCAGCGCGGCTGGAGCAGCATGCCGTGCGCGATCAAATCGTCGTATTTGTCGGCAACCCCGGCGGTCATGTCGGTCTTCACAATGCCCGGCCGGATGTCATATACGTTGATTCCATATTCGGCGAGCCGCACGGCAAAGGTCTGCGCCGCCATCGAAAGGCCTGCCTTGCTGATGCAGTACTCCGCTCGGTTGGGGCTGGCTGTGTTCGATGAAATGCTGGTGATGAATACGATCTTCGGTGCGTAGGTTGAGTCCCGCTTCGTCTGCGCGATCATGTGGTTGGCCGCCAATTGCGTGAAGAAGAACGGCCCGCGCAGATTGATCCGGACCAGCCGATCAAAGCTTTCTTCTGTCGTCTCGAGGATATCCATCCGCCGCAGCGGCGCAACGCCTGCGTTATTCACCAGCACGTCGATGCGTCCGAACGCCGCCAGCGCCTCGTCGAGCATGCGCTTGTGGTCGGCCGGTTCGCCGATGTCCCCCACGATCGCGTGGAACTTGCGCCCGAGCCTCTCGATCTCCGCCTTGACCTCAAACAATCCCGTCGAGGTGTTCGAGGGGTCGGCCCCTGTGGCGCAGCCGGCGATGTCGCAGCCGTGCCGCGCGAGTTCCAGCGCTATGCCGCGCCCGATGCCCCGGCTCGCCCCCGTTACGAGTGCTATGCGGTCACTCACGATAAACGACCACCTGACGCGACCGGCGCACGCGGTCGGTGCCGCCGTGGCTGCTGAGGTCCAGCACGATGGCGACGATGAGCAACACGAGGCTCCACCCGCGAAAACCATCGTTCGCATTGATGCCGATTGCGTACGCGCAGGTGGTATAGGGCATGAAGAAGAAGCCGAGCAACGGCCATATCACCGTTTCGAACGCACGCCCTCCGTACCCGGTCAGCCACATGAAAAACAGGGTCAGTCGCGGAACGATAAGCGCGATCAATACCAGTAAGCACGGCATGGCAAACGGCCCCTATCCGTCCCAAACGTCGCCCATACAGGTCTCGATATCACGCGCCGCCTGCAGCCACGGATGATCCGGCGGCACGACGCGTTTCTTGCCGACGATGTCCTTGAGCGGCACACCAGCGAACGACTCGCCACGCTTGGCCACCATCATGCCAAATTCCTGTCTCATCAGCAGCTCGGCCGTCTTCGTGCCGAACGCCGTGCAGAGAAGCCGATCGGTGGGCGTCGGAATCCCGCCCCGTTGCAAATGTCCAAGCGATGTCACTCGCGTCTCCAATCCTGTCACTTTCTCGAGATGCTCTGCCAAAATTGCGCTTACGGGCTCCTTCGAGTGCGACACCTTGACATTTTTTTTTGCGGATTTCTTGCTTCCCTTGTACTTTCCGCCGTTTTTCCGTTGGCGCTCGAATTCCGCTTGAGAGATCGCCCCCTCCGCGACCGCCACGATGCTGAACCGTTTGCCGTCCCGCATTCGGGACAGGAGCGACTCCGCGACGACATCGAGCGAGTACGGAATCTCCGGAATCAGGATTACGTCCGCTCCGCCGGCCAAACCCGCCCCCAGCGCCAGCCAACCCGAATTGTGCCCCATGATGTCCACCACCATCACCCGGTGATGGCTGGACGCGGTCGTATGGAGTCGGTCAATGGCCTCCGCGGCGATGTTCATGCCGGTGTCGAACCCAAAGCACTGATCCGTCCCATAGACGTCGTTGTCGATCGTCTTGGGGACGGTGATGACGTTGATCCCGCCCTCTTTCATCAAATGGTATGCGTTTTTTTGTGTGCCGCCGCCGCCGAGGCATACGAGACAGTCCAAATGCAGCCGCTTGTACGTCTCGACGGCCGCCCCCGTCATGTCACGATAGCCGCCATCCGGCGTCGGCATCTTGTAGGGTTTATTGCGGCTGGTACGAAGGATGGTGCCGCCCACCAGGAGCAGTCCGCTGAACTCGGCCGACGTGAGCCGGATATACCGGTTCTCGACGAGGCCCGTAAACCCCTCGAGGAAGCCGAAGATTTCGACCCCTTCCCGAACCACGGATTTTCCGACGGCGCGAATTACCGCATTGAGACCCGGACAATCCCCGCCCGACGTCAGCAATCCGATCGATCTCACGTTCTTCTTGGACCTCGGGGCGGTCTTGACCATCCTGCACTCCTTACATCGCGCGACGGATTCCGGCTCCGCCGGTCGCTCAACTCTACAACTCGCCTGCGCCGGGATACAACTGCCGCTTGACTCGCCCCGACACCGAATGCAACGCTTTTGTCCGCGCCGGCGATTGACGCCGCCGCGAAGGAAAGTCGTCGCACATCAAATGGATGCCGCACACTCAGCCGCCCAACGCAGCGGCGCGATGATCCGCGCAGAACGACTGCGCAAGGAATTCCAGGCGACCGGCAATACGGTGCTTGTCGCCGTCGATTCGGCTTCTTTCGAGGTCCATGCCGGCGAAATTTTCGGCCTGTTGGGACCAAACGGCGCGGGCAAGACCACCCTGCTGCGCATGCTTGCGACGATCGTCACCCCCACATCGGGACGATGCTGGATTGCGGGAGCGCCCACCGATGTCGCCCCGGACATGGCCCGCCGGCAGGTTGGATTTCTTTCCGGAAATACAAAGCTGTACGGACGACTCACGCCGCGCGAAATCCTGCGGTACTTCGGCCGTCTGTACGAGCTTGACGAGAACACAATCCGGCGCCGAACGGAGGAACTCACCCAATCCTTGAACATGTCCGACTTTATGGACCGCCGTTGCGAGACCTTGTCCACCGGTCAGGCGCAAAAGGTCTCTATTTCGCGCGTGTTGCTTCATGATCCCGCCGTGCTGATCCTCGACGAACCGACGCTGGGGCTGGACATCATGGCCAGCCGAACCATCCTCGACTTCATCCGCGACGCCAAGTCGCGCAAACACAGCATCATCTTCTCCACGCATTACATGACCGAGGCGGAATCCCTTTGCGACCGTGTGGGTCTCATCTATTCCGGGCACATCCTTGCGCTCGGTACCAGGCAGGAGTTGTACGAGCAGACCCGTTCCCAGAACCTCGAGCAGGCGTTTCTCGCCTACGTCGACCAACACGCGCTTGCTTCGTGATGCGATTCCGAATCGCCATCATCATCTTCCGCAAAGAGCTGGTGGACATGCTCCGCGACAAGCGCACCCTAGCGGCGATGATCGGACTGCCCCTCCTGCTCTATCCCGCCCTGTTTATCTTCGGCTCGCAGGCCGCCTTGATGCAACAAGGCAGGATTCTCGACGCGCAGTCCCCTATCGCGATCGTCGCCCATGACGCCGAGTTGTTGGAGGAATGGCTGAGTCGGGACTCACGGCTTGTCGTTCGCGAATCCAGCGATCCCACGGCGGACCTCGCACTCCGTCGCCTCCACGCCATCATACGGGCCGACGACAATTTCGAAAAACAGGTCCGCGGGGGCGGCACGGGGAAAGTGAGGGTGGAATACGACGCATCGGAAAGCGCCTCGCAAGAGGCTGCGCGACGCGTTGTGGAAACACTGGAAAAACGGTTCGATTCTCTGCTGGTCGAGCGCCTGCAGCGGATGGGATTGTCCCAGGAGTTTGCCAATCCCCTTGAAGTTGGCAAAGTGAATATCGCACCGTCAACCAAGACGACCGGGGCGCTGCTCGGCATGCTGACGCCCCTCGTGATGATTCTTATGCTGGGCGTGGGCGCCTTTTATCCGGCGATTGATCTCACTGCCGGCGAGAAAGAGCGCGGCACCTTCGAGACGTTGTTGTCGACGCCGGCGCGCAGCATGGAAATCCTGGTCGGGAAATTTCTCGCCGTTTTCAGCCTCGCGATCATCACCGGCCTCGTCAACCTTGGAAGCATGACGGCCACGCTGGCCTTCCAACTCACGCAAC
>BTUX01000257.1:0-6573 GCA_045863315.1 Candidatus Hydrogenedentota bacterium | reverse complement strand
CCGTCGATGCGGTACCGCACCCGGAGCACCCGCTCGAAGGGTTCGATATGAATGTCGCTGGCTCTGGACTCGAGCGCCTTGACCAGAAGCAGATTGACGAGCCGGATGATGGGAGCGTCCTGGGCCTCGGCCTGCATGGTCGCGATGTCTTCGATCTCGTCCTTCGCCTCGACGACCTGCACCCCGTTCTGCTTGCCCTCCGCGTTGATCAACTCATCGAACAGTTCGGCGCTTTGCCGCCCGCCGTAATGTTTGTCGATTGCCTCGACGAGTTCGGACTGGACGGCCACCACCGGCTCGATCTCGTAACTGGTCAACATTCGGAGGTCGTCGAGCGCCATGATGTTGAGGGGGTCGGCCATGGCCAGGGTCAATACGTCGCCGGTCACTGACACGGGAAGCATCTGATACTGGCGCGCGAGCGTTTCGGGGACCTCGTTCAATACCTCCTGTGGGATATTGTAATTCGCGACTCGAATATGCGGGATGCCAAGCTGCTCGCTCAGCGTGATCACGAGATCTTCTTCCCCCAAGTACTTGCGCGCGACCAGTACGGATGCGAGGCTTTGGCCGGTCGACCGCTGGATGGCGATGCATTCGTGCAGTTGTTCCGGCGTGACAAGGCCTTGGTCAAGCAATACGTCGCCCAATCGTCGTTTGGCGGTTTTTGGCGGCACCGAGTTTTCCCCTCGTCGTTATGCGGCTTCGATGTTCAAATGGTTGAGGATTTCGTTGACCATGTCGCGGGTGACATGCCGGCCGACGAGTTTGGCGTACGCGACCACCTTGCGCAGCGCGCCCGTCAGTTTGCGCACATCGTCCGTGATTCGCGACGCGATCAGTGTCAGGATTTCATCGGGGACGGAGACCTTGTGCCGCTGCGCGTGGCGCTGGAGTATGGCCATCCGCACGTCCATTTCCGGCGCCCGCAGGCGGGTAACCACACCCGACGAGAAGCGCGATACGAGTTGGGTCTCGACTCCCTTGAGTTGGTCGGGTGCGCGGTCCGCGGCGATGATGAGAAAGCGTCCTTCGTGGTGCAGGGCGTCAAAAACGTGCAGCAATTCCTCCTGGGCGTCGTGGCGGTCCGCCAGGAATTGCGCATCGTCGAGGATCAGCACATCCCAGTGCGAGAACGATCCGCGGAACTTTTCGAATTCCCCCTGTCGCTGCGCGGCGGCGAACGCGCTGGCGAAGTGGCCCGCAGTGAGGTATCCCACGCGCAGGTCCCGGTTGCGCGCGAGCATGGAGTTTCCAATCGCGTTCAGCACGTGGGTCTTGCCGACGCCGACGCCGCCGAACAGAAACAACGGGTTGAATTCTTGGGATAGCCGTTCGGCGGCGGCGCGGGCCACGGTAATGGTGAACGAATTCGACGGTCCCGCCAGGAAATCGTCGAAGACGTAGCCGCGCAATAAGTGATCGCTGTCAATGGCGGCGCGAACGCGTTCATCCGACTCCATTCCGAGCCCCGGCGCGTCGAGCGCTTCTGGCACCCCGATCTCCGGGACGCCCGCCAGGGCCTCGCCTTGCGCACGCACGCCTGGGAATGGCTCGAGGTTGGCGATGCGGGGCGCTTCAAGCCTCGATACAGCCGAGCGGGTCACCGCTTCAAGCGCTCTTTGCGCCGCTTCCGCGGCATGACCGGCAGCGTCTGCCACCCGCATCAGCCGCTCGTCCTGCTCCGCGAAAGTCTTTCGCACGGCCTCGCCAAACACGATCGCGAGTTCCTGCGCCGTTGGGCCCTTCGATTGCGCGGATTTGGCCGCCAACGCGCTTACTTCGCGCGCGAGTTTCGCCATGCTCTCCTGCATGGAACGCCCGAGAGCGGTAAAAATCTCTGAGTCGACAGCGGCCGCCTTTGCCGGCTTTGGGTCCCCGGATTTTTCCTGTGGCTGCATGGGCGGAATGGCGTCCATGATCGCCGAGCGCAAGCTCGAACTGATTTCTCGGGCCAGTTCGTGCGGGTCGAAAGCCGGTCCTTGCGCGCGCTGTTGCTGTGTCGCGGATTTGAGAATTTGCTCCTGGACGCGCAGCAGCGGTGCAAGGGACTCCTGCATGGCGCCTCGTATACTCGTGGAGAACCGCTCGAGCACCTCGTCCGGCAGCGTGACACTTCCGGGCGCACGATCGATGACCTCCGGATGGCGTGCGGAAGAAGCATTGGCTTTGCCGGTGTCGGGTTTGGCCGCAGCTTCCTGCACCAGCGCGGCGACTGCGGCGTCCACCGCCGAATTCTCCGTTGTATGCGGGTTCGACCTGACTTCGGAGACCTGCGAATCGGGCCTTGGCTTCGCGGATGTAAGACCCAGACTGCCCATCGAGACTTCCTGCATGGGCTGATCGGATTGGGATTGAAAGAGCCGGCGCGCCACGGAGTCAAAATGGTTCCAATCGCAGAGTATCGGCTTGATTCGCAGATCCGGACAGACCTCTCGGACATGTTCGAGCGCATCGGCATCAAGCGGATCGACCATGGCCAACGTGAGTATCTTGCCGAGTTTGTCGATAGGTAGGAATCGGTACTTCTCACACAATTCTTTCGGGACGAGTTTGAAAAGTTCGTCGCTGATGACGTAGTCAAGCAGGCTGATATAAGGGATCTTGCATTGCTTGACCAAAAACGAAACGAGCGTGGACTGTGTGATGATGTTCGACTCGACCAGAATCTGGCCGATGAAGCTTCCGGCCTCCTGCTGACGTTTGAGGGCATCGGCCAGTTGCCCGTGCGAAATGATTCCTTCCTGAACGAGAAGTTCGCCGAGACGTTGGCGGGGCGCTGGACCGCTTGAACCCGCTTGGCGTAACGCGACGCCTTGGTTGCGTGTTCCAGGCTGAGGCGTGGAGTTCGTCACCGGCGTTGGGGAGGGATGTTTGGACTCACCCACTGCGCCCTTATTGTCTCGCCGCCAGCTTAACATAATCTAAATCATTCCACTATAAGCACTTACATGCTACCTGCGGCCGGAACAATCCTCGCCCTGCCAAACAACATTGTACCACTGGGCGTTTAGTTTTTGCAAGAATGTACAAGTTGTAACTCATTTCGTGTCAGTAATTTGACAACATTGATAGAAATTCGTCGGTTTATGCGGACGAATTTTACGTGAATTCAATATGTCGTACTCGGCTTTCCTCGGGCATACTATATCACGTGTGTCTTTTGAGGAAAAGAACTTGTTTGGAATACCCGAGAACCAAGGAGAAGACAGAACGGTGCTACTCGATGGTCGAGATGTTTACCGACGTGGCGAGGTCTTCACGAATGAGCGTGATGTTTGTGGTCTTGCCTTCCCGCTCGAACAGCAGCGTGACCAGGGCATCTGTCCTTGGGGGGGAGCTGGCCGATTCCACCCAGCCGGACTTGGCGAGTTCTGTGCGGAACCACTGCGCAACGGATTCCACAGGTTGTGGCGATTTTCCCTGGATGAGGCGGTACGGACTGTTCGGCAGGCTTGAGCGCCTGACCTCGGTGAGATCCGGTGGGAGAGGGAATTCGGTTTTGTGTTCAGTAGCAGATGTTGCAGGGAGTGGCGCCCTTTCCGGATCGTCGCCTCTCGGAATTGACGGGGCTCCACAACCTGTAGACGTGCCGAATGCGGCCAAAAGCGCCGCTATGGCGAGGTGTCGTACGGCAGCTCTCATATATGGAGCCTACAGCAGTTGGGCGCGGGTCCCCAGGGTCCCCATCCGGAAACCCGCGCCATCGGGATGGGCGATGCCGCCAGATTACTCGAGGCCCAGAGGCACACTACTGAATGCGTTCCAGGGCTTGCCCATCGTAGGAGATCGAATTACCGGTAATCTGGGCGTTGTAGGAACTACCCATGGCTTCGACGGTCAGGGTGTTGCCGTCGACCTTCCATGTGCCGTCCATGGTGTCATTGAGCTTGAGCACGCCGTTGGGTTCGAAGGCGAGAACCATGCCCGCCACAGACCATTTGGTGCCGACGATCGTTTCCGCGGTAAGCGGAGCGGACGGATCCGCAGGAGGATTCGCCTGCGCTGTGGGCTCCGTCGCATCCGAGGCCGATTCAGACTCTTGCGCGGGCGGTTCGGCCATTTCCTCGGATTCCGGGGATTCCGGCGCGGCGTCGGCGGGAGGCGTTTGGGCGGCGCGTTCTTCGAATCGGGCATCCCGATCCTCCCGACGGGTGTTCGAGCCAATGCCGCCGCTGTCGGGAACCGTTTCGACCGGGGCGGTTGCGGGTTCGCCGGTTGGGGCCGGTGTGCCGGCGGGCTGTTCGACGGTTTCCGGTGCGGCCGGTGATTCGCCACCGCCACACCCGATCGAAAACAGGGAAATCGAGAGGGCTGCGGCAGCGACGAACAGGAATCGAACACGGGTACTCATGGGTGACATCCTTCTTGTAGTGGGGTTAAGCCCGCTTTCGAAATCAATGAGTGAAGACGACAACAAGTTACATCCAAAACGGTTGCCGCTGCAACATAATTTCGCCGCGGGCGACGGGCCCCTTGACGCTGTTCATTGGCGCTCCTACAATCACGGGCGAGACCGGCCCGGCGACGCGCCCCGTCAGCGGGCATCATGCTCGACGGGTTGAGGCGTGGTACGCACGGAATGAATTGCGGCCACCGGCATTCGCAGGAGGTTTGTATGGCACAGACGGCGGAGGACGTGTTCAATCGCCTGGAATCGGCTATCGAGGAATGGGCGGGAGAAGTCTCGTCGATCCACGAAAGGTTGTCGAGCCGGCTTGCCGCGGCGAAAGGCCGACTGGGCGCGGCCAGCCCGTTGGAGGCGGAGGTCGAGCAGGTGGCGGCATCGGTGCAGACGGCGAAGGCGGAGTTTGCCGCGCTGCAAAATGCGTTGCGGCAATGCACCGAGGTTGCGCGTCAGTCGAACCAGCGGTCCGAGGAGGTGGATCGGGCGATAGCGGCGCTGCAAGACGATCTTCGCGAGCTCAGGCGTTTGATATCGGAGGGTCGTCGGGACGGAGGGGGCGTTGCTGCGGAGGAGGTACAGGCACTGCGAGACGAGATGGCCCGCCTGCGGGATGAGCTGCGGGGGCCGCAGGATGCCGGCGTCATCCTGGAGGAACTCCGTAGCCAGATTCAGGAGCAGCGCGAACGGACCGGGCACATCGAGAACGAAGTTTCGCGAATCGCCGGATTGGGGCAGTCACCCTCGATTCAGCAGTGGGCGCGAATCCAGCGCGAGCTGGCCAAACTGCGAAGCGAGGTGCAGCAGTTGCGAGGCAGCCCTGCGGAGCCGGGCTTTGCGCTTTCGGCCCACGAGGAGGAGGTTGAGGAAGCGATGCCCGCCGTAGAGATTGATTTGAACCTGACGGGGTTTGATCATGCGGGTCGTCGCCGCCGTATGGGCGAGATGCTGGTTGAAGCGGGCGTGCTGAGTCAGGCCCAACTCGAGCGGGCCCTCGCCATGCAACAGGAACAACCGCAGCGGCGTTTAGGATCGATATTGGTCGAACTGGGATACGCCGAGGAGGACGCGGTAGCGCAGGTCTTGGCGTGTCAGGCGCGTGTGCCATTCGTTCGGCTCGAACACGAGTCGCTTGATCCGTCGGCGGTCCGGCTCGTGTCGGAACGGCTGGCCACGCACCATCGCTGCATACCCATTCGGATCGAGAACGATCGAATTGTCCTCGCGATGGCCAATCCAATGGATCTGATTGCGATCGAGGATGTGGAACTTGCCACCGGGCGCGGTGTGGACGCGGTAGCGGCCAGTGGACCGGGCGTCGATCGCGCATTGCGGCTTCATTACGGCGGCGAAACGAGAGAATCGTGAAATATCTGGGGATTGCCCTTGCCTTGATCGTGGCGCCGGCGGGGATTTTCGGCTTGCACCGCCTCCTGCTGTGGATGGAACGGAAGGGGTGGATTTTTTACTGGCGCAAGCGTTCCAGCGTAGGTGCGGGCGGCAATATTCTGATGAGCGTAAGCGCGTTTTACGATCCCAGTATTCAGCATACGATCGAAGTGTTGCACCACGAGGAAATCGAGGAGCAAATTGCCGGGGATCCGCTCGAACCGGGTGGAGACGAGGACATCGAACGGGAAATGAAGGAGCACCGATGAAGTCTGTGAATCTGGATCGCAGGGCGTTTTTGAAGGCAGGCGCGGCGGCCGGGAGCGCACTTGCAGCGGCCGCAACGGTTTCGGCGGCGCCGCTCGACCGAAAGTATCAGAGCGGGTCGAGCCCCTGGCCGATCGTGCTCAACGCGAGCACGATTCGCCACCGCAGAAGTACGACGGAGATTACGCCGGCGCGGGAAAAGATACGAATCGCGGCAGAGACCGGATACGACGGAATCGAGTTGTGGATGTCCGATCTCGAGGAAATGGAAAAGAACGGGGACGATCTGAAGGAGGTCGCGAAGGAAATCAAGGACCTCGGCCTGTTCGTGCCGAACGTAATCGGGCTGTGGAACGGCATGCCGGCGACAAGGGAAGAGTTCGACGCATCGCTCGAGCTGTCCCGCGATCGAATGCGGATGGTGTCGGCCGTCGGTTCGGCGCATGTGGCGGCGCTCCCGTTTCCCGATCGCGAGGATTTCGATCTCCGCTGGGGAACGGAGATGTACCGGG
>BTUX01000256.1:0-6582 GCA_045863315.1 Candidatus Hydrogenedentota bacterium | reverse complement strand
ACCTTCTCCACGCCTTCGTTGAACGCCGCCCGCACAAGGGTTTCGAGCATCTCAATCTCGTCTGGGTTCACCACGTCCGGCTCGATGCGGATAGACTGGACCTGCATCTTGCCGTTCATCACGATCTTGACCATTCCACCGCCAGCAGAAGCCTCGACGGTTTCCTCGCCCAACTGCTCCTTGAGCGCCTCCATCTTGTTCTTCATCTCCATGGCCTGCTTCATCATGCCGGCCAGATTGCCCAGATTTCCCAGTCCTTTTGGTAACACGGTTCTGACGCTCCATTGAGTTGAGAAACTGCCTTCATGCGACCTGTCGGGTTTGGAGTCGCGCCTGGCTGACGAAATTCACACCCGGAACGCTACAAAACAAGCCTGGATCTGCGCGAAATGACCCGAAAACCCCTAGTATACCTTGCTCGTTTGCCGAAAGGCGAATCGACGCGCCACACTTGATGCATGTATGTGCCAAGGTATAAGGTGACCCCTGTGATCCGCCGTGGCTGGCGGCAACAATCTAGGGCAAATAGGGTTTGGCGGGAGGCGGATATGTCGACGTCCATAACGGTGGCCCTGATCATGCGATGGGCCCATATTTTCTCGGCCGTTATTGCGGTCGGGGGTACCATCTTCATGCGGTTTGTATTGATGCCGGCGGCGCAGGCCACCCTCGACGACGCCGCGCACGCCAGACTTCGAGCCGCACTCATCGGGCGGTGGCAGAGGTTCGTGCACACGTGTATCCTGCTGTTCCTCGTCAGCGGATTCTACAACTATCTTGCCATCACCCGTTTTGAACACGAGGGCCAGCCGATTTACCATATGCTCTTCGGGATCAAGTTCCTGCTTGCGCTGGCGGTCTTTGCGCTGGCCATCGCGCTGACCTCGTTGAAGCCGTGGTCGGAGAAGATGCGAAATAACTCGCGCGCGTGGCTTGTCGTGCTGGTGGCTCTGGCAGCTGCGGCCATTGTGCTGAGCGGTTATATGCGCGCACTGCCAAAAGCGCCGGCAGGACCCGCCCCCGCAAGCGCGGTCGACGAAGACTAACGACTCAGCCCTAAAACGGGATCGGCTCGGTGTGTCGCCGCCCCTCGGCTATTCCTGCCAGTCCTCTTCGATCACTTCGTCCCCGGCCTCAATGACTTCGTCTGCCCCTTCGACGAGGTCGATTTCCTCGCCTTCCATGTCATCGACCACGACGGCTGAATCGTCGGCCACACCGACCGCCTCTATCTCATCGGGCGCGGCCGCTTCGACAAAGGCCTCTTCCTCTTCGACCTCGGTGTCTTCGAAGTCCTCGTCGCCTTCGGGCGAGGCGGTCATGGCGACCTCCAGATCCTCGATGTCGGGAACGATACCCTCTTCTTCGGTATACGCGGACGGCGCCGCTATAGCGACCTTGCGACCGCGCTTCAGGGTGGGACGCCGCGTGGGTTTGTCTTCGGAGAGGCCGACCTTGACCAGTTCAACACCCTCCGGGTGGTCTTTCGGGGACCATTCGTCAGTGGGACACTTGAACCCGAACTTCTCGGCGCCCCATTCGGTGAAACGCCGCCCGCATTTTGGGCACACATACTTTGCCGGCATCGCCGAACTTCCTTTCGTGGATTCTTGAGTTTCTTCAAATCCCGCCCGTGGACGGCGGAATAGTATAGCAGAGCCGCAAGCAGAAGCAATTCTTGGGGCAGCGCGGCGCGGGAGAAGCCTTAAGTTAAGACATGAAAGGCACTTACAATATATCTGGAGTCCGTGTAGAATCTCTGGATGCGATGGCGTGGCGGTTCCGATGCGCCGGTTTGCGCCTGACCACTCAATGTTGACGCGCCGCACGCCCTCGGACTAATGAGACCGCGGCGCGAAGACCCAACGCGACGGCAGCAACAAGTGCAACGCCGACCGCCACGAGCGCCAGCTTCTCCCATTCCTGGACCACGAAGACGGCCAGATAATCGAGGTAGCCCATCGCTCCCGGCATCGATCGTACGGTCCATCCCTGAGCATAGGCCAAGGCCGGAACAACAACGACAGTGAAAAGCAGGGCAGCAAATAACGCCGTACTGGCGAGCACGCGCATCTGGAAGCCTTTGCGCTCCTTTGCGACCATGGCGACGATGCGCAGCCGTTCGTCGAGGCGCCGGTGAAACCCCGCGGGCGCTTCCCGCAGCGGTTCGCTGCGCAGGGCGTCTTCAATCATCACATCCAGATCATTCCACTCATTTGACAACACGTGTTTTCATCTCCTTCTCGACAATCTTCCGCAATTGACGGCGCGCGCGGTGCATCCACGTTTTCAGGGTCCCCATCGGTATGTTCATGATTTCCGCTATTTCCTCATAGGAGACTTCCTGCAAGTAGTACAGGGTCACAATCATGGCGTAGCGTTCCGGCAATCGGGTCACGCAGCGTCGGATCAGTTCCGGGGTGTCGCTGGCTTCCTCGGGCTGAGTGGCTACTTCGTTGGCGTGGACTGGTGTAAGTTCGACCTCGCCCCTTCGCTTGCGCCGGCTCAGTTCCGTGAGACAGACACTGCACGTTACGCGATAGAGCCAAGTTGAAAAACTACAGTCTCCCCGGAATCCGTCAAGAAGGCGAAACGCCTTCAAAAAGGCCTCCTGGGCCATGTCCTGCGCAAGCGAGTTGTCGCGCATGAAGCGGAACGCGAGGTTATAGACCACCCGTTCATGGCGTTTGACAAGATGGGAGAATGCCTCGATATCGCCTGCCCTGGTTTGGGCGACCAGAGCAAGGTCCGAATCTTCCGCCATTCGCGCCGTCCCTGTTGAAGGCCACACGGCCATACCCGCTCCCGACATCATTCGCTCCTTGCGATGACGATGTTACCATTTAATGCGTCAAGAACAATCTTCGAATGCCCATCGCCGATCGTGCCCTCCAAGTATCGGCGACTCGGTTCAACCCCGGATGTCTGTACCGGAAGCTCCGCCCTTACGCTGCCTCGGCTGGTACGCGCCCGGATTGAAGCAGACACCTGATTTGCCATCAATAACGTGACCCCGCCGTTCTGGCTCGTGAGCGTCGCGCTCACCACGGCGGGATCCAGTACCGTGGCGCGAATAACGCCATTGTCAGTTGCCGCGTCAAGTCGGCCGCCCCTCACACCCGCGTATACATTGCCGTTGACGGTGCGAATGCTGCCTCCATCCGGCGCCTCGATGAGCTGGACGCGTCCGTTGACGCTTTCCGCCATCACCTTGCCTTGCGGACGGTCAATCCGGATATCCGTATTGCGACCGCGGACTGTAACCGCGCCGCAACCTTCATTGACCCAAACGTTTCCGTTGTTACTTTCGATTTCGATGTCCGTGCCTCGCGGCACGCCGATGTCGTACACCACGAACAGTTCAAAGGGATCCGGGCGCTCTCCGGCTTCCGTCGTGATGAGCAGTTCGCCGTTCGTTTCATTCAACTGCACGAGAGACGCGATGTAGGACTCCAGTGTGTCCTTTGTCCCGCTGCGAAGAAAGGCCCGGATATGCGCTCGGCCGACCACATTCGCGCTATCGTGTGAGCGGATCGAAATCAGCCCATCAGTGCTTTGCAGACGTAATTTGCCCGCCGAAGGCCGAGTAAACTCCCGTACCTCCTCGACGTCGGGCCGGCCCGCCATCGGGGGAAGGTTCGGCGCCACCACGCGGATCGTAAAAAGCAACACCAGCCCCGCTATAAGTGTCGCCGTGATTACACTTTTTAAGTACGGTTTCATACCTGCGTCATTTGACCCATCCAGGGGCCGGAAGGTTTCACAAAGCATTGCGGGGACTATAGGATAGGGAGCGGCCCCTATATCGATGAAACCCTTCGGGCCCGGGTAGGGTCAAAGGATCGAAGGGCCATGAGGCCAGCGTAACCCCGCGGGCGCGGTCGAATCGGCGCATCCGCTGCAAATTTGAATGCTTTCCAGCTCACCGGCGGGACGGCACCGTAAGGGCCAAATACAGCGTAAAAGAAAAAAACCTCCTTTTCTTGATACTCTCTGACGGCCGTCCCGCCGGACCCCGCAAAGAAAATGGGCTGACCTACAGCGCATGGAAACGCTTTTTATATTGATACCGCTAGCAGTAATCCTCGTTACCGTATTGTACGGGGCTCTTCAGGCGTTGGTGAGGGCTTGGCTCGACTATCGAGTTCGGATGACATTTCTCGAAAAGCTCGAGCACAACCCGCAACTCGCCGCTTCGTCGACCGAGTTGACGAATATCGTCGTGGCAGGCTCCCCAAACCAAGAGTACTCTCCTAAGCAGAACTACGCCGTGACCGGTCTTGTCCTCGCCGGAATCGGCTTGGTTTGCGTGGGGGCGGGCCGCTTCTTGCGGTTGGGCGAAGTCGCCGTCGGGGCATTTCTCGGAGGAATGGCCTGTGTGTTTCTCGGGCTCATCATCGCCTTGCTGGGCTTTATCATCCGCGTTGCCTCAAGGAATACGTCTTTCTCTGGAAACCGATAGGCTCACCGACGGTTCTTGCCGGAGCCGCCACAGACTTCCATTCGTCGGCGGTATACCATCCACAGCGTGAGCAACAAGCCCCCTGACAATGTCGTGCTGGAGATTAACATCCCCAGTCGAAACGAAGTCGGTTCGTAACGAAATTCCACGCGGTGTGTGCCGCGTGGGACCTGGACACCGCGGAACGCGTGGTACGCGGGAAACACTGCTGTTGGCCGGCCGTTCAGATAAACCCTCCAGCCCGGATAATATGCGTCGGTGATCACCAGAACGCTGTCGGCGTTTGCGTTCACTTCGACCGATGCTGTGGTTGAGGTACGCTGTACAATTTCGGCAGTACCTTGATGACCCCCTTCCGCAACTACTGCGTGGGGCGGAAGACCTTCTACTAGCGCCGCCGAGCGCGGGTCGAAGGCAGGGTCGCGCAGTCGCTCGAACAATTCAGTCGGGTTCGCCACTGCCTCGACATGCCCAACCAGGAATGCCCGAGGAAAGGCCCGCTCACTTCGGTACAGGTCGATTCCGTCAACCGACTCGACAAACGTGAGCCCCGTCAACTTACGCGCACCTTGTTCGGACGCCACAGCTGGTAGGTACAGGTACCATTCCGTAGACGTAAGGGGTTCGAGCCGATCCCTCTCGCCGCCCCCTATGTTGCCGAGGAAGGTCCACATCCGGTCAGGCAGAATACCGTCGTAGGCCCACAGTTCCTCGATTCCAAATGGCTGCAGTAATCCGGTATGGATGCCCGCGTACATCGTGCTGATTCGGGCGGGCGGACTGATGTCTTGCAGGCGACGAATCAAGCGCGTTTCCATGAGGACCGTGGCACGAGGACTGGTCCCGACTAGCCCCCGGGCCGCAACCAGGAGATCCGCCACGAGAAGCACCGTCAAGGCAACGAGGACCCAACCGGATCTCTGTTGGATAATCGCCCCAAGACAGACAACGAGGAACATGCAAGTCAAAACGCCGGCAATGAGAAGTTGTCTCGCGACATAGTCGATGCGTCCCTGCATTTCGAGTATTCGCCAATCAATCCCAAATCGAATCAGGATTGCGATGGATACCATTGCAGTGATAGCGAGGATCGGCGCGAATTCGAGATAGCGTCGGGGTCTGGACAGCCAATGTTCCAAACCCATGGCGCCCAGCAAAGGGAGCGCCATCATGGGATATACGAGAAACCAACTACCCCATGTCGAATGGAGCAGGGGAAGTTCGAGGAGCCAATGCGTTCCCGGGACCCGAAAGGCGAGGAGAAAAAAAATCACGGCAGGAGCCGCAAGAGCGAGGATCCGCCGGGACCTTGTCCGATCACTATGACCGCGCGAAAACAAAAGGCCGACGCCCAACAGGGCGGGAATTCCTGCATACATCATGGTCGCAAAGCTCGAGACGTTTACTCCATCGGCCCAGAATGCGCCGTCCGCCTGGCTGCCGAAATAGCGCGGAACAACAAGAACCGGGTAAAGTCCCGCGGACATAAAGTGAAGCGATGCTGCGTCGACGACCCGATGCATATAGGTTTGACTCTGAGTCAGGTACTCAAGGAACGGAAGAATTTGGGCTGAACTCACGAGTAAGGCAACTGCCCAAGCGCCGGCGGCCGACGATACGGCGGTTCTGACGCGCCCAACATTTCCGGGGCCAAGCGCGATGCGCAGAAAAAAATACATACCGACGGCGAGACCGCCGGTGAACGCGCTTTCGGGGTGGCCGGCGAGCAGCAACATGACGGCGGCAACGGTGGTGACCAAGAAGCCGCGTCTCGTTCGTCCCAGTAGCAGGAATTCGACTCCTATGAGCAGAAGTGGCAGCCACGCGCTGATGTCGGGTATGGCGTGATAGGCCCACGACATGTGATACCCGCTTAGCATCCATCCGAGCGATGCGAAGGTTGCCGATGGACGGTGAAGCCCCAACATGCGCGCACAGCCATACATAGTCATTCCGCACATCCAGAACTTGAGCAGGATGAAGAGGGTGCTGGCGATTGGTACGTCGAGGACCGCGTGCAATAGGCGTGGAGGATAAAAGACGGCACTTTGATAATTCGCCAGCAGCGGTATGCCCCCAAATTCGAGGGGGTTCCAAAGGGGCCACTCGCCGGATTCGAT
>BTUX01000255.1:0-6604 GCA_045863315.1 Candidatus Hydrogenedentota bacterium | reverse complement strand
TCCTGCGGCAGGACCCGGACGTGATCCTCATCGGGGAAATGCGCGATCTGGAAACGATTCAGGCCGCGTTGCGCGCGGCGGAAACCGGCCACCTCGTGCTCGCCACGCTTCACACCAACGACGCCATTCAATCCGTCGACCGGGTCATCGATGTGTTCCCGGCGGAACAGCAGCAGCAAATCCGGTTCATGTTGTCCATGACGCTCCTTGGTATCATTTCACAGCGCCTTCTGCCGCGCATCGACCAGCCGGGGCGGATCATGGCGGCGGAACTGCTGGTGAACAACACGGCGATCGCCAACCTGATTCGCGAAGGCAAGACGCACCAGGCCTACTCGATCATGGAGACAAACACCCGCGAAGGCATGCAGACGATGGACAAGTCCATCAAGAACCTGTACATGGAAGGCATCATCGCGTACGAAGATGCGATTGCCCACGTGCGCGACGCGAAGACGTTCAAAAAATAGGGCGATCGCCTTCGTCTATTCACCCCCAAACAGGCCATCCCGCGAGGTCTTGTCCGGCGCGCGGTAATGGTCCCGGAAGGATTGTGTCCTCCCTGTGCGACCCGATCCCACAACCCGCCCGAAGCTTGAATTGGTCCGCCGGCTCGCCGAGACGACGCTGGCAAACAACCTCATGCCGTTTTGGGCGGAGCATTCCTGGGACGAGGAGTACGGGGGATTCCTGACACGCCTCGACCGACAGGGCCATCGGCTGGATGAGTCGGAGAAAGTCCTCATGATGCAGGCGCGGATGCTTTACGCGCTGGCGTCCGCGCATGCGCATGGACTGACCGATCGCGGCTACCTTGAACTCGCGCACAGGGGATTCGACTACCTCATTGAACACTTTTGGGACGGTCCCAACGGCGGGTTCCATTTTTCGCTCACGCGGGACGGGAAACCGAAATCGTCGCGCAAAAATGTGGATTTTCACGCGTACGCCATCACCGGTCTGGCGGAGTATTACCGCGCATCGAAGCGCCGGGAAGCCTTGGAGTGGGCGGGGCGCGTGTTCGACGTCTTGACGGACAAGGCGGCGGACCGCGATCTCGGGTTCGTCGAGGATTTTGACGGGGGCGACTGGCCGGCGCTGAACGACGAACAGATGGGGCTTGGCGGCCGGCGCGGCATCAAGACGATTGACATGCACACGAATGTGCTCGAAGGGTTCACGTACCTCGCCAGGGAAACGAGGAATCCCAAACACCTCGAGGCGCTGCGGGCAGTCGCCGACCTGATTTGCTCCAAAGGGATCCACCGGCCGTTCGGTTGTACGATCACGGCATTCGACGCGGACTGGAACCCCGTGCCGGACGGACAAGGCAAAATGACCACGTCGTACGGCATTAACGTCGAACTCGCATGGTTGTTGCTCGATGCGGCCTGCGTGTTGAACGAGCCGCGTGAGATTTACGGCGACACCGTGCTCGGTCTAATCGAGCACACGCTCGACTTCGGGTTTGACCATGCCCGGGGCGGGCTTGTGGCGTTCGGCCCGCTGACGGGCGCGGTGGACGAAGCGTTCGACCTCCCGGAATCCCGCATGTTGAAGTCGTGGTGGGCGCAGGCGGAGATGCTGAATGCGCTCATCAGCGCAATCGAATGGACCGGCGAGGAGACCTACGTTGACGCATTTTTGAAGCAATTCGGCTGGATTTGGAGTTTTCAGATCGACCACCAATACGGCGACTGGTACCAGGACACCCATTGGGACACGGGCCAGCCCACGACCACCGATAAGGGCAACGAGTTCAAAACCGCGTTTCACGCCGGCCGGGCGCTGATCCGGGTTTCGGAAGGTTTGGCGCGGTTGCTCGGCGGCGCGCGCGCCTGATCACCGGTACCCTAGCGCTCGGAGCGCCTCGACCATTTCCGGATCGAGATCGTCGTCGGGGATGGTCTCAGTCGGCGGGACGTACCATACGTAAACCGCAAGCCTCCGCGGCAACGCAATGGGGTCAAATGACTCCGTCCCTGAAACGATGTCGGCGGGAGTCAGGATTGCGTCTGTCAGAGGGCGGTTCGTCTTCGCGTGTCCGACAAACACAAGGGACGGATCGATGGGGGCGCCATCGAGTGTCACGTCCAGGTGGATCGGTGAATGAAGGCCGGCCTCGACGATCACGAGCGCGTTGTTCTGTTCCGCGCCTTGTTCGTGCCATTCGACAAGGTCGGGAGGGCAATCGGGTCCCTGCTCTGTGGTGACGCGAAACGTGATTCCGTCGCCCGTCGGGCCTACTTCGCCGTTGTTCGCGAGGTACTGGAGTTGGGCGCCGCCGAGATCGTTGCCGTGCAGCGTGCCGCTGATCGTGTGAGGTTCGAGCAGACTTCCCGTAATCAGGATGTGGATGCCATGCGAGCCGCTTCTCGCGATCCTTGCCGCATGGCGCGCCAGCGCGCTCCCGGCAGCGGGCGCTTCGAGTAAAGGAAATCGCTCGGCCGGATCGGTCGCGAGGTCGAACCAGGCTTCGGTCTGCTCGGCGATGTTGTTGATGTACTTGCCCGCGAGGTTTCTCGCAGCGTAGGCGCTGTATGCATCCAGGTACAGCGATGCGAACGCAACGCGATCGTCCGGTTCACCCGACTCAATCCGCCGTCTCAGCGAGATCCCCTGAAATGAGGGCGGCAACGCAAGGCCCGCATAGTCGAGCGTGGTCGGCGCGACGTCGATCAGTTCGGCGATCCCTTCACATACCGTCCCGGCGTGCGTTTCGCCCGGAAGTTTGATGATGCAGGGAACCAGGATTTGCTCGTCGTATAACGAGGAGCCGTGCCCCCATTTGCCGTGCTCCCACAGTTCTTCGCCGTGGTCCGACAGCACCATGACCAGGGTATCGCTATACAGGCCGCGTTGCTTCAATTCGCCGATTAAGCGGCCGAACTGCGCGTCGGTAAAAGCGATCTCCCCGTCATAGAGATCGCGCAACCGGGCGCGTTCCGTCCGTTCGTCTGTTCCGGCCTCGGACGCGGCGGCGAAACGCGCATCGTAGGGGCTGGGCGGGTCGTAGGGGGAGTGCGGGCCGATGGCGTGTACGTAAAAGAACCATGGGCGCGCGCCGGTGAACTGGAGGGCGGCAAGTGCCGCGTCAACGACATCTCGGTCTTTGCCCGGATTGACGGTGAACGAATCGACGTCGACGAAGCGGGTAAAGCCGTGCCCGAACCCCCAAGTCGGCAGACACGTGGGATTGCTCATGAACCCCTGCGTTTCATAGCCGGCGTCGCGCATCATACTTTCGAGCGTGGTCGTGTCGCGCGGCAGCACATCGGCGCGGTCCTTTGCACGATGCACCTCGGCGTATTGACTCGTCAACAGCGAGGCGACGGAGGGGCGCGTCCATGACGACTGCGCCACCATCCGCGCGATGCGGACGCCGTCCCGGGCAAGCGCGTCGAAATGCGGCGACGTGTTTCGGTCGTATCCGTAGCAACCCAGATGGTCGGCGCGCAAGGTGTCCACGAGGAAGATCAGGACATTGGGACGAGCGCGCTGCTGGTCTGACATTTCGCAGGCGGCGATGCAAACGCCGACCTCGGATTCGAACGTGATACGGCAGACGTCGCCGGGTCCGGCGAGTTTGGAGAGGTCGAATTTCCACTCGTGCCAGCGTAACGGGTCGATATCCAGCCGTTCCTCGCGGTACCTGTCCCCTGCCTCGATTCGCAACCCGATAGGGAGTTGCATCGCTCCTTGGGGAGTCAGCGCCAGGCGAAGAACGCCGGAGGGCCCGATACGTCCTGCGTCGATGCGGTGGACGCCGGCGGGGAGTATGCGCGCGTCACGCCATTCGCTGTTGCGCGCAATGCGCTCCTGCGGAAGCGCGTTCAACTGCACCAGTGTAGCCGGCTGACGGGGACCGGCCACCTCATCGCGCGGAGCCAGCCCGACCCACACCGTCAGCCCAAACGCAAGCGCAATCGCCACCAGGACATATGTGCGAGTTTGCTTCGACATCGTACGGCGGGTGTGTGCGAAGAAAGATCAGTGCAGCCGAAAACGCCATTGCGCACAGCCACCCGTAGCGGCAATCATGGCAGCCATTCCCGCCGGTTTGCAACGAAAGGCGGCGCCTCGGCGATCGGCTTGTCGGCACGGGCCGCTAACGGGCCAGCCCCAGCAAGATCCGCAAGTGGGCCAGCCGTTGGGCGTCCCGCTGGGATTCATCGGTGATGGTCCAATCCTCACACGGAAAGACGCGCATGTGTCCGTGGCCGTCGCCGGCGTACAGCGCGTTTCCATCCTTCGAAAAGAAGACCGGCAAGGCGAGGTCGTCGACTGCGGAAAGCGCGCGGCCATCCTTTACCGCGTGGACCGTCGCGCGATGCCGCCCCTGATCCATGATCAAGAACCGACGGCCATCCGGGTGCATTGCGACTTGAAAGCCGTAGTACCCCTTTACGCGGTACACCTCGCGGTGTTCGGCATAATCATACAGGACTGGCTCAAGCCCTGAGCCCAGCAACAATACCCGAGGCGCGCCCGGTACGAACTCGGCGTTGAACGGCCACCCCAGCGCCTTCACGCTGCCCTCCGACCGCTGGCCGGTAGCCGCGTCAAAGAACGCGACGGCCTCTTCATCCGTCGCCGGCCGCCCCCACGCGCCGCGCAAGATGTACCTCCCGTCGGGCGTATACGCGAGCAGCGACGCGGCGTACGACCTGCTCTCCAATTCCAACAGCTTCGCGCCGTTGGCCGCATCCACGATCCACGGCTTTCGAGTACGCGGATTCGACTCTTCCATCAGCGAGGGTATCCAGACTTCGCGGCCCATTTCGTCTTTCGGGCGTTGCGGCGCAAAGCCGATGGCCACCCGCGTGCCGTCGGGGGAGAAGGCAAGGCTCCGGGGGAACGATATGGACTCCGCGTCCAGCGACCAGATCGGCCCGTCGTGTCCTTCCCGCCACGCCGCGGTGGTGCCGTCAGCGGAGCACGTCACCAAGATCGTTCTATCGGGACTGAACGCCAACGCGGTCAGGGGCCCGCTGTGCGCGTTCCAATCGTAGAGCAGCTGAAGGTCCGGGAGCCGCCAGATGGCCACACGTCCGGATGGGAATCCGAACGCCACCCACTCGGCGGCGGAGTCAACCGCATACACGAAATTGCCCCACGGCGAGTAACGGAGCTGCGGTTCGAGCACGCGGTTGTGTTCTCCCCGAAAGAGGACGTGCCGCGAACGAGTATCCTGGGACAAATCCCAGAACTTCGTTATCATCTCCCCGCCGTACGTCATGGCGCAGGTGCCCGAGGCGCTGAAGACGAGCGATTCGATGTTTCTGCTTTCCGCCTCGTAGTCGCGAACCCTCGCGCCGGTTTCCACATCCCATAATGTCCAGCCGCTTCCGTACGAGACGCCGATGAGCCGCGCGTCCGGTGTAATGACAAGGTTCCGATACCCTCCCTGAATGGTCTCAAATGTTTGTAGAACGCGGACGGGATTAAGCGAAAACACCTGGACGCGACCGTCGGTCGAGTGTAACGCCACGGCGTTGCCGACTCTAGCCAATGCCGCGATTCCGTTATGACACGGCGCGATGTCTGTTCGTCCCCCGGTCTCCGTGTCCAGAACCAGGGCGTGACTGTCCGTGCAGACGAGGCGACGGCCGTCATCCAGAAAACCGAGGATCACTCCAAGCGGTTGTTCGTGCATGACGCCCCAATCCGCATTTTCGTACCGATTTGGCACCAAGGGGTGCAGCGGCACCCTGCGAATCTCGGTCGCCTCGGGCAATCGCCATAGGACGATCTCACGCGCTCCCGTGGCCGGATCAGCGTGATAGGCGGCCGCCCTCGATTCGTCGGGCGACAGCGCAAAGGACGTTAGCCATCCCGAGTCGACCTGAAGCCGGGTAAGTGTAACGTCACGCCGATAATCGTAGAGCACGACGGCGGTTTCGCTTTCGCCGAACGCCACAACGTTGGGATTCCGGGTGAACACGCTGCACCACGGCCAGCCCAGAAACCGATCGGGCTTGCTGATGTGAATGACCTCGCCGGCGTCGATGTCGAAGATGGTTTTTACGCCGCCGAAATCATGCATGTTCAGCGCGTAGCGATTATCCGGACTGAGCACAGCGCGCATGGGCATGCCCGTCATACCTTTCTTCGCGTCGTCGGCAAACGCGAACACCTCGGGGCGGCATTCGCGCATCAGGCGTCCCCATTCCCACGCGCGATGTTGCGCGGGCAGCCGCATCAGGATTTCCGCGCCTTTCCACCAATTGCGCTCGGCGATATTGTTCTGAACTTCCGCCAGCGATGTCGCGTAGTTCTCCCAGACGAGCCGGGTGTTGGCCTCTTCCGCGGCGATGCGCTGTTGCCGTTCGGCGATGCGCGCGCGATACAGGTTCACGTTGTAGTATGCGCCGACGGCGAACAGGACGAGCAGCGCGGCGAACGCGGTGCTGATCACCGCCTTGTGCCGTGAGACAAACCGGCGAAAGTGCTGGGAGAAGCCGTATTGATAGGCCTGGACCAGCGCGCCCGACATGTAGCGCTGGACTTCGTCGGCCAGTTCCTTGGCGGTCTGGTAGCGATGCTCGGGGTTTGATTTCAGTGCCCGATGGCAGATCGCCGCCAGTTCGTCCGGCGCGTCGGG
>BTUX01000254.1:0-6621 GCA_045863315.1 Candidatus Hydrogenedentota bacterium | reverse complement strand
ACCCTGCAACGCACGACGCTGGGTCAATTGAACGCAGGCGATGCCGTGAATTTGGAGCGGGCGCTGGCCGCCGGCGCGCGAATGGGGGGGCATTTCGTCCAGGGACATGTGGATGGCATTGGCCGCGTGCATTCCATTCGCAGTCAGGGAGAATTCGCGGTGTACCGGTTCCAGGCGCCGGCGGAGGTTTCGCCGTATCTTGTGCCGAAAGGCTCCATTGCAATAGACGGGATCAGTCTGACGGTCGTCGACCCAACACGGGACATCTTCGACGTGGCGGTGGTTCCCGCGACGCTGGCCAAGACGACGCTCGGCAGCAGGCGTCCCGGTGATTTGGTGAACATGGAAGCCGATATGATTGGCAAGCACATCTTCCAGTTCTTAAAGACTATGGGCGCGGGTGGCCTCACGGTAGAGAAGTTGCGCACGCATGGCTTCGCGTAAGGAACTAAGTATGAACAACAACCTTGCCGGCGCATTCTCACCCGTTGAGGAGATTCTAGACGAATTGCGCGCGGGCCGCATGATTATTCTGACGGACGACGAGGACCGGGAAAACGAGGGCGATCTAGTATTCGCGGCGGAGAAGGCAACGCCGGAACTCGTCAACTTTATGGTCGTGCACGGACGCGGGCTTGTATGCTTGGTGTTGACGCCGGAACGTATCGAGTTCCTGAACCTTCACCCGGTCGCAAAGGAAAACCAATCGCGGTTCGGCACCGCGTTTCACACGCCTATCGAGGCCGCGACCGGAGTGACCACGGGCGTGAGCGCCTACGATCGCGCCCGCACGATTCGCGTGGCGGTGGATCCGAAGTCGACCCCGCGGGATATCGTGGTGCCGGGACACGTCCACACATTGCGCGCGCGCGAGGGCGGCGTGCTCGTCCGGGCGGGGCAGACTGAAGGCTCGGTGGACTTGGCCCGGCTTGCGGGGCTCAATCCGTCCGCGGTGTTGTGCGAGGTAATGAAGGACGACGGCACAATGGCGCGGCTGCCGGACCTGATGGTATTCGCAAAGAAACACGGACTTAAGATCTGTTCCATCGAAAGCATTATCGAATACCGGCGTCGGCACGAGAAATTGATCAGACGAGTGGCAGAGACCCAATTGCCGACCGAGTACGGTGATTTTCAATTGATAGTGTTCCAGACCGAAATCGACGACCTCCATCATGTCGTCCTCATGAGGGGCGAATTCGGCCCCGACGACGATGTGCTTGTTCGCGTGCATTCCGAATGCCTGACGGGCGACGCCTTTGGATCGCTGCGCTGCGATTGCGGCAAGCAGTTGGACGCCGCGCTGAGCATGATCGCCGCGGAAGGACGCGGTGTGCTTTTGTACATGCGTCAGGAAGGGCGCGGCATTGGATTGGTCAATAAGATTCGGGCGTACGAGTTGCAGGACAAAGGGCTGGACACCGTGGAGGCCAACGTACACCTCGGTTTCCGCCCGGATCCGCGCGAGTATGGAATCGGCGCCCAGATTCTGGGAGAGGTCGGCGTGAAGAAGATGCGCCTGATTACGAACAACCCGAGCAAGCGGGTCGGTCTGGAGGCGCACGGATTGGTGGTCACGGGGCGTGTGCCGCTGATTGTGCCGGCCACCCGGCAAAGTGAAAGGTATCTGAAGACCAAGAAGGAAAAACTGGGGCATTTACTTTCGTGATGCGGTCTGTACGTGCCCGATGCCGTTTGAGGAACTGGACTACCGGTGTCGCCGTGCCGCGCGCTGACCGCAACGCAGAAACGGCGTCCAAGGGGAGTGAATCGAATGCCGAGAATGATTGAAGGAAGTCTAATCGCGAAAGGCAAGAAATTTGCCGTAGTGGTGTCGCGGTTCAACGCATTTATATCCGAGCGACTGCTCGACGGCGCGGTGGATGGTCTGACGCGCCACGGCGTAAAGGATGAGGAGATCACAGTCGTTTGGGCGCCGGGATCGTATGAGATACCGCTGGTCGCGAAGAAACTGGCGGCGTCCAAGACGTATGATGCGATCATCGCGCTCGGCGCGGTGATTCGAGGAAGCACGTCGCATTTTGATTACGTAGCCGGCGAGTCGGCCAAAGGCGTTGCGCATGCCGCCTACGAGACCGGGGTCCCGGTGATCTTTGGGATACTTACGACGGACAGCATCGAGCAGGCCGTGGAACGAGCGGGCACGAAATCCGGGAACAAGGGATTCGATGCGGCGATGACGGCCATTGAAATGGCGAATCTGATGGAGCAATTGTGAAAGGCAGTAGTCCCGAAATCCGGCGGCGCGCACGCGAGCGCGCGATGCAGTTTCTATTTGGCATCGATTTCACGTCCTACGAGTGGCGGGACGCCATCGAGAGGTTCTGGCGGGACAACCCGTCGAAAAACAGCGTGCGAAGTTACGCGGATTCCTTAATCCAAGGCGTGATGGACCATCGGGCCGAACTCGACGAACGCATTTCGTCGGCCTTGGACAAATGGGCGCCGGACCGGGTGGGCCGCGTGGAGCGTAATGTGTTGCGCATCGCCTTGTTTGAAATGTGCTATAAGGGAGATGTTCCCCGCGCGGTCGCCATCAACGAGGCAATCGAAGTCGCCAAGCAATATGGGGCGGACGACGCCGGTCGGTTTGTCAACGGCGTCTTGGACCGGATCAAGGACAACTGAGTTCGGCGTCACATCGGACGAAACCGTCGTCCTGTTGCGGGCCGGCAAAATGTAGCGGCCCAGAAGCGCGCTTCCTGACGCCCCACGTATGAAGGGGGTGACCTCGATGTTCGCCGATTTGCATCTTCATACGACTTTTTCGGACGGCCTCGACAACCCCTCTCGCGTCGTGGAACGCGCGAAGAATATCGGAATCGCCATGATTGCCATCACTGACCATGACACCGTGGACGGAATTTCTGAGGCACAGGCCGCGGCGAGGAGATTCAGCGTCGATTTTCTTGCGGGCACGGAGATCAGTTGCACGTTTGATCGGGCGGAGGTACACGTGGTGGGCCTCGGCGTCGATCCGGCGTCCGTTGCGTTGCGGGATGCGCTCGATCGGTTGAAGCAAGGCCGCCTGGAGCGCGCGACCAGGATAATTGAAAAGCTCCGTCATAAGGGTATCGAGATCGCACTGGATCGGCTCTTGGTACAACCCGGGGTGATTGGACGCATGAACATCGCGCGGGCAATCTGGGAGTTGGGCGAGGCCAAGACCGTCCAACACGCCTTCGATAAGTTCCTCAAGCCGGGAAAACCCGCGTACGCGCCCCAATTCCGACTGACCTGCGAGGAGGCCCTCGCGGCGATTCAGGGCGCGGGCGGGCTTGCGTTTATCGCGCACCCTGGAATCGGCGGGGCCTCCCGCAGGCTTCCTTCACTGTTGCAATATCCATTCGACGGGATAGAGGCCTACCACTCGAAGCACTCGCCGGGAATGACCGATGCGCTGGTCCAACTCGCGCGCGAACGCAACCTCCTCGTGTCCGGCGGCAGCGACTGTCATGGCGAGACCGCGGGCAAGGCGGAGATGGGACGGGTCCGGGTTCCGTGGGAGTTCGTGGAACGTATCCGAGAAGCGTTGCGGCACAGACGGGCGTAGCCGACGCCTCGAAATACCGAATCCAAGATGTCGGGCGGGAGGGCCTGTGCCAACATCAAGCCACTCCACTTGAACCGCTGCCCAATTCATGGCGTAATGACCCAGGGTCAAAACCACAATTGGTGAAGGGGTCGGTTATGAGAGGTTTTTGCCGTTTTATTTCGATGATGGCGGCGATTATTCTTTTGGTAGGCGTGGCATGGGCCGATGCTTCCGGCACCGTGGCCGGGGCGGGCCGTTGGAAACCGGAGATTTCACTTCCGTCTTTGATCGGCGACCACATGGTCATACAGCGGGATATGCCCGCCCCCGTCTGGGGAAAAACCGTACCCAAGGCCCGCGTGACGGTAAAAATCGGCGAGCACACCGCGCGAACGCGCGCCGACGCCGACGGACGTTGGCAGGTCGAGGTGGGACCACTTGGTGCGGGCGGGCCATATGAGATGACGATCGGCGTCCGCCGTTCGAAGGCGGTGGTCTCGGACATTCTGGCGGGCGATGTGTGGGTCTGTTCGGGGCAGTCCAATATGCAGTGGCCCGTCAAACAATCCAACAATCCCGACGAAGAGATTCGCAACGCGAGCCATCCTGCCATCCGATTGTATACGGTCGAACGCACGGTATCCGGCGAACCGTTGGAGGGGTGCAAGGGGCAGTGGACCATTTGCTCACCGGAAACGATTCCGGACTTTTCGGCCGTGGCGTACTACTTCGGCCGGCGTTTGCAAGAACACCTTGGCGTACCAATCGGACTTGTCAATACCTCCTGGGGAGGTACGCCGGCCGAGGCCTGGACGAGCATGCCGACGCTGCAGGCGAACCCGGAGTTTGCACCGATACTACAGCGGTGGGAAGAGAACCTGAGAAACTACCCTGCCGCCAAGGCCGAATACGACGAAGCCATGGAGGAGTGGCAAAAGGCGGCCGAGGCCGCGAAAGCCAAAGGCGAACCCGAGCCACGCAGGCCTGGCGCCCCGATGGGGCCCGACCACCCCTGGCGTGCGGCGGGACTCTACAACGGGATGATCGCACCGCTGATTCCTTTTGGCATCTCGGGGGCGATTTGGTACCAAGGGGAATCGAACGCCGGCCGTGCGTATCAGTACCGGAGCCTGTTTCCGGCGATGATCATGGATTGGCGAAAGAACTGGGGGCAGGGCGATTTTCCTTTCTTTTTTGTGCAGTTGGCCAATTTCATGGAAACCAAAGAGGACGCGAGCGCTGGATCGGCGTGGGCGGAGCTGCGCGAGGCGCAGACCATGACACTATCCCTGCCGAAGACGGGCATGGCCGTCATCATTGATATCGGCGACGCGAATGATATCCACCCGCGAAACAAGCAGGATGTCGGGGCGCGGTTGGCGCAATCGGCTTTCAAGGTCGCGTACGGAATCGATTGCGCCTACGAGGGGCCGTTGTACGAATCGATGCGGGTGGACGGCGGCGCGATTCGGGTCAAGTTCAGGAATACATTCGGAGGACTGAAGAATAACAATGCGCCGAACCGGCTACGAGGATTCGCGTTGGCCGGAGCGGACAAGAACTTTCACTGGGCCAACGCCACGATCGAGGGCGACGAGGTCGTCGTGTCTACACCGGACGTCGCTCAGCCCGTCGCGGTGCGCTACGCGTGGGCCGACAACCCCATCTGCGATCTGTACAACGGGGCCGGACTACCGGCGTCGCCATTTCGCACGGATGATTGGCCCGGGGTAACCATGAATGAAAAGTAAGGCGAATCCTGGTACGCCCTGACACAGGGCGCCCGGATGAAAGGGCGGTGGAGCGTCTCAACGATGCGTACTGGTGCGCTCATCCTTGCCGGCCTGTTCGCGGCCTTTGGCGCGGCTGGGGCACAGCCGAGTGCCCCACCCACAACAACCGACGCTCGATCCGGCCCGGCGCCACACCTCTTGATGCCGGCCCTGTTCACGGACGGCATGGTGCTTCAGCGGGACAAGCCAGTATCAATTTGGGGGTACGGGAGGCCCGGGGAGCGTGTTCGCGTATCCATCGGGGGGCAACGTGCCGTCACGCGGACGAACAGTATGGGCAAGTGGGTGGCCGTGCTCGAAGCGATGTCGGCCGGGGGCCCTCACGAGTTGAAAGTGCTGTCGCGTGGAGAACGACAGACCGTCCACGATGTCCTCGTTGGGGACGTGTGGATATGTTCGGGGCAGTCCAACATGGCAATGAACCTCGAACACAGACCAACCGGCGTCCTCAACGCGGACGAAGAGATCGCAACGGCAAACTACCCTCGAATTCGGCTGTTCCAGGTTCCGCGGTCAACGGCGTTTGATCCCAGAGAAGACATTGTCGACGCGAGATGGACATCGTGTTCGCCGAATACCGTTCCGCCGTTTTCGGCCGTGGGGTATTTTTTCGGGCGGGCATTGCACCAGCGGCTCGATGTGCCGATCGGGCTTATTAACGCGTCCTATGGGGGTTCTCCAGCGGAGGCGTGGGTGAGCAGGGAAGCGCTTTCTTCGCTGCCGGACTACAGGCTGCTACTCGATATCATGCCCCGACTCATTGCGCAGTCCAAGCGGAACGAAGGCAAAGTGCCGCGACCGGAAGGAAGGTGGTTTGCCCAACTGGACGACTACGATTCCGGTTACGCCGGTGCACGAGCGGTTTGGGCCGATCCGTCCCTGGACGACTCAGACTGGGCCGCAATGTCGTTGCCTGGTTATTGGGAGGACGCGGGCTACCCCGGGTTGGATGGGTTCATGTGGTTTCGCCGTGTTGTGGAGTTGCCGAAGGAGTGGGAAGGCAAACCGCTTCGATTGCACATCACGGGCGTCAACGACATGCACCGGGTCTGGTTCAACGGCGAACTCATCGGGCGATTTGAAGAGATGGGGGCATGGCAAAATCCGCGAAGCTACCTCGTGTCGGGCCGGTTGAGCCGGCCCGGACGCAACGTGATCACGGTGCGTGTATACGACCTTGGAAACTTCGGGGGATTCCTGGGAGACGCCGATCAATTGCGCCTCGAATTGGAAGGCACGCGAGAATCGATGGCGCTCTCAGGCGAATGGCGT
>BTUX01000253.1:0-6635 GCA_045863315.1 Candidatus Hydrogenedentota bacterium | reverse complement strand
GAATGACGATGAACACCGGCGTGTTCTGCCAGAGCGGCGCAGCGCCGTTCTTCACTGCAAGTTCCGCGATGGGTTTTCCCGCTGCGATGCCGAAAGCCATACACGCGCTCATCACACCGGCGAGCACGGCCACCCAAATGCCGCGCGCGAAGTTGAATTCCGCGATGGTCTGCGCCTTGCTTTCAGCCGAGAGTTCGCGCTCCTTACGGATCCCGGCGCGCCCACACACGGCGATTCCCGCCAGACACAAGACCACGCCCGCCAACACCACACGCCCCGATTGGCCTGCCATCATGCCACCGATGGCCCCGGAAAAGATCGGTGGAATCAGCGTACCCAGCGCGGCACAGAATCCGAGTGCCACGGCGTACCCGAGGGATATGCCCAGGTAACGCATCGACAAGCCGAAGGTCAGGCCGCCAATCCCCCACAGGACGCCGAACGTATAGCTCCACAACATACTTGCCGGCGGCGCGCCGGCGAGCACGCCGATCAAGTCCGGCGCGGTCAGCCAGGCGACGAGCCACGGAGCGACGATCCAACTCAACACGCCGCCCACCAGCCAATAACTTTCCCACGCCCAGTTGCGAACGCCTTTGTACGGGATATAGAAGCTGCCCGCGGCCAGTCCCCCGACGGCGTGAAGTGACACCCCGAGAAATGGATTTGCGTCCACGATGTCCCCCCTCGAAACGATGCGCGAACCATCGCGGTTGGACTTCTGCCCCACGGTCTCGATCCGCCCGAAACCCGCGCCCGCGCGGCCCACATAGAATAACCTTACAACCAGGGATTCTCCATACGCGGGTCACCCGACGAAACTGCGTCGAAATGCCTGAACCGAAGAATGTCTCTCTCGAAAATCGCAGCAAACTGCCTTGCCGGCGCGGCCATATCCGCGCCTTGCTCGCCGCATGTGACGCACGCTTGGTCGCCCAGCGCCGCGTGTTCCGGCGTTGAAGCGCTCAGTCCGATGCCACGGTCCTTTTGACCGCATTGCGGCATTGGGGATTCTCACGCCGGGTTGGCGGGTAACGCAACCGCACGAGGTCTCTACCGTAAGGTCTCGCCTGATCGAGCGCACGCAATGCCCAGTACAAAACTTGCCTGGTTCGCAGGCATGCCATTAGTATTGTGGCGGACGGGTCATAGGCCCGGAATAGCGGATGCGGAATCGCCCGGGGGGGCCTCACGCGCGCACGAGGGGGAAGAATCCGATGCGGGCAAGACACTACTTCATTCCCGATGTGCTTCCTTTGCTTGTAGGTCTGATGGTTGGCGTCTCGCCGGCTTGGGCCGCAGGGCCGCCCCAACCCGCCGGGGGAGTCGAAGCCGCCGCTATCCCGGCGCTGATTGAATCCGACGGTCGGCCGTATCAGCTCATCCAGTTTCGAATTGAGCATACGGGCCCGCCGGCTGATGCAGTCGTGCGCGCAACGGGCACAAAGCCGCTCCGATCGGAATTGGTGCCGGGAGAACAGACGATTGACCTTCCGATACCTGCGGATGACTCCGAACGGACAATCCGCGTCTCCCTGCGGTCGAAGGGCCGAGGAATCTTCACGGGCGACGTGGTCGTGCCGCCGTCACGCCGGTGGACCGTGTACATACTCCCCCACTCGCACGTTGACATCGGCTACACGAGACTACAGACCGAGGTCGAGGCCCAGCAGCATGCTCACCTCGAACAGGCCGTACAGTTGGCTGCTCAGACCGACGGGTATCCCGAGGGTTCGCGGTTCAAATGGAATTCCGAGGTCCTGTGGGCGGTGGACAGCTACCTCGCGAGGGCGCCCGACGACAGACGCAAAGCGTTCATCGACTTCGTCAAGGGCGGCGCCATCGAACTGAACGCGCTCTACGGTAACGAGTTGACCGCGCTGTGCCGCGCGGAGGAACTCGTGCGGCTGGTCGAGCGCGCCGTGGATCTGCGCCGCGAGCACGGTGTACCCGTCGATACCGCCATGATCAGCGACGTGCCGGGATACACCTGGGGCCTAGTGCCGGTACTGGCCGGAAGTGACATCCGATACTTCTCCATTGGTCCGAATCGCGGCGACCGCATTGGGTTCACACTGCAAGACTGGGGCGACCGCCCGTTCTATTGGACTGGGCCGTCGGGCGACACGAGGGTGTTGTGTTGGATGGCCGGAGAGGGGTACTCGCTTTTTCACCGGGGTCCGTTGCGCGACGGGAAGATTCTCCTTGATTATCTCGCGCGTCTCGAAAAGGCGAACCACCCCTACGACATGCTTCAGGTCCGGTATTCGATCGGCGGCGACAACGGGCCTCCCGACCCCGGTTTGCCCGAATTCGTCCGGGATTGGAACGCGAAATACGTTTCTCCTCGTCTTGTGATCGCCACCGCGAGCGAGATGTTTCACGCGTTCGAAGCGAAGTACGGTGACGTGCTCCCCGTGTATTCGGGAGACTTCACTCCCTACTGGGAGGATGGCGCCGCCTCGTCGGCCCGGGAAACGGGGCTCAACCGCGCCGCCGCCGAACGGCTCACCCAGGCCGAAGTGCTCTGGACGCTCCTGGATCCGGAGTGCTACCCTGCCCGCGAATTCAACCACGCATGGCGCAACGTCCTGCTGTACAATGAACACACATGGGGCGCACATAACAGCATTTCCAAACCCGACGACGAATTCGCAAAGGGCCAGTGGCGCATCAAACAGGCGTTTGCGTACGACGCGCACGCCCAATCCCTTGATTTGCTGGACCGATCGCTGGCGCGAATTCGCCGCGAGGAGTCGCCGGCGCACGCCGTGATGGTGTTCAACACGTGCTCATGGCCGCGCACCGACCTCGTCCGGGTGCCGGCCCCTCTGCAACCCATTGGGACCCGCGTGACCGATGCCGCGGGCAACGACGTGCCGTCCCAAGTGCTGTCCACCGGCGAACTCGCATTTCTCGCGTCCGACGTACCGCCGATGGGCGCCAAGCGGTTCCTGTTTCGACGCGGAACGCATAAGCGGGGCGGTTCGGCCCGTGCGGGCGGGTCCGAACTGGAGAACGAGACGCTGCGCATACGCGTTGACTTGACGACCGGCGCCGTGTCCAGTTTGACCGTCCCATGGCATGACGACGATCTCGTAGACTCCAACGACGGTCTCGGACTGAACGAGTATCTCTACGTGCCGGGAAAAGATCCGAAAGATGTCAAGCGGGTGGCCGATGTAACGGTACGAGTGGGCGAGGCCGGACCCTTGGTGGCGTCGCTCGTGGTCGAGTCCGAGGCGCCGGGATGCTTCTCGCTCACACGGGAACTGCGCGTCACCCACGGCATCGATCGCCTGGATATCATCGACGTGATCAATAAAATTCCTGTTCGCCGGAAGGAAGGCGTTCACATCGCGTTTCCTTTCCGCGTGCCGGATGGCGTGGTGCGCATCGACACCCCTTGGGCGGTGGTAAGGCCGGAAGTCGACCAACTCCCCGGCTCCTGCAAGAATTGGTTTACAGTCCAACGTTGGGCTGACGTGTCCAACGCCGAGTTGGGAATTACGTGGGCAACAGTCGACGCCCCCCTCGTCGAACTCGGATCGATTACCGCTGAACTCCCTTGGATTCGGACGTTGGCGCCGACGCAAACCCTGTTTTCCTACGTGATGAACAACTACTGGCACACGAACTACAAAGCAGATCAGGACGGACCGACCCTCTTTCGCTATGCAATCCGTCCGCACAAGGCATTCGACGAAGGCGCGGCGCATCGCTTTGGAATTGGGTCCAGTCAACCGTTCATTGTCGTCCCCGTGTCCGTAGACGAACCGGAACATGAACCGCTGCTTCGCATCGGGCGGGCGGACGTACTGGTCAGCGCACTCCGGCCTGACAATGGCGGAGAGGCATGGACATTACGCCTGTTTGGCGCGACGGGCCGGCCACAATCGACCGGGTTGGATTGGAGAGGGTCAAATCAGCCGACCACGTGGCTGAGTGATCTGACGGGAGTGAAACGGGCCCCGATGCATGGATCCGTGAACGTTCCGACGCATGGGGTGGTCACGTTGCGGGTCCAACCGGTGCGCGCGCAGTAAGACCGGAAGACCGGCACGCATGACGCCGCGCGAACATCTGGTTGCGACGCTGGAACGCAGGCCACCACGGGGCCACGTTCCTCACTTTGAACTGGTGTTCTTTTTGACGATGGAGACGTTCGGCCGGGTCCATCCGAACCACCGGAATTACGCCCAATGGAAGCAAATGACGGAAACAGAACGCGCCCTGCATCGCGCGGACATGGCCGACCTCTACATCAAGGTCGCGCAACGGTATGAGCACAACGCGATCTTCCTGCATCCCAATCCCGCCACCGCGGAGGAAGATATCCGCACCATCGACCTGATGCGGGAGATGTCCGGCGACACGTACTTTCTGATGTTGCACGGCGACGCGACCTACGAGATTCCTCCCGGCGACAAGATGGTCTCCTGGGTGTCGTGGTTGTACGAAAATCTGGACGAGGCCAAGCGCGAAGCCGACCGCAAAGTCAATCGAATGCTTGAGAAGGCCGAGCGCCTGGCGCGCCACGGTGGGCTGGACGGCTTCGCCCTGTGTTCGGACTACTGCTACAACGACAACCCGTTCCTCAGTCCGGACATGTTCTCCGAAATCGTCACGCCGTATCTGGTCAAGTTGTGCCGCGGCCTGCGCGACCTCGGCTTCTACGTCATCAAGCACACGGATGGCAATATCATGCCGATCATCGACCAACTCGTGAGTGCCGGACCGCACGCGCTGCATTCGCTGGATCCACAAGGCGGAGTGGATATCGCCGAAGTAAAGCGCCGCTACGGCGATCAGGTCTGCCTTATAGGCAACGTGAATTGCGGTCTGCTCAGTTCCGGCACCGACGAGGAAGTGATCGAGTCGGCGCGGTACTGCATCCGCCACGGCATGCCCGGCGGCGGATACGTGTTTTCGACCAGCAATTGTGTATACACGGGCCTGCCCTTGGAACGGTATGAACTCATCTGGAAAATCTGGCACGAGGAAGCCGTCTACTCCGACACCAGTTCAAGAAACGCGGACGACTTCGCACACTAACCCGCATTTCTCACCAGTCGCTCCCGATGACGGGAGCGACTGGTGAGAAATGCGGGTTAGTAGCTCACCGGCGGCCCCATCTACCAGGATGGACGCCGCATCACCGGCAAATCCGCTACCGCCATGGGCAAGGCCAAGGGATTGGAAAACTTGCACCTCGTCACCTACGACATACGGACTCTGACCTATCAGGATCAGGGGGCAATCTTCTATGAAAATGGGGACCGCCCCTTGTACGTGAATTCCATTGCGGTCGGGCAAGACGGGTCCGTGTACTTTCTGGCGCGCATAACGGAAAACGACCGTACGAGAACGGACCTTTTAGCCGTCTCCGCCGCGGAAATCGGCTTGCGACATCCCTCCGATGCAGGTAAGCCCGGCCGGCAAACATCGATCCGTTCGCGCCGAAGACGCAAAAAAAGCCACCCCCAACTCTAATTGGGGGTGGGCATGAAGGATGATGGCGTCGGGGAGGGGCGAATACGTTACCAGCCCCCGCGACCGCCGCCTCCGCCGCGTCCGCCGCGACCGCCGCCTCCGCCGCCTTCCGACTTCGGACGCGCCTCGTTGACACGGATGGGACGCCCGCCCAGTTCCTTGCCGTCCAGTCCCGTGATCGCCGCCTTGGCTTCCGTCGCGTTTGGCATTTCAACGAATCCAAAACCCTTGGACTGGTCCGTCATTTTGTCCATGATGATCCGTGCCGAGTCGACCTGTCCGAAAGCCTCGAAGGCCTGACGCAGTTCGGCCTCCGACGTCCGATACGACAGATTACCCACGTAGATGTTCATGCCCTGTTCCTTCTCTCTAACTCAACAATTGACAACGCGATGGTTCAAGACATCTGTGGTGGCGATGGATCCAAGGAGAAGCAAGCGGCAGGTAGGCACATCAAGCAGGGTCTTTGGCGGCTATCGACATCCAAGAGTCCACGAACGCGAACGCCCCACACGGGCGTTCCATCAAGATTTTTATACCATGGCCGCGCCGCGTCACGCAACAGTTTTCTGGCGCGGAGTTGCTCCAATCCCGCGCGAAAGGTAGGATACGCCGGTGGGTTCGGCCGCGGTCGGATCGGCCCCCCGACGGCCTCCCCGGTACACAAGAGGATAAAAATCCACGATGGCGACGAAAGTGCAATATGCGGCTGCCGACGGGGCCGATCTCGAACTGGCGGCCGAATTTACACGAAAACAGAGGGAGCTTTGGGCTGAAATTCACAAGGTCATTGTCGGTCAGGACGCTATCCTGACCCAGGTGTTGACCGCCCTCTTCGCCCGGGGACACGCGATCATCATCGGCGTGCCGGGGCTCGCCAAGACCCTGCTCGTGAAGACTCTCGCCCAGGCCCTCGGGTGGGACTTCAAACGAATCCAGTTCACGCCGGATCTGATGCCGTCTGACATAACCGGCACCGAGATACTCCAAACCGACCCAGTTACCGGCCATCGAGTGATGACCTTCGTGAAGGGCCCCCTCTTCGCCCATCTCATTCTCGCGGACGAAATCAACCGGACCCCGCCCAAGACCCAGGCCGCCCTGCTCGAGGCCATGCAGGAGCGCCAGGTCACCGTCGGCGG
>BTUX01000252.1:0-6664 GCA_045863315.1 Candidatus Hydrogenedentota bacterium | reverse complement strand
CGCTCGGCCCGCAGGTCGTTGTTCGAATACAGCAGCATGTGCGACCGGAAAAAATGGTTGCCATTGACGTGCACCACCGGAATCACCGCATGCGCCCCCTGCGTGGTGCCCTGCTCGGCGATCTCGAAACGGCAATACAGGTTGCACCGGTGCGTCGGATTCTGGGCCGGCCAGTTCAACCGGTTGTAGGTGGCCGGCGTCACCAGCCAGAACTTCCCGTGCCATTTGTTCCGGCAATCGCGGAGAAACCGCGCCTTCCATTGCGCCCATTCGGCATCCCGCCAGGCGCGAATCGGAACGGCCGTGCCGTCGTAATCCTGATAGGTCGCCGGACCTCCCGGCGCCGGGTCGATCCTCTGAAAATTGATCCTGATGTACAGCGTCAGGTCCGCGTTGGTCGTCGCGTTGCGGACATCGGGGTTGAGATCCGCGTCAAACGTCCCCATCTGGTTCTGCCGGCCATGAATCAACGTCCCAAACTCGAACGTTACCTCACCCATATACCCTCCTCGTGGAACATCTGCTCCGCTGCGGCGAGTGTACACCCAGCCGGACCCGGGAACAAGGCAAATCTGCGCATAATCGCCGCGCTCAGACAGCCTGCCCCGGCGCAGCCCTGACCCGATGCGCCCCGCTTCAGAATCCCGCCGACATCAACTCGAAATTCCCCGCGCGAGCGGCCGTCGTCCGCCGGCGGTTTACGTTCTCAACCGCCAGTTCCACACCACGCCCCGGCCCCGCCTGCCCTCCGCCGGCCAGGCTCATTCCCGCGTGCCACCTCTTTTCACCCCAGAACGCGGAAGACAGGCTCGGATCGAACGCCCCATACGGGTCGTGAGCGATGATCTTGCTGACCATCACCGCCGGCGCCGGCGTGAAATCCGCCCCGGCCACGCACATGTCCGGCGCGTAATCCTTGTAGCCCACCAGCAGAATGATGTGGCCCGCCACACGCTTGTGCGACACGCTGGCCATCACCGGAAATCCCGCATCGATCGAGCGGATCACCCAATACAGAGCGCCATCCGGATCCATCGTCGTCTTCTTGGTGAACTTGAGCGGCGGAAAGTTCGTCTCCAGCCACCACATCATGTTCGCGTGCGAGTTCTGGATCTTGTACGGCCGCGCATTGCCGGTGTTGATCTGCTTCCAGATCTCCGGAATGGGCGTCTCCGCCGCTTTCGTCGCGGAACGCAGCTTGTGGCGTTCCAGATACTCCGCGTACATGCGCAGGCACGTGCTCTGGCAGTGTACCGGACTCTCCTGCACGTAGTACGGAACGGGCAGGATCTTCGTCATTCCAGCCATCCCCATGCCTCCTCCACCCCGGGCTTCGGCCATCTGACCGCCGGGGCCGTTTCCCTAAGATAGAGTTCAAACAGGCGGCTGTCAATATATGCGCCAATGAACGCGGCCCCGTCCCGCACCACCGCCTTCCGGCCGCCCTCATCCGCAACGACCACCCGATACGACTGACCCGGTTCGGCGCTGCGAGAACACAGCGGACCGCAAGCCCAGAGCGTCAGCGTCTGTGAAACAGTCAACCGCTTCCCGCCGGTCGCCCACCTCGCTTCGGTCCAATCTGGCGACATGGTATACACATCCGCCCAAGCACATGGGTAACGCTTGAGCCCCCGGTGTCAGCCGGGGGCTGCCCGGCGCAGCCTCAAACGCCTCCACGCGCCCCTCGGTTGGCGGTACGATGTCTATCTGAGTGCCGCGTAGACATTGCAGCCGGTTCTGAGCGGGACGCCGGATGCGGCTATTCGTTTTGATGACGTGTGCACCATGCTGGAAGAATTGGGCTTCGAAAAGCGGGTTCGGGGAAGCCACCATTTGTTCCGGAAACCGGGCGTGGAGGAACGGCTCAATCTGCAGCGGGATGGCAGCCATGCAAAACCATATCAGGTGAAGCAGGTGCGGGCCGTGGTTCTCAGATACAGATTGGGGGATGCCAAGTGAACAAATACGAAGTCATCATCTATTGGAGCGATGAGGATGGGGCGTTTGTGGCTGAGGTGCCGGAGCTGCCTGGCTGCGCGGCCCATGGTTCCACGCAAGCGGAGGCGCTCGCGAGTGCGCAGGAGGCTATTCTGTTGTGGGTGGAAACGGCGGAGGAGTTCGGGGATCCGGTACCGAAGCCGAAGGGGCGCAGGCTGATATTTGCGTGAGGCGGTGCGGCGGAGGTGAACCTGGGCGGGGGATCAGGCCTACCCTGCGCGGGCCGGGAGCGCAGCCCGGCAGCCCGGGGCAGCCCGGGACAGCCTGACCCGCCCCGACGCACTTTTCTGCAAAATCGTAAGCGACTGAAAATACAAGCACTCCCGGCGCACGAGGCACCCACGAACGTAGCGGCGGCTGCGAATCCCGGGGTGCCGCTGTGAAGAAGTGTTTTTGAATCAGTTAGATCTAAAAAGTGCTGTGGGACGGGTCAGGCTGTCCCAGTGCACGCCGCGCCGCACGCACCGCTATACGGCACCACAATTCTTTGGTAGTGTATCAGCAGACCTCTTTTGAGAACGCATGAGATACGCATACGAAGATCTGAGCGATGTCCAGTTTGAGAATCTCGTGGTATACCTGTGCCAGCGCATACTCGGGATTTCTGTTCAGGGGTTCGCCGTTGGCGCAGATGGAGGCCGAGACGCCAAGTTCGTTGGAACTGCTGAGTTGCATCCGAGCAAAGTCTCACCGTGGACAGGAACAACGATTATTCAAGACAAACACACCAACGGCCACAACCGGAGTTTCTCCGAAAGCGATTTTTTTTCCGAAAACTCTGCCTCTTGCATCATCTCACAGGAGATTCCACGCATAGCCGCACTTCGGGCCAAGAAAAGCCTCGACAACTATATGCTCTTCGGCAATCGCAAGCTGACAGGAAATACCGAAAGCGACATTCGGTCTCACATCTCGAACAAATGCGATCTTCCGCTGCAATCTATCTATCTCTGTGGGGTCGAACAATTGGAGTTGTGGCTGAAGCAGTTTCCAGACGTCCCACGTCTAGCAGCTCTCGATCCGGTGGACTCGCCTCTGATTGTCAGCCCTGATGACCTTTGCGAAGTAGTTGAAGCATTTGCAAGACAGCGAGATAGCATCACAGCCGCCATAGATAGCCACCCGACTCCTCGAGTTTCCCATGAAAGGAAGAATGCTTTGAACAACATGACTGAGGACTACGCGAAGGAGCAACGAAAGCGATATCTGAAAGAGACCGTCTACATCAGTAGCTTCCTATCGGCACCGGAGAATGCGCAACTACTAGAAGCTTATGAATCTGCGGTTGAGGAATTTCAGTTAAAAATAATCTCCAAGCGGAAAGAATATCAAACCTTTAACGATGTGATGGAATACCTACTGGACTTGCTATTTGCGCGAGATCCGGTGCTAAGACAGCGACCGCATAAGCGCCTCACACGAGCGCTCCTTTTTCACATGTACTGGGTATGTGATATTGGAAGAGTTGAAAGTGCTTCGACCAACTAAGCATTCTCATCCGGATAGGACCGTGGTCAATGTGGCGTTACTGTTGATCACGAGACTAAAGGACCGTCGCCTGGAGGAATACTGCATCCTGAAAACTTATGTGAAGAGGGCAGTCTCCGGTGGGGATATTCTGTTTCTGCCTGCTCTTAATTTCCTGTTTCTGCTAGGGCTGGTCGAATACCACCCAAAGACCGACTCCGTGGAGTATGTGGGGCCGAATGAAGCTCTCTAGCCTCTACTCAAATAGACCAGATCAATTCGGGCCACTCCACTTCGTGTCTGGATTGAATGTCGTACTGGCAGAAATTCGCGTCCCAGAGAATCGCAAAAAGGACACGCATAATCTTGGCAAGTCCACCCTAGGTCGCCTTCTTGACTTCTGTTTCCTGGCAGGAAGGGAATCCACTTTCTTCCTATTCAAGCATTTAGACTTGTTTCGGGACTTTACATTTTTCCTTGAGCTCGAACTCGCAGACGCCTCCTATTTAACTATTCGCCGGAGCGTGCGTGACGCCAGCAGAATCAGCTTCAAAAAACACGCGGAAAGGAATCAGGACTTTTCTGACTGTCCCGAGGCGCGGTGGGACCACTACGAACTGCCTTTTGAAAAAGCTAGGGAGATGCTTGACGCGCTCCTAGACTGGCGGGCACTAAGGCCGTGGACGTTCAGAAATGGTCTTGGCTACCTGCTGCGCTCCCAGAACGACTACCGCGACGTATTTCAACTCGCGAGACATCAGGGGCCGCATTCAACCTGGAAGCCCTTCTTGGCCCACATACTGGGATTCGATGCGCAACTGATTGTTTCGCACTACGAGCGAGAAGCGGAGAAGAAGAAGAAAGAGGACATTGCTCAGACCGTGAAGTCTGAGCTAGGGGGGTCTGTTGAGGATATAAGCAAGATTGAGGGCATGTTACTCCTTAAGCAAAAGGAGGTCGGCAAAAAGCAGTCGCTGATTGATACGTTCGACTTCCGCGCGCAAGATAAAGCGCACATTAAACAGCTTGTTGGCGATTTAGATGAACGGATAGCGGTCCTCAACGCAGAAAAATACTCCCTGAGCCTCAATCGGAAGAAGATCATTGCAGCACTGGAGGATGACCAAATCCTCTTCAATCCGGACGAGGCCCAGGATTTGTTCCAGCAGGCTGGGGTACTTTTCGGCGGACAAATCAAGAGAGACTTTGAGCAACTTATCGAGTTCAATCGAGCAATAACTGTCGAGCGTCAGCAGTACTTACGGGCGGATATGGAGGAGTTAGAAGCAACACTCAAAACCGTTAATACAAAGCTGAACGACTTAGGCAAGCAGCGTGCCCAAATTCTCTCTTTCTTAAGTGATACCGACATCTTCAATAAATACAAGAGTGCTTCGGATGAACTTGTCACCTTGCGGGCAGACATCATCGCTTTGGAGAGACAGCGCAAATATCTTCATCGTTTACAGGAGTTGCGAGCTGAACTTCGTGCTCTTGATGAGCAATTGAGCGGTTTACAGGTCCAGATCGAGACCGACGTAGAAAAGCAGAATTCTGACGAGACAAGTCGATTTTCCATTATTCGACTATTCTTCAGCGAGATCATCGAGGAAGTCATAGACAGAAAAGCACTCATAAGTGTCTCACCGAATGCACTAGGTCACCTTGAGTTCAAGGTGGAGATTCTGGACGAATCTGGAAATTCGACGAGTGCAGACTCGGGGCATACTTATCGAAAGCTTCTTTGTGTGGCGTTTGACCTGGCCGTTCTTCGTGCTCATCTCGATTCCCGATTCCCCCGATTTGTGTTTCACGACGGGGTATTCGAATCGCTCGACGATCGTAAGAAGGAGAGTCTACTTGCGGTGTTGCGGCAGTATGCTGATGCTGGATTACAGAGCATAATCACTCTAATAGACTCCGACCTCCCGACACGGGACGAACAAGACGGCCCAGTATTCGATGACAATGAGATAATATGCCTGCTTCATGATGAAAACGAACAGGGGCGACTTTTCAGAATGAAGCCATGGTGAGTGCGGGCTTGGGATCAGCGATTTCGCTTACTGCATCGATTCTTTGGATATGGAGAGATAGCGAGAAGCATCCTCCTGTCAGGAATCATCCCATAGACGGTGTCCACACGGGCTGCCACCGCACCCGCTCCTGCGTCCGGAACGCTTCTAGCGCCATGTAGCAGGCGATGGAGGAGTAGTAGCCTTCGAGCTCGTTGGCGGTGGTTTTTTGGCGGGTTTTGATGGATTCCAGCCATTCGCGGAGGATGGTTTCGGGGGAGCCTGTGCCGCCTTGTCCTTCGGCGGCTGGCTCCTTGCTGAATCTCGGGTTGGGCGTGTACCGCCAGCCCGTCTTTTCGACATAGCGTTCCGCCCACAGCGACCCTCCGGTCGCCCTTAATTCCACGCCGGCCGTGGTCCTCAACCCCGGGGCAGTCAAACATTCCGCCTCGAAAGTCAGCGTCAGTTTCTGCGGATATTCGAGGATCAGGGCGACGGTATCGGGGGTATCGCGGCCGTCGTTATAGAAGTGAATGCCTCCTCCGGCGACGGCGGAGGCGGGTTCTTTGAGGCCGAGCCAATGGTGGGCGGAGTCGATGACGTGGATGGCGATGCCCATGATCATGCCGCCGTCGTAGTGGAGCCATTTGTAGGGGCTGAAGTAGATATCGGGGTTCCAGGGGACTTTGGGGCCGGGTCCGAGCCAGCGGTCCCAATCGAGGCCGTCGGGTTTGCGCACCATGCCGGGGGGCGGTTGTTGGATGTAGCCCTGATTCGACGTGTACCAGGTGCGGACCAGGCCGGTCTTGCCGATGATGCCGGTCTCGATATACCGCCGCCGCGGCTCCACGAACTGGGGCAGTCCGCGCCCCTGCATGCCGACCTGGACAATTCTCTTCCCCGCGCGCGCCGCGCGAATGATCGCCAGCCCTTCCTCGGGTTTGTGGACCATCGGTTTTTCGACATACACGTCCTTGCCCGCGCGCAGGGCATCCACGGTGATGGGCCCATGCCAGTGGTCCGGCGTGGCGACGATCACGGCGTCGAGGTCGGTGCGTTCCACCAGCGCGCGGTGGTCGCCGTAGCCTTCGGCGCGCCCGCCCGCCACCTCCACCGCCTGCGCGCGGCGCACGTCATACACATCGCAGACGGCGGGAAACTCGACGCCGCCGATCTTCTGC
>BTUX01000251.1:0-6696 GCA_045863315.1 Candidatus Hydrogenedentota bacterium | reverse complement strand
GGTGATTCGCCAGAGGAGACCGGCCGTAGTGAACGGCTTGCGTGTGCGGACCGGCAACCCGCTGCCGCCGGGTTCGCCGACAGACCCGGGCCTGAGCCGCGCCAGCACACGCGCGAATTCGATGGACAGCACATTCAGACCGTCGCGCGCGAAGTCTGGGGGTATCGTCAGCTTGATGTCGTGCCTGCCGCCCGGAGGCAGCGCGGCCTTGCCCAGTTCGAGGCCGTTCAGCGCAAACGACAGCTCCTGCGGTTCCGTCATGATGCTTGGAAGCGACATATTGAGAACGAGGTCGCGCGTCTCGCCCTTTCGCAGATGAAACAGCAACTCGCACCGCTCCTCCGCGGCGGTGTAAGCCCCGCCCACGCGCGTCATCAGGATAAAGCTCTTGCGCCATCCTCTGCCGAGGTAGGGGCGGATCGCGTGTTGCTCGACGTTGATCGATTCCGAGTACGCGTTTCCGCCCATGACGTCGTACTGGGCGGGGGTGGTATGGTGCCGGACCGCAAACACTAGGTTCGCAGGGTACGAAAACGGGTTGCCGAAGGTGTCGTGAAACACCGTGATCGCCGACGACCACACTTGTTGAAACGAGGCCGGTTTTCCCAGGTCCACCCAGGCGCCGCGCATGGTGAGGACCAGCATCGCGTTGTACAGGAACAGCAGAGCAATCGCGGCCGTCACCGGGATCATATTGTGTCGCCGGCTTGTCTGCACGCAGGCGATGCCGAACGCGGCAATGCCCGGCGCCATGAATGGCAGCGCTCCGACGAACCTCCGCATGCCGAAGGAGCCGCCGCCATGCCAGCTTTCAATGGCGGCATTGCCATAGACGTAGAGCCCAAGAAGCACCGCCAAGACGGTTGCGACGTACCGGTCGCGGCGCCAGAACGCCGGCAGCCCTAGAAAACCGGCGGCCAGTGCGGGATGCCAGGCAAACAGGCCGTGGTGCGCGGAGAACAGCACTTCAATGACGGCCGGGTTTGCCCACCTCATGGGACTGCCGGGCGGCGTGTGAATGCCCGTCCGAAACCAATCGTACAAGAGCGCCCACGTCAGGACCTGCAGTCCGAACACCAGCATCGCCGCGCCCAAACTTGCGGCGAGGCGCCCTGTCGCTTTCAGGAGTTGCGTGTCCGAGTAGACGGATCGCGCCGCATCGACGATGGGCAAGAGCAGGAGCACCGCGTGAGAGGGGCGCACCAGCATCGCGAGTCCTATCGCGCAACCCAACGCGATCCGGCCGCGCCACGTGCTTGAGTCGCGTCCGCTCACCCAAATCCAACACACCAGCGATGCCGCAAAGAACGAAGGCGCGTGGGACATCCACGCCTCTTCGGTCTGGTACCAGATGATCGGCGACGCGACCCAGAGCAGAATCGCCGCGAGGAATGACGCCTTGACGCTGAACCAGCGCCGAAGCGAAGAGAACACCATCGCCATGCCCAGCCACACCGCGCAACCGCTGCCGACCGCCGCGGCCATGGCATACGGCGTGGAAATGCCATCTAAGGGGATCTCCACGCCGATCCGGTTCAAGAGCAGGATGACGGAATGTGCCGCCAGATACAGCGGCATCCACACGACGGCGGCGCCGATAGGCGCGACGTTGTAGTTGTCGTACTCGGGATGGTTCTCGCGCATCAAGTCCCACGCTCCGGGGATTTGGCGGTACTCGTTCTCGAAATCGAGATCGCGGTCGAACACCCACGAGTGCAGGTAGGCGTAGTACTGCGGCGCGTCATGTCCCGGCACGATGCCCCAGTGCGACAAGCCGCGTGAACTCAGTACGAAGACGTTGACGCTGACTAAAAAACCGCACACCAACGCGAAGTGCGCCCAAGGGCCCCCGCGCGGGGCGGAAGTTCGCGGCCAGTAGCCGCGGGCGCGCAGCCACGCGTGCTGCACGGCGAAAAACGCTGTTGCAACGCTGTACGCCCAGACCGTCTGAAGTCCGACAATGCCCCCGAGAGCGCCCGTGTAGAGGGGAGATACGATGATCGAAGCGAAAAGCAGTACGGAGGAAAGCGTGATTGCGGCGTATTGAAATCCGACAATCAGGGAAAGGTACGGGATCGATTCGTCCCCGCCGTCCCGCGATTCCTGAACGCCGCCCGACATGGCGCAAATGATACTGGGACAGCTCGTGTGCCGCAAGAGGAATGCGCGAGAACGCCTGTCGGCATGGTGGGAATGGTGATGGCAGTCCGAGGATGAAGACGTGCGGAATTGAATGCGGGGTGCGTGCAGCAGATGCTGATCACATGCCTCGCCAAAAGCGCCGCCAAGCGGCGGAATGATCATAGCTTGGGGTGTAAACCCCACGATCGGAAGTGCCGCCTTGGAAACGAGTCATGAAGGGACGAAACGCCTGATCGATGAATGTGCCGCGCCTTCAGCGCACTCGTGTGATTGGGGGGGGCCGCCGCCTTGGGGCTCATGCCCCAAGCTATGACCATCTCGTCCCTTCGGGACTCTACGTTGACGCGGAGTCTTGATTCTTATGGCTGATGCCCCTAGCCCGCATTTCTCACCAGTCGCTCCCGTCATCGGGAGCGACTGGTGAGAAATGCGGGCTAATCCGGAATCTCCGCCTCGACGAGTTTCGCCAGCAGGGTGAGCGATTCCTGCCAGCCGAGGTAACACGCCTCGGGCGGGATGACATCGGGCACACCTTCCTGCACGATGCTCAGTTCGGTGCCGACCGACACTTTCTTCAACGTGATGGTCGTCCGCATTTCTCCGGGCAGGTTCGGGTCGTCGAACTTGTCCGTGTAGCGGATGCGTTCGTGCGGCACCAGTTCGAGGTACTCACCGCCAAAGGAGTGGCTGTTTCCCGTGCTGAAATTCGTGAATGTCATTCTGTGGATGCCGCCGACCCTGGCGTCCAACTGGTGGACCTTCGCGGTGAATCCGTTTGGGGGCAGCCACTTGGCCATCGCATCGGCATCCAGGAACGCTCGGTACACTCGCTCAGCCGGCGCCCGGACCACACGGTGGAGCCGGAGCGTGTTCGTCGACATGGTGGGAGTCCTTTCGAGGGTTGGCCTAGTGAGTCGATCCATGCGCGGCCAATGGCGCGTTCGCCCGCGACACGACAGATCGTCGCGGCGGCGGAGCCGCGTGTGCCGCACGCTACTCGGGCGGGAGGCGCTTGTGGGTGCCGTCGCAGAACGGCGATTTTCCCGTGCGCTTGCATTGGCACAGCGCGTACGAGCGCTTTTCGGTGATAACGACCTCGACCGGCGAAAACTCTGTGCCCTTATGGGAGCCGTCGCACCAGGGCTGGTCCTTGGAGCGCCCGCACCGACACCACCAGTATAAGCCGGGCTCGAGTTCCAGGACGGCGGGTCTGCGTTCTGCAATGGTGGGTTCCGACATGCACCATACCTCCTGCGCTTCGTTCTGCGGTTTAAGCTACCGTATCACACCGAGGTGTTCAAATATACATGCAGAATCCCGCAACGCCGGCTCTTGTGAAGCACGGACCGTACGTCATCCTTGATCGTGCAGTCCCAAGACGTGCGCGGGCGATAACGGCGGACGATCACTTAATCCAGCCGGGTTTCGAGGCCCTCTGGACACCCTAGCTCGCATGTGGGTCCCGCCGGGAGGGGCGTCATAATGTGACGGTCACGTCGGCAGTCGGGTTTTGCGGGCGCGTCTCATGGCAGTCGATTGCGGTGATGTGAAGCATGCCGCGGACATCGTCGAGGCAGGGCGCGAGCGCTTGGATGGTTTCGGTGGTTGCGGTGACGCCTACGTGTTGTACCGGGGCCTTCATGCTGAGGTTGGCCTCGGCCTTGGCCTTGCGCACGGCTTCGATGACCGCGACCATCGCGTCGTACGTGGCTGCATGCGTTGGCGGAGCCACCTTCTCGAACTCGTCCGCTACGGGCCACGGGCTCCGATGGACCGAGTCGTGCATGTCCGCGTCGTTGGAGTACGCCCAGTGCCAGATTTCCTCGGTGAGGAACGGCATGAACGGCGCGAACATGCGCGTGAGCGCGCGGTGGACCAGCCGGAGCGTGGATGCGGCGCTCAATCGGCCCTCGCTCAATTCCTCCTCGTAGGTACGAGGTTTTGACAGTTCCACGTAGTTGTCGCAGAACGTGCCCCAGAAGAATTCCTCGGTCAGTTGCAGCGACTGCGCGTAGTCGAACTGTTCAAACGCGGTTGTCGCGCGCTCGAGCAGCGGACGCAATTCGCGTATGATTGCGCGATCGGTTTCGTGGGTGATGCGCTCGGGGCCCAGCAGAGCGGGATCGATGCTTTCAAACCGTCCAATCACAAACTTCGCCGCGTTGAACATTTTGGTGGCGAGCCGCTTGCCGACTTTGAACACCTGTTCGTCAAACGCGGTGTCGACGCCCGTACGGGCGCGGCCCGCCCAGTACCGCACGCAATCCGCCCCGAACTGGTCGATGAGCGGTTCCGGCGTGACGACGTTGCCGTGACTCTTCGACATCTTCTTACGGTCGGGATCGAGTATCCATCCGCTGATGACCACGTTCTTCCACGGGATCGAATTCTCGTGCAGATACGCCTTGACGATGGTGTAGAACGCCCAGGTGCGGATGATCTCGTGGCTTTGCGGGCGGATGTCCATCGGAAAGAGTTTCCTGTGGCGTTCCGGGTCGAGCGCGCCGTGCGTGGCGATCTGCGGGGTCAACGAACTCGTCGCCCACGTGTCGAACACGTCGGGGTCTCCGGTGAAGCCGCCGGGCACGTCGCGCTGGTCCGCGGTGTAACCGGGCGGTACATCATCCAACGGATCAATGGGAAGGGCGCTGCGATCGGGCAGGATTCGCTCCTCGTGCAAGACCTCGCCGTTCTCCCCCACTTTGTACCACACGGGAATCGGCACGCCGAAGAAACGCTGCCGGCTCAGGCACCAGTCCTGATTCAAGCCCTCGACCCAATGCTGGTATCGGGTCGCCATGTGCGCGGGATGCCACTGGATCTGCCGGCCCATGTGCAGCAGCGCCTCTTTGTGCCGAAGAAGGTGAGTAAACCACTGGCGGGTCGGAATCAGTTCCAGCGGACGGTCGCCTTTTTCGTAGTACTTGACCGCGTGCGTGATGTCCTGCTTGGGTCGATCTATCACGCCGTCCGCATTCTGCGCGATTTCAACCAGGACCTTCTGCGCCTGCTTGCAGTACTTGCCTTGAATTTGCGCGTAGACTTCGTTTGCGCGTTCGGGATGCAGGCTGACAAAGCGATGTTGTTCGGAAGCCGCTTCGGGCGGGACAAACTTCAACGAAATCAGGTGGCCGTCGCGGTCGAGCACCTGGCGTGTCGGGAGATTGTATTGCCGTACCCATTCCACGTCGGTTTGATCGCCGAAGGTACACACCATGACTACCCCCGTTCCCTTCTCGGGATCCGCCTTCGGGTCGGCCATGATGGGCACCGGCGCGTGAAACAACGGCGTGACGGCGTTCCGGCCGACCCACCGCGCGTAGCGAACATCGTCGGGGTGCACGAGGACGGCGACACAAGCCGGCAAGAGTTCCGGTCGGGTGGTAGCGACGACGAGGTAGTCCGCGGCGCCTTCGATGCCGAACCGGAGGAAGTGATACGCGCTTGAGACTTCCTTGTCTACGAGTTCGGCCTGTGCAATTGCAGTGCGGAAATCCACGTCCCACAGGATGGGGCGTTCGGCTTGATACACCTCGCCCTTCTCGTACAACTCGAGGAAGCTCAATTGCGAAAGGGTGCGGCAATGATCGTTGATGGTCGCATATTCGAGATCCCAGTCGTAGGACATTCCGAGCCGTTTCCACAGGTGACGGAACGCCTCCTCGTCTTCCTTCGTCGCCTCGTCGCACAATTCGATGAAATTCTTCCGGCTGATCGGTTGCGGATCGCCCTTGCGTCCCCGCTCGGCCCGGAAGTTCGGGTCATAGTGGACGTGCGGCTCGCATTTGACGTTGAACAGGTTCTGCACCCGCCGTTCGGTCGGCAGACCGTTGTCGTCCCACCCGATGGGGAAAAAGATGTTCTTGCCCCGCATCCGCTGGAACCGGACGAGAAAGTCCTGGTGCGAATAGCTGAACATGTGGCCGACGTGCAGCGATCCGCTCACGGTCGGAGGCGGCGTATCGACCACGAACGTCTCGTCGCGGCCGCGCGAGGGGTCCCATGAATAGATGGCCGAATGCTGCCAGTAGTCGCGCCAGCGTTCGTCCAATTCCTCCGGCGCGTAATTCTTTGGCAGCTCTTTCTTTGGCACGCTCATAAAGGCTCCTTACACAACGGCGAACGGGCAGCGGAACCACCCGTGGGCTGCTCGACTCGAGGAAACACATCGGTATCAACCGTGAGTTGGGGAGCGGATTATAGCAAAGGATTTTCGGGGAGTGAAAAACCGGGGACCCCTCGGATTACGCGCCGATGGCGAAACCCAGCACGGCGTCAAACAGCGGATTGAGTCTGGCGAAGACGGGCCGCGCCAGAAAGATAGCGATAATGATCCCGAACGGCCCGATCGAATCCATCATACGCCGGCCCGACTCTGGAAGGAAGTAGCGCAAGACGTGACCGCCGTCCAGGGGTGGCACGGGAATGATGTTGAACACGGCCAGAATCAGATTGAGGAGGACCATCATGGCAAAGAACAGGATAAGAAGTGACGAGTCAAACGGCAGGGACCCGGCATGGTCGAGCAGGACAACGATTCGGGCAAGGAATACA
>BTUX01000250.1:0-6730 GCA_045863315.1 Candidatus Hydrogenedentota bacterium | reverse complement strand
CAGCTTCCGGTGGCTCATCGAGGTCTGCTGTTTGTGAATGGCCTCCTCGAGTTGCTTTTGCGAGATGATGCCGCGGGCGACTAGCCCCTGGCCGAACATTTTATACCCGCCGTCACCACCCCCGGGGGTCGGCGAACCGGGCTTTGAAGTCAGAGTAGCCACCGTTGTCAATCCTCGCGTCCAGCATAGTTACTGTACCAAAGAAACGCGTGCAAAGTCAATGTAAATACTGCTATTCGTTATTGGAAATATTGCATTTACAGCGCATTTTGTAAATAATTTACCTCACCCGAAGCTCGCCCTTTCCTTTCCTTCAGCAGACCCGGATCGTCCATGGATACCGCCCCCACTGCGGCAGTTCCCTCACACCGTTCCCATGATTCTACTGCGCAGGCCTCGATCGTGGTGGGATAGATACGCCCCAACGACCCCAACCCTTGTCGCCCAAGTAGTTACGGGGACACTCCCTCGCAGCCAGATGAGACCCCGCCTGCGACTTCAATTGTCCCGTAGAAAGGCTGGAAAGTCAAGTATTCTCTGAGATTCTCTGAGATTCGACGCCCGCCGAACTCGAGACCGGAACGACCGGACTATAGTCCGGTCAAGGGCTCAAGCCCTGGGAGACACCAACACCATCCGGCAGTCCAAGCCCTTTCCCGCTTGCGAGGGCTTGAGGTGATCGAGTCGATCCAGAATGATCACGTAGTCGTTGTCGTAGATGCGATGTAGGAGATCGACCAATTCCTTGGTGGAGAGACCGGTCAGGGACAACTCGATGGCGGTCATGTTTTGGTCCGCGGCCGTCACCCCGCGGCGGCTTCGCATGTCGGAGCGGGCGCCGAGGTTCATTTCCTTAACCACCCGATCCACATGAGTCCACAAATCGAAGGAGGGACCCTGTTCGGCGAGCGCGTCGAGCACTTCCTTTTCCTTGCGACGGGCCTGTTCGATTTCAGCGACCCGGACTTTCGCTTCGAGCAAGCGCGATTGGGCGGCCTCGAGCTGGGTCCACGAAGACTGATAGGCCTGATAGGGGCCTTGACTGGCCCACCAGACGGCCATGACGACAACCGCGGCCGCTCCCAGTGTGACGACGGCCCTCTCGCGGGGCTGTAGGTTTATCTTCGGCAAGTGACTGACTCCTGTTCTCGTACGGCCGTTGCCCGGTGGTGTGCGCGCATCAGATGGTCGCCGCAATGGTAAATGTCGTAACTCCGCCTTTGTTCGCGCGGATCGGCTCGTCTTCAATGCGCAGCATCGACGACTGCTTAAGGTTTTCGAACGCCGTGTTGAATCCTTGCACGTCGCGGATTTCTCCGGAGATTGTGAGCGCCTGGGAACTACCCCGGCTGTCGCGAATTTTGACGTCCGTGATCAGCACCGAGTTCGCGGGGAGCCGGTCGTTGATTTCCTTCAACACGGTCAGCAGCGGCGGCCGACCCAACATATCAACGGAGATCCGCGAGCCCTCGGTCATGCCCCGTTTCTGTGCCTGTTCGAGCAGAGCAAAGGACAGCACCCCGCCGATGTCATTCTCGGGGCGGCCTTTAGCGACGGCTTCGTCGCCGGGAAACGACTTCGCGTACAGGTTCCAAATCTCCTGCCCGATTCGCTCGATCTCCGCATTGTTGTGGCGATACTGCATGGCGGCATAGCCAATGAAGCCGGTTAGGGCGACGAGGGCCATGGCGGCGGTGGCTGCGATCTTGCCGGTCAGTCCGCGCAGGGGGCTTGGCGCCGCCATCGGGTGCTTGCGGAACTCGAACGCGCGGCCTTCGCCTGCCGCACCGACCGCCACCCCGGCAAGCGCAAGCCACTCGAGGGAACCGTCGGCGGGCGCTTGCGCGCCGGGCCCGACGGTGTCCGCCGTATCCAAGGGCGAAAAGGTCACTGTCAGGGTATCGATTCCATGCAGGCGCTCGCCCAATTCCTCGTACCGGACAGGAATCGTCATTCCGTCTTCAAATGCTTCGCGCCAAACCGTGTCGCCTCGAGTTCCTGTGATCGTCAGGTCCGCGACCGCCTCGAAGTTTTGCAGGGCCGTCGCGAAGGATCGGAGCGTATTTCTCGCCTCGCGCGAGACGGCACGGGGATCCGCAATCAGGAGCGAGGCCGGGACCGAGAGTTGACGAAAAAACACGAGGGTCCTGCTCTTCACAACCGTAAGCACGGCGGAATCGTCAAGGAGATGGAGCACGGCGCGGAGTCCGGAGGGCTTGCGCTGGCCGACGAGCCAAAGGGAGGTCAGCCCGGCCACGTCGAGGTTGACGCTTTCAATTGGAATCCCGCCGGACTCGAGCGCGTTGATTACCTCTTCCAAGGGGGCGCGCTTGATACCCGCGGTCAGGGTCTGCGTTTCACCGGCGCCCTCGCTAATCACGAAATGGTCGACGATTAGATCGTCGATTGGAAAGGCCAAGTACGGCTCGAGTTCAAAAGGCACCGCGGCCGCCACGCGCCGGCGGCCGCGAAACGGTACCGTCAAGTGTCGTACAACGGCGTGACGGCTGCTCTCGCACAACACGTATACCTGGGGCTTATGCTTGATTCGCCCGGCGATTTCCGCGGCCGCGGCCGTCAAGGCCTGCGTCGCGTCCGCGCCGGGTTCCTGAGACGAGGCCACGCGCGCGCAATGCGCCTCGAGGATTCCCGGCTTTTTCCCGCCGGTTTTCACAATCGCCACTCGCAGTTCGCGTCCGTTAAATTCGACCGCGCCCACTCTTGCGGACAATCTCATCGCACTTCTCTCCAATCCAGTACGCGAAACCCGTCCGAGCCGGATCGAGCGTCGCGCCACACGTATGCCTCGATGCGCACGCGGGTGCCCGCCGAGATGCCGTTGCCCTGCAACCGAAAGGCCATGCTGTTCACCGTGAACGGTCGCGCGCGCCTTGTGCCGGCGCCGCTATCGTCCTGGGGCGGCAACACCCCTCGAGTCACCAGGTCTTGATTGCTCACAAAGGGGCCGAGCTCCCGTTCCTGCACAACCAACTCAGCGAGGCCCTGCATTCCCAACGACTCGCCAAGCGCCACCAACAACTCGGGTTGGGCGGTATTGACGTTTACGCGCCCGTTCCGATGCCCATAGACGGTAAGCAATTCGGTCAAGGGCACTTGCTGTAGCTGCGGGTCGCCGAAGAACACCTCGGGCGTTACGCCTCGCACCAGCAACAACTCCTGAATAGAGGCCATCGGCCCATTCTTGCAGGGGTACGGCGTATCGAGAGACTGATAGTAGTCGTATTCGGCGCCCAACGGGCGCGGATCGTCGTCGGGATCGATCCAATCGAGGATTGCGTCCACGGGGTCTTCGACAGCGCCGCGCGCATTGAAGAGAAACCGGAGCGCCTCCTCGAGTGTCGCGTTCGGCTCCCCGCGCCGATCGAGCAGGGCGTTGATGTTCAACTTGCCGAATTCGTCTGCTATGGTGCACTGCATGATGGCGCCGTTGAATTCCTGAAACGGAACGCCGTAGGCCCAGGGCTCGTCCAGACTGTCGTAGGCGGCCCCGCCGGACACCGCGCCCCGCGTGGAACTTCCGGCGGAGGACGTTCGACCGGCCTGGGGGGTTCCGCCCGTGCCGGGTTGGGTGCCGGGGGGAGTCAGTATGTCCGTCACCAAGAGAGACATGCCGGCCGCGACACCCGACTTTGCGGCGACAAGCGACTCGAAGTCCGAAATATTGGCCGTGACGATCGACGCATCCACCTCGGTCTCGTACGAGTACTCGACAATGAGCACTGTCATCAAGACGATGAAAAGCAGGGCCAGCAGCAGGGCCACACCTTCGTCGCGCCGGGGCTTGTTCACATCACGCTTCATGGCCGCCCGCCCATGATCCCGCCGGAGCGCGTGGCGGGACGGGTCTGGTTGGCGCCGCCGCGCGTCGAGCGGCTGCCGTCGCTTCCCTCTTCGTTTTCCTCACCGCCCTGCTGCTGTTCTTCTTCGGCTTGGTCGAGCTGTTCTTCGATCTGTTCTTGGGAACGCCCGTCCTGGGTGCGTCCGATACCGACGGGCAAGGGCACCACGATTTCGAGATCGGGATTGTCGTACACGTTGAGGCCCTGCTCCCGCTCCGCCAGCAACTCATCCTCGGTTCGCGCGAAGTTGACTGCAATTCGCACGCACCACGGCAGTTTGCCGAGCAGTTGCGAGTCCCATTCGTCCACCCATTCGAAGCCGTCGAAGTAGGTGATGTCCAGCGTGCGTATCGGCACCGACCAGGACGGCGCCTCATAGAACGTCCGCTCGTTTCGGCCAAGGCCGGCGTTCGGATCGATGTAGCCCGTTTGGGGGTCAATTTCTTGGGCGTTCGAGGCCATAAGCGGCGTTTCCGTGGCCTGGAGTTTGCGCTGTTTGGGATCGAAGGCGGGGTTGTCCTCCGGATCGTCGTATCCGATATTGAGATCGAGCGAGGAATCGAGTCCGCCGATCACGTCGTACCGCACTTCCTTGAAGTCACCGGGCAGCGCCATCCCGCCGATCAACGAGTTCACCGACACGAAACGCAGGGAATCACGCGGGCCTTCGGACCCTTCTTCATCGACACCGATAAACTGATAGACCTGATCCTGGAAGGCCCGATCGACGTAAACAGCGGTCAGATTGGTGCGGAAGCTGCGTTCGAGGAACTGGCGGAGCCGCATTTCCTCGGTCTTCACGCGGGCGGCCATCATCGAGTTGGTGACGCTTGCAAAGCTGGCGTAAATGACCGAAACGATGACCACGAGTATCGAGATGGCGATCAGGACCTCGAGCAACGTGAACCCCCGCGATCTCATTCGGCGCCACTCCCCTGCCGGCCTTGTGTCCCGCTCGTGTTTTCTCCGGAGAATTGTGCGCCTTGCGGGGTAAGGAGGCCCTCGATTTGGCGCGACATCACAAAGAAACGGCGTTCCTCGATTAACCCGTCCGGACCTTCGAGCGTCAGCAGCACGTCGTAAAGGCCCGCGAACTCCACGCCCACCTCTTCGGCATCAAACGCGTACGTGTAATCGGGATAACGCCTGCCGAAGTTGTCGGAACCCGATAGGTTGCCCGCCGTCACCTCGACTTCCGCCATGCCCATCGCTTCCGACATGAGATTGCGGATGAGCACCTTGTCCTGTAGCGTGTTCTGTCCGTGCAGCGCGTTATAGTGCATCTCGAGCAAAAGAAACAGGCCGGCCCCGAGGACCACGAGCGCCACCATGACCTCCATCAGGGTGAAGCCGTCGTTGCCGCGCGGTGGAACGGCGAGGGTAGGCGGTCCGAGGGCCTTCATAACGGCAATTCCTTGCCGCTGACAAGGTGGGCGCCGCCGGTGATGGGGTCCCATTGGACCGTATAGAATTCCCCATTCTCGTTCTTGAGGTAAATGATAACGCTTTCGCTCAAGCCCAGCGGCGAGATCTCGATATCGACGATTCCCTCGGTGTATTCGAGCCCCTGCACGATAATGGAGTCGATCGCGATCCCCTGCGGCAGTACGGTCGCGTCGAGCAAGGGGTCCGTCACTTCCTCGCGGTTCTCGTCTTCGGACTTTTCGTCCAGCTTGAACGGCTTGTCGAACAGAGGTCCGATCTCGGACAAAACGCCTTCTCGTTTCACGTTTCGCGCCTGCGCTTTCAACGAACGGCGGAAGGATTGATCGATCTGCCATTGAATGCGAAGCGCCTCTTCCGAGGCCTGGCCGGTGTCGCCCAACGCCATGACTTGCTCGATGCTCCGCATCATCAGCTCGTCGTCTTCGGACTTGGTTGAGGAAAAGGAATCCCCGGAAAGTCTGTTCCGGGATGTACGATTGCCGTCCCCGAAGAAATCGTCGTATTCATCGCGCCAGCGCAAGGCGAGGTATTCTCCCGTCGCCAGGTTGAAGCGGACGGTGATATCTTCGTGCCGCATCGCGGCGTGGGCGATGGCCGATCGCCCGTAGTTCGCGACATGGCGCGCGGACCCCTCGAGCTGGCTGTACAAAAAGGCCGGCATCAACCTGGGAATGGCGACGGCCAGGATCAGCCCCACAATCGCAATGACAAAGATCAGTTCGATAAGCGTATAGCCCCCGCGGCGGAATGGCGGGCCGTTTCCGTTTGCGTGAGGGGGCTTCCACATGAACAGACCGGGGCACATCGCATGACTCTGCAGCGTCAACTCGACTGCAGGTTCCAACTTTGAATGTCGGCGTTGTAACCGTCCCCGCCGGGTGCGCCGTCCGCTCCGAAGGAGACAATCTCGAAGTCGTGTCCGGCCGCGCCGGGGCTGGTATATTGATAGGGATTGCCCCAGGGATCGCGGGGAATGGTGTCTTCTTCGAGAAATTTCTTGCCCTTGTCGTTGCGAATGAGCGCATCAAGCCCTTCGCTCGTGTTGGGGTACCGGCCGAACTCGAGGCGGTACATTTGCAGGGCCGTTCGAAACGCGCCGATCTGCGTCTTCGCGGCGGTGACGGCGGCCTTGTCGGCCGCGCCCATGAAACGAGGTACGACAATGGCCATGAGCATCCCCAGGATGACGATGACGACCATCAGTTCGATCAGGGTGAAGCCGGCCTCTTGCCGCTGATGCGATCGGGGCCCGGCATCGGGATGGGTAGTGCGCATGATCGGTCCTCCTAATCCGGATTTTTCACACCCACGCGCGTTGGAGGATACAACATTGTACCGTGCGCGCCGTTGTGCATCGTCGCCGCGCGGCACGGCAGAACGGATGGTGGGTGTGAAAAATCCTCACCACAATCACTCACATGCTT
>BTUX01000249.1:0-6733 GCA_045863315.1 Candidatus Hydrogenedentota bacterium | reverse complement strand
CGATGCATAACGGTGCACCCTGTACAATGTTGTATCCTCCAACGCGCGTGGGTGTGAAAAATCCGGGCTAGCCGAGTGTCCTTGGGGAACCGGTCATAGTGCTGACGGAGGCCTCGTGAAGGCCAAGCCCTGAAATACCATGGAGGGGTCGTCTAACTGCCGGGAAGCCGGAAGCGGGCGGGGATCTCCGTCACGACGGCCAAAGGACGATCATCGCTGATGACAAGCTTTCGGCGCGCGTAAAGCGCGATTCCCTCAGGCAGATCGAGTATCCGAGCGATTTGCGAGGATGCGTTGAACGTAAAGTAGGCCTCCGGCTGGAAATCATGTTTGACCGCCCTGTCCGTCAGGATTTTTCCGAAGGGTTTTTGGGCGGCTTCGATTTCGTTGCGGACCGGCTCAGCAAACCGATCCAGCGAAACATCGAGCGCGCCGAGCAGGAGCGGTAGTCCTCCATGGACCCCCCTCAGCAGGACGAGCCGGAGGTATCGCGACTCTGTATGGTGCTCGCAAATTACATCTATCTTGATCGGAGTCCTGAAAAGCGTCTCCAGATGGGACGTCATACACGAGGTGTGTATGAAATACGGCCCCACATCCGCCGGCAGTGATTCCGCGCTGACTGTAGTTAGTTCGGGAATCGGCCACCCTTGATCCAGAATCAATTCAATCAGCGGTTCTGCAACTTCCTTCGTTACCGGCAACGACACACCAAGCCCTTCCCTCCCCGCGACTGTCGCGCCCCTGTCAGATCCAACCCCTATACGGAGATTCTACCGGAAGGGCAGTCACATAACAAGGAACAATCTTTGACAGCCCGGGCCGAATCCGCACAATTGCCGGCAACGTCTCCGCGGACACTGCAACTCCGAGTCGTCTTTGAGTTTTCACGGAGCGGGTCGTCGGAGCACTTGTCTTGAATCCGTGTGCCTACCCCAATAGACTTAACACATGCCATCCAATCCGGCAACGTGAGTCGAATCCATCTTCCATACGCCGTTTGATACTGCTGCTTCAACTTAGCGGAGGGCCCGTATGGCCATCGTGTTTCCCAATCGCGCTTCGCTCGAGAGCTTACAAGTCAAGGCGCTACGAGAACTTATCAGGCAATTAAGGGAATCAAACGCGTTCTACGGAAAGCGGCTTAAAGAGGCCGGAATCACACCCGAAATCAGTGGTCTGCGCGAGTTCTCGGATCGAATGCCCTACACGACGAAACTGGAGTTGGTCGAGGACCAGGAGGCGCACCCGCCATATGGAACCAACCTGACATTTCCCATTGGTCGGTATACGCGATTCAATCAGACGAGCGCGACCACGGGCCGGCCCATGCGTTGGCTCGACACCCCCGAGAGTTGGGACTGGATGCTGGGCAATTGGCGCGTGGTGTTCGACAATGCGGGGGTGACGCCTCGGGACCATGTACTTTTTTCGTTTTCGTTCGGACCGTTCCTCGGATTTTGGACGGCGTTCGAATCGGCCTTGCAGATTGGGTGTCTGTGCCTCCCAGGCGGGGGACTCAGCAGCCAGGCGCGCCTGGCGATTCTGCTGGAAAACGAAGTTACGGTCCTGTGCTGTACGCCGACCTACGCGATTCGACTGGCGGAAGTCGCGTTGGCCGAAGGAATCGACTTGTCCAGGTCAAAGGTCCGATGCATCATTGTGGCCGGCGAGCCTGGAGGCAGCATTCCGGCCACACGAGCGCGTATTTCCAAGTTGTGGAACGGGGCGAAGGTCTACGATCATCATGGGATGACCGAAGTCGGGCCGGTGAGCTTCGAGTGCCCCGTACAGGCGGGCACCTTGCACATCATCGAGTCCAGTTACTACGCGGAGGTCATTGATCCGCGGACCGGCGACCGGGCGGAGCCGTACGGAACCGGCGAACTCGTGCTTACGACGTTGGGCCGTACCGGCATGCCGCTACTGCGCTACCGGACGGGGGACCTCGTCGTACTGTCGCCGGATGCCCCGTGTACATGCGGGCGGTTCGACATGGCGCTGCCGGGAGGGATTCTGGCCCGGACGGACGACATGGTTGTGGTGAGAGGCGTGAACATTTTTCCGAGCGCTATCGAGGACGTGATCCGCAAGTGCGAAGGGCTTGCCGAGTACCGCGTAAAAATTCGGTCGGAGCGCGCAATGACTGAACTCGAGATCGAAATCGAGCCGGTCGAATCGCGCGCAAATTCGGCCGCGCTGGCTGCCCAGCTCGAGCAGGACTTGCGAAATAGGTTTGCGCTGAGAATCCCGGTCACGGTGGTTCCATCGGGAACCCTTCAGCGATACGAGATGAAAGCGAAACGGTGGGTGAAGGCGTAGAAGAGAGGAAGGATGGGGCGCCCTTACGTTTGTTGCTGCGCAAACCTCGCAAGAATCGAGGGGATGACTGTAGCGTGGTGCCGGCGCCGCGAAGCGGTATGCCGCTCACCCCTCTTGGGCTTGCGGGGGGGTGGAGTCACGCGGGCCTTGACGCAATCGATTCAGGCGGTCCTTGACGGAGCCGGCGTATGCCGACTGCGGGAAACGCTCGAGGAATTCCTTGAGGACCTCGCCGGCATCGTCCGGTTGTTCGAGTCTACGCGCGTAGATGTCGGTCAGTCGGTTCACGATCGGAAGCGCCTCCTCGTCGGTCGTCGCAAGGCTGAGTGCCGTTTCAAACCAAGGGGCGGCATCTTCGAACATGTCAAGTTTTGCGAGGTTGTCCGCAGCGCGGAGGGGCGCCCGGATGTCTTTGGGAAACTTCCGCGCGAGCACCATGTACTCGCGGGCCGCGCCTTCGTAGTCGCCTCGTTCCTCGAAGCCTTCGGCGGCGCCGTAGAGCGGTACGTTTGAATCGTGGCGTCCCGTGGGCATGAGCAGGTCCACGAGGAGATGCGATCCGAACGAGATCATAAGGGGGCCGTACAAGGCCAGAGCGGAGACGAACAAGCCCAGGACCGCAAAAACCAGTTTGATGGGCGATCCCGCCAGCCACATCCGCATCAACGTGAGTTCGAAGAAGAAAAAGAGAATCAGGGATACGACCGTGAAGGTTTCGATTGCGCGATCCAACTCGATGTTGTAGAGCATCCGTTGCCGCAACAGGTAGATGCCCCAGACGAGATAGGGAATCAGCAAGATTCCCGAGAGGATCCATGTCAGATCGAAACCGACCATCGCAGCGCTAATTCCAATCCCCATCCGTTAACCTGCGTTTCCGGACCGGACTTCGGCGTGACTCCGACGAGCGAGCTGGGCGAGGTATCCAAGCCGAGTTTCAGGCAAACTCATCAAGGAGTTCCAGCGGGAACCGACTGCTCGTCCGCCCCTTCACTTCGGTAGCCTGATCCATCGCACAGCACTGATTGTTCGGGTTGAGCGCGGCCCCTGCGAACAATCCGGGCTAAGGCCCCGAGCGCCAATAGGATAGACGGAAACCTCCAATTTTCCAACCCGTCTGTGGGAACAGCACCTGTACGCGCACGAGAAATCATGCTTCTGACCGCCGTTCCGGTCGTGTCGGCATAGGCCCCGAGGTTGCAGGCACCAACGGGTGTGGGGGCTCCGTTTTTGTACCGTAGACCCGACCCGACTACAGTATGGTCATCAGCGGGTCTTGTCTCTGTTGTGGTTCGCAGCGGTACGCACAAAGGGGGGCAAGCGACACCTTGGAAGGTTGGGCCAAATGACACTTCTGATTGTTAGCGTGGGAATCGCCCTGATCGTATCGGCCGCCTGTTCACTATTGGAAGCGATTCTTCTGAGCCTGACGCCGACGCAGGTGGCGCAGTTTGCGGGAAAGCATCCGAAGGCCGCGCAGACGTGGCAACATCTGAAGAGCGAAATTCAACGGCCGATCGCGGTCATTCTAATCATCAATACCTTGGCGCATACGATTGGGGCGACGGTCGCGGGCGCGCAGTTTGAGAGCCTGTTCGGAAGGCAATGGCTGGCCGTGTTCTCGATTGTGTTTTCATTCTTGATTCTTCAGTTCACGGAAATCCTGCCCAAGACGCTGGGCGTGCGGTTCAACGCGTTGTGGGCCCCCTATGTGGGCGTGCCATTGCGTACCGTGACCCAGGTCAGCGCTCCCATCCTGTGGATCATCAATCTCATCAACAGGCCGTTCGAGATGAAAGATGGGCGGAAGCTGTCGCCCGGGACCGTCGAGGAGATCGCATCGCTGGCGGGGCTGGCGCGGTTGTCCGACCTGATCGGACCCCACGAGGAAAAAATCATCAAGAACGCGGCGAAAATGTCGGTGACCCACGTGAGTTCGGTGATGATTCCAATTGAGAATGTGACGTTCCTGTCGACCTCGCAGACCATGACCGACGCAATCCTTACGGCGCACTTTGACCCCCATACGCGCTTTCCAATCTGCGAGGCGGGCGACAAGAACCACGTCCTCGGTTACGTGAATTTCAAAGAGTTGATTTATCGGGCGCGCACGAATCCGGCCGACCCGAGTCTGCGCGGCATTATCCGGCCGGTTCACTTCGTCTCGACGGACGATTCGGCGGCGGACTTGCTTCGGGTGTTCGTGGACCAGCACGTTCACATGGCGATCGTGCGAGACGAGGAAGGCGTGTCGCTTGGACTTGTCACGATGGAGGACTTGGTGGAGGAGTTGGTGGGCGAACTCGAAGACGAATTCGACCGGGTGCCGAGGATGTGCCACGCGCTCAGTGGGGGCACGTGGATGGTCGGCGGCGGTTTTCCGGCAGCGAAACTCGAGGATGTGCTGGGCGTGAAGTTGACCTCGCCCAGGGGCAGCACCTCGGCCTGGCTCATTGAACGGATGGGCCGACTGCCGAAAGTGAACGAGGTGTACCGGGAGGGGGGCTACGAGTTCTTTGTCCGACGCACCCGCCGCGGGAAGATCTTCGAGGTCGCGGTTTCGCGAGAACGAACCGGCCCGGTGGAGGCCGAAATGTTTCAGTAAGGCGGTCCGCATTCTGTTTGCGATTATGTGACTGGCACAGGAATTAAGAATTAGATTGGAATTTCCCTTAATTCCGCTTAATTCCGATCGACCGAGATATTCGCCGCGAGTCCGGACAGTTTTCTCGATCGGGCATGGGCGGCGTTTCACGCGAATACCTCACGACATTGATGGGCAGCGCGGCCGCGCGAATCTAGCGCCGTGTTCTCGTCGCTACGAAGCTGAAAGGACTTCACGCCATGGTAATCAAACCTCCGGGGCGTGCGAACGCCTACGTGTCTCGACGGGCGATCCCGATTCACCGTTGCACCGGTCGACCCGAGCGTCTCCTCGCGATTCCCGTACTCATCATTTTTTACCTGGGTATGGTGTCGATCACCTGCTTCGGTGGGGTCAGCGAAGCCGGCGAATCTACGTCATTCGTACAAGTCCCCAATCCTCTCGATGGTGACAATCCGACATTTCGTCTGACCGATGCGCCGGCCCCAAAGCCCGGAGAATCCGTCTGGGACCCACGCTTGGGATGCCGTCAATTCCGGGCAACCGCCCAGGAGGGTCTCCGGCACGAATACGCCCGCCACGATCCGTTCAATGTGGATTGCAGCAGGATTCTGCTCCTTCTCCTGAACAAAGGCGAATGGCGCGTGTACAAGGCATCGGGCCTGCCCTACGACGCGCCGGGCAATCTGATCCGAACGATTGGGATCGAAGAACCTCGATGGGACGAAGCCGATCCCCGCGTTCTGTGGGGAACGCGCGAGTTTCAGATTGTGCGCGTGAATGTCGAGTCGGGGGACGAAGCAATTGTAAAGGACTTTCGCAAGGACCCCGTAGTGGGACCCGTACTTCAGCGCGAACCCGACCTCTACCGCGTTACGATGAAAGACGAAGGCGAGCCGTCCCGGGACCGGCGGTACTGGGCCTTCATCGTGCAAGGCTCAAAGGAAGACTATCGCGCCCGATATCTCCTCGTGTGGGACCGGCAACAGGACCGCGTGCTCGGCATGCGCAAGCTGTCCGCCGACGAGTCGCGCATCGATTGGGTCGGGATGTCGCCCAAGGGGAATTGGGTGCTCGTCGGCGCGGACCACGATAACGGCGGCGCGCTGCCGGGATTCGTCATGCTGGATCGCGAACTCAAGACCGTGCATCTGCTCCACTCCAGCACCGGCCACGCGGATGTCGGCCTCGATTCCGCGGGAAACGAAGTCGTTGTCATGCAAAACGCCCAGACGGACTACATCGATCTGATCCCGCTCGATCCCGCAACCAAACCCGTCCTGCCAGGCGGCGAATACCGCGGCACCGGTCACGTGCCATTGGTCCGTCTGTTTTACGCGTCCGACTCGCCCATCGGGTTCAGCAGCGGCGTGCATGTCTCCTGCAATTTCCCGGGATGGTGTGTCATTTCCACGCATATCGACCCGGCTACACCGGAGAAGAATTGGCTGGATCGTTCGATCATAATGGTCCGCCTTGATCGGGATCGGCCCCGCGCCTACTACCTCACAAAGGTCCACGGCACGTGCGGGACGTACTGGGAGGAAACACACGCCACGATGAGCGCCGACGGATCGCGAATCGTCTGGGCGACAAACTGGGGCGCCGACGTCGGCAGGGAGAAGGTCTGGCTGGCGGAAATGGATCTGCCGGCGAATTGGCACAGTCGTCTGGAATGATTGGTGCGACGGACCTGCAAACGGATGGACGACTGACCGCCGCTGTTACCGTCCCAGCAGCGTGGGGGGCAATACGCGTTCGTTAGCCAGCATTTCTCACCAGTCGCTCCCGTCATCGGGAGCGACT
>BTUX01000248.1:0-6733 GCA_045863315.1 Candidatus Hydrogenedentota bacterium | reverse complement strand
TGCAGCGACAGGGAAAACGGGCTGTTGGTGTGAAAAATCCTCACCCGATTGACTTCTATGCAATCTTCTGAGCATTTCTCACCAGCCGCTCCCGTAATCGGGAGCGGCTGGTGAAAAATGCGGGTTATCCGGCGATTCGGGCCCTTGGCGGCGTTTGACGAAACCCCCGCGACGGTTTACGCTGAAACCATGATGCGGCTCTTCGAGTTCGATGTGGACGCGCGTTTCCTTCTTGACCCCTTTGAGCCTGCGTACATCGCGGCGCACCGCGACGGTTGGCTCGACGACCGGGTGCAGGCGGCCCTCCTCGAGTTGGAGGACTGTTGCGCCTGCCCGCGGAATTGCCACGTCAACCGCCTCAAAAACGAGGTGCGCGTCTGCAACACCGGCCGTTTCGCACGGGTATCGAGTGCGTTTCCGCATTTCGGGGAAGAAGACTGCCTGCGCGGTTGGCGCGGATCCGGCACGATCTTCTTCGGTTTGTGCAACCTTCGCTGTGTTTTTTGCCAGAACTGGGACATCAGCCAGAAGGCGTCGGGGCCCGAGTGCAGCGCCGAGGTCATCGCCGGCATGATGATCGAACTGCAACATCACGGGTGTCACAACATCAATTTTGTCACGCCCGAACATGTAGCGCCCCAAGTGATCGAAGCTATCGCCGCCGCCGTTCCGCTTGGGTTGCGCCTGCCCATCGTCTACAACACAAGCGCGTACGATTCCGTCGAGTCCTTGAAACTGCTCGACGGGTTGATCGACATCTATATGCCCGATTTCAAGTTCTGGGAGCGCGAGTCAGCCCGTCGTCTGTGCAAAGCCAAGGACTACCCCGAGCGCGCCCGCGAAGCTATTGCGGAAATGCATCGTCAGGTCGGCGTGCTCAAGTTCGGGCCGGACGGCATGGCCCGCCGCGGGGTTCTCGTACGCCATCTCGTCATGCCCGGTCAGACCCGCGAAGCGGCCGCTATCTTTCGCTGGTTGGCCGACGAACTGTCCCCGGACACGTATGTGAACGTCATGGGGCAGTACCGGCCTGAGTACCAGGTGGGGAGTATTGCCGGCGACGGCAAACCAAAGTACGAGGACATCCATCGCCGCCCCCTCCCCGCCGAAATGCGGGAGGCCTATGACGCTGCGCGGAACGCCGGCCTGTGGCGTTTCGACGAACGCTGGTTGCACTGAGACGCCGTCTCCTTGCAACGCGGCGCGGTTTGCGTTTCGATTCAACAATCGGTAATCGAGTAGACTTTGTTCCTCCGAATGCCGCGTAAGGGGCGTCTGAAATCCTTGTTCGAAAGGTGTCGAACCGTATGCAGACTCTTGGGCCGACAGATTGGAACCTGCCGTGAGGGTTCGCAAGGCAGTTATCACGGCCGCGGGCCGCGGCGTGCGCCTGTACCCGGCCGCGGACACCGTGCAAAAGGCCATGCTTCCTCTCATGGACCGCGACGGGCTCGCCAAGCCCGTCATCCAAATCATCGCCGAGGAGGCTTTGGAAAGCGGTATCGAGGAGATCGTTGTAGTCTGCGCGCCGGGCGATGAGAACGATTACCGGAAGCAATTCCAGGAACTTCGAGACAACCTGATGGACGCCCACCGCGGCGCCGATTGGGCGCGCGTCCAGGCCGATCGGCTGGCCAATCTCGCGGGCCGCCTGCGGTTTGCCGAGCAACATGAGGCTTTTGGTTACGGCCACGCTGTGTACACGGCGCGCGACCTCATCGGAGACGAACCGTTTCTCTTGCTCCTGGGCGACCACCTCTACGTGTCCCGTGTCGAGGGCGAACGCTGCGCCCAACAACTACTTTGCGTGGCACGAAAGGAGGACTGCACCGTCGCAGCTGTCCAATCGACCCGCGAACACCTTGTCGGAAGATACGGAACCTTGTCCGGCAAACGCCTTCCAGGACGTGACGCCGCCTATCAGATCGAACGGATTATTGAAAAACCTTCGTTGAGCAAGGCCGAACTCGAGTTGCACACACCTGGACTTCGCGTCGGACACTATCTTTGTTTCTTCGGCATGTACGTCCTAACGCCGGCGGTCTTTGAACTCCTTGAACCGATGGTCAACGCGGCGAAACGCGGCGGCGATGTTCCATTGACGACGGCCTTGGACGAACTGGCCCGGCACGAGAAGTGCCTTGCGCTCGAAGTCAAGGGCTCCCGCTTCGACATCGGCGCCAAGTTCGGGCTCTTACAGGCCCAGCTCGCTCTTGGCCTGGCGGGTGCGGACCGGGAGGAGATGCTCACCGTAGTCCTTGAGTTGCTGGCGGAGTCGGCCCGGCAATGGCAAAAGTGAAATCGTCGCCCGCATCGCGAATGCTTGACGCGATTCGCGGTGATGACGAGCAACTGCGGAACACGCCCTTTGATGCGCTCTGCCGCGGGGTCAGCCACGCTGAATTGATGCGGTGTTGCGACGCACTTGAAGCGTTTCGAAGCAGCACCGACAATCTCTACCGGAAGGTTCGCGCATCCATGTTTCTCTACGCGGCCTACCGGTTCATTTTGATGGAATCGGACGAAATTGCGCCCGCGGGCCCTATACCGCCTTCCGCCTTCAATGATCTCCTCGCCCGGCGGTTTGAAGAAGCCATTCGCAAATTCCGGCTCGCACTGGAACACGGGTCCGTCAACGGTACGCTGCTGAGCGCGCTTGCCAAGTGTTATCACGAGTTCGCGTTTCAGGCGCTCGCCGACCAAGTGCGACGCAGCGTGCGCGCCAGCCGAGGCAACCAGTGGATGTTTCGCGTCGGCCATCCCGATGACCATCCGGTCCGGATCCGGCCTGAACTGCTGCAACGGCCCGGCAATTCCCCTTTGTATCCCATCCTTGTCGAGTCCACACCGGTCCGGCTGGATCTCAGCCACAGCGGTTGGTCCGACATCTTTTTTCTCGGGATGGACTATCCCGAAGGCGCGCGCGTGCTAAACATCAGCGTTGACCTTGGGGTTTACGGACGTGACACGGTTGTTCGACCTCCGATCGAGTCGTACGTTCGCGTCATACCCGAGCCCGTCCTGCGATTGACCAGTGTCGATCTCGGCGTCACCAAGGACGTCACCGACACGCACGACCTTTTCAAGTTCGGAAACGATTACGTCAGCCTGCTGAAGGCTGGCGCGATTGCTTCGGGCCTGATTCCGCCCTCATTCGAAGGGACCGGCTACTCCATCGCGCGTATCCTGTCGCGGGTGGCCGGGCCGGGCATGGGTGTGGAACTGGTCACGAAAGTGAACGACATCCCGAAAGGCTCCAGGCTCGCCGTATCCACGAACCTGCTCGCCGGCATGGTATCGGTCCTTATGCGCGCCACTGGGCAAACCGCCGCGCTCGAGGGAGGCCTCCTCGAGGAGGAACGCCGCCTCGCGGCGTCTCGGGCGATCCTCGGCGAATGGCTCGGCGGTTCCGGCGGCGGCTGGCAGGATTCCGGCGGGATCTGGCCCGGAATTAAGAGGATTGAGGGCGCCCTCGCTACGGAATGCGACCCGGAATTCGGCATCAGCCGTGGGTGCCTATTGCCGCGGCACTTGGTCTTGGACGGCGATCAAATCCATCCCGAGGCGGCGGACCGCTTGGCCGATTCACTCGTGCTGTTACATGGCGGCATGGCCCAGAACGTCGGGCCCATTCTCGAAATGGTCACGGAGAAATACCTGCTCAGGTCCGCGCGCGAATGGCAGGCCCGTCTCGATATGCGCGGCATATTCGACGGCATCGCCGCCGCCTTGAAGTCGGGTGATTTGCGGGCCATTGCCGCATGCACGACGCAAAACTGGGACGGCCCGCTCAAGACCATCATCCCCTGGGTCACCAACCAATTCACCGAACGAATTATCGAAGTGGCGCGCGATACGCTCGGCGCCGATTTCTGGGGGTTCCAGATGCTGGGCGGCATGTCAGGCGGTGGTATGGGGATGTACGTCGCCCCGCCTCGCCATGCAGGGTTCCGTGATACCATCCTCGACATCATGCGTTCCGTCAAGCGGGATTGGGAGGACGCCCTGCCGTTTGCGATGGATCCGGTCGTCTACGATTTCCGAATAAACCCTTGCGGGACCGTCGCCCGACTGCTGCTAGGTGAGGAGGCCGTGATGCCCTCCCGATACTACGCACTGCAGGTACCTGAACTGGTGCGGCATCAACCGGAAACCATTCCCTATCACCGACGAGTCGAGTTTGATCACTTTACGGCCCGCTCGCGCGACGAGACGGAAACTTTCGGAATGCTACGCACGGTTGTGAGCAGTCTGCTCCGCGTCACGACTTCTCAGGAGTGGAGCGAGCAGGCGCAATGGGATGCGGACGCGCTTCGCATCAAAGCCGAGAACGGATTCGATCCGATCCAGCACGAGCAACTTCGCGGTGACCTGCGCGCCGGCCGCATCGGACTCGCCCATAATCGACTTCCGGTCGAAACGGAAATCGAGGACCCCCGAGAACGTGACGTCGCGCTTTACGAAGAGCAGCGCGGCCTCGCATGGCGCGGTGAGGCCGCCTTGAGCGAAGGTCGCGTGGCCGTCCTCTCCCTGGCGGGAGGCGTCGGCAGCCGGTGGACAACGGGCGCCGGAGTCATCAAAGCGATCAATCCATTTGTCCAGATGGAGGGAAAGCACAGGAGTTTTCTCGAAATTCACCTTGCCAAATCGCAGAAGGTTGGCGAACGGTATGGGGCCGCGCCGCCCCACCTCATTTCAACCAGTTTCCTGACATACGCTCCCATACGACGGCACCTCGAACGGGCCGCGAATTACGGCTATACCGGGCCCGTATATCTTTCTCCCGGGCGTTCGATTACCCAGCGACTGGTGCCCATGGTACGGGACCTGGTCTTTTTGTGGGAGGAAACCCCCCAGGAACTGCTCGACGAACAAAAGCAGAAAGTGCGCGATTCCGTGCGCGCCGCACTCATGGCGTGGGCGCAGCGCGCGGGTGAAGGAAGCGACTATACCGACAATGTCGCGATCCAGCGATTCAATCCCCCGGGCCACTGGTACGAAGTCCCGAACCTGCTGCGGAACGGGGTCCTGGCGAAGGTCCTCGCCGACCGGCCCCAACTCGAAACCATTATGTTGCACAATATCGACACGCTCGGCGTGGATTTAGACGCCGTTGCCCTCGGCTTTCATCTTGAATCGAAAAATACGTTGACGTTTGAAGTGGTCCCGCGCCGAATTACCGACCGCGGCGGCGGGCTTGCCCGAGTCAACGGACGCGTGCGCCTGCTGGAAGGCCTTGCTCAACCCCGCGAAGAAGACGAACTGAAACTGCGTTATTACAACTCAATGACCACGTGGATTCAGATAGATGCGTTGCTGGCCGCGTTCGGCCTCGTTCGAAACGATCTCGCCGGGCCCCCTGAGCGCATCGACGAAGCCGTTCGCCGTATGGCACAGCGCGCCCCGACCTATGTCACCATCAAGGACGTGAAACGCCGCTGGGGACACGGACAGGAAGATGTCTATCCCGTCGCCCAATTCGAAAAGCTGTGGAGCGACATGACCGCGTTGCCCGACGTGCAGTGCGGATTTCTCGCTGTGTCGCGACTGCGCGGGCAACAGCTCAAAGACCTCGCTGAACTGGACCCCTGGGCCAACGACGGTAGCAGGCAGTTTGTCGAAAAACTCTGCGGCTACGCCTGACCGGATGTGGCGTCGCGCAGTGTATGACCGACCTTTCGGTCGATCGAGGACGAGGTTCCTCGCATTCCGATGGCTCGGCCCGGTGCTGACCGCGCTTGCGCTGGCATCCACGGGGTTGGGGGTGGGATTTTTTGCAGACGACTACTACTACCTGTTTGTCCTTGACGGGGAGGACGCGCCGGCCTCTCCCTTCCAACTCTATACGTTCGCACCGGGTTCCGCGGACTCGCTGTCACCCTTCATTCGCAATGGTCCCTACCCGTGGTGGACCTTGCCAGACCTCAAGGTCCGTTTTTTCCGTCCACTGTCCTCGGCTACTTTCGTGCTGGACCATTATCTTTTCGGCAAGTTTTCCGCTTGGTGGCACCTTCATTCCGTCGCGTGGTACGTATCGCTGGTCGGCGCATGGACCCTGCTCGCCCGACGTATACTGCCCGGTCCTGTCGCGTGGCTTGCCGCTTTACTCTTCGCCGTGGATGAGGCGCACTGGATGCCGGCCGTCTGGCTCTCCAATAGAAACGCACTCGTGGCAACGGTCGGCCCCCTTCTCGCGGTGTACGCCCACGTCCGGTGGCGAGAAGACACCTGGCGGCCCGGGTTGCCCCTTTCGTTGTTGGGTTTTGCGGCCGGCCTGTTTGGGGGCGAAGCATGGCTCGGCGTTGTGGCCTATGCGGCCTCGTTCGAACTCTTCGGACGCCGTGACCCTCTTTCCGTCCGAGTCCTTGCGATTGCGCCCGTGTCGGTACTGGTTGGAATGTACCTGATCGCATATAAAGCGGCGGGGTTTGGAGTATACGGACCGGGACCGTACATAGACCCACTTAGCGATCCGAGTCGTCTTTTGCTCGAAATGCCGACCCGGGCCACCACGTTACTGGGCGGTCTTATACTGGGCGCGCCAGCTGAATTGTGGTTGCTTTCCCCCCGCATCCGGACGGTACTGGTGTTGTCGGGCGTCTTTGCCGTGGTGCTTCTCGCATGGCTTCTGGTCAAGATTCGGCCCCACATGGAACCCCGGGAACAGTCTGCCCTACGCTGGCTGATACCAGGCGGTTTACTCTCTTTGCTACCCGTTCTTGCGACCTTTCCC
>BTUX01000247.1:0-6907 GCA_045863315.1 Candidatus Hydrogenedentota bacterium | reverse complement strand
CCCCATTCGTTGTTCTGTACGGCGATCCAGAACAACCAGAGCGTCCCGCGCGGATCCCCGAACAGAACGGGATTGCAATCGGGCAGGTCCGGCGTATCGGCCATGGGAAACGGCCCGCTCCAGGTAGACGCGCCGGACCTGCCCGATTGCAATCCCGTTCTGTTCGTGGATCCGCGCGGGACGCTCTGGTTGTTCTGGATCGCCGTACAGAACAACGAATGGGGCGGCTCGTTATTGAAGTACCGTGTCTCCGCGTCGTACGCGAAAGACGGCCCGCCCGAGTGGGACTGGCAGGACGTGATTCACTGCCGGCCGCAGGAACTCGAGCCGATGTTTCTCGAAACGCTTGCCGAGGCCGAGGGGAAGTACGCCGAATTGTTAAAGGGCAATGAGCGGCTGCGGGGGGAGGTCGAACAAATGAAGTCCGTCGCCACAGACAAGCTCGCCCAGCGGCTCGGCTGGATGACGCGCCTGCACCCGATCATGTTGTCCGATTCGCGCATGATGTTGGGACTGTACTCAGACGTCTTCAATTGTTCCCTGGCGGCGTTCACCAAGGATTGGGGCAAAACTTGGCAGTTCAGCAAACCTATCCTGTCCGTCGAGATTGGAAACATTCAGCCGGCGTTCGTCCAGCGGAAGAACGAAGAAATCTATGCGTTCATGCGCGACAACGGTATTCCGAAGCGAATCCGGAAGTCCGTCTCGAGGGACGGCGGCATATCGTGGGGACCGGTCGAGGCGATGGAAATCCCCAATCCGGGCTCGAGTGTGGATTGCGTCGCACTGGCGAACGGCCACTGGGCGCTCGTGTGCAACGACACCACGAATGGCCGCCACATTCTCAGCGTGTACCTCTCCGATGATGAAGGGGGAACGTGGAAGTGGAAGCGGCGCATCGAAGACTTTCCACCCGATCAGGGGTCGGCCTCATACCCGTCCCTCATTCAGGCTAAGGACGGCAGCCTGCATGTGACGTACTCGTATACGTCCAAGGCGTTCGAGGGTTCCACCATCAAACACGCGCGGTTCAACGAGGAATGGGTCCGGACGGCGGCGCCGTGACTACGGCCGGCAACGCTTGATGCACGCAACGAGGTACTCAAGCGCGTCCTGCGTCAGCCTCGGATGGATGGGAAGCGTTACGAGCCGCTCGAACACGGCCTCGGCCACGGGGAACTGCCCGCGTCTGAATCCTCTGCGTTGAAACGCGGTGCTCCAGTGTATCGGGATGTAGTGCGTTCCGATCTTGATGCCGTACTCGCGTTTCATGGCCGCGATGAAATCGTCCTTGCCCATGCCGAACTCGCCCGCATCAATCTGGACCGGATACAGGTGGAATACGTGCTTGTTCCCGGGCGTGATCGCCGGCAGCGTGAGACCGGGGACATCCCGCAGACGCTCGGTCAGAAACTCCGCAATTTCGATTCGACGCTGGTTTAGGGCGTCGAGCTTTTGCAGTTGGACACTGCCGACGGCAGCCTGAATGTCGGTCATGCGGAAGTTGTATCCGCAGTCCTCAAAGTCCTGCCACCACGGCCTGTTTCCTACCGGAACTTTCGATTCGTCCAGCGAACAGTACTTGGTGCTTTTGCCGTGGACGCGTGTGCAATGGGACCGATACAACGAGATTCGTTCAAAAAGGGCGGCGTCGTCCGTGACAATCATCCCGCCCTCGCCGAGGGTGGACATGTTTTTCTGCTCATGAAAACTGAAACAACCCGTCGCACCCATGCCGCCGGCTTTTCGCCCTTTGTATTCGGCGCCCGGCGCGTGGCAGGCGTCCTCAACGATGGAAAATCCGTGCCGGCGCGACAACGCAAGGAGCGCGTCCATGTCGCAGCATTGGCCGTAAAGGTGGACCGGAATGACGGCCTTTGTATTGGGGGTGATTGTCTGGGCGAGAAGACGGGGATCGAGGTTGTACGTTTCGGGGTCGATGTCCACGAAATCGACGTCCGCGCCGAGCGTCGCGCCGACCGCCGCGGTCGCAATCCACGTGAGCGGCGTGGTGATGACGCGATCGCCCGGTTTGATGTTCAACCCCAACAGCGACAGAAACAGGGCGGCGGTGCCGTTCGAGCATGCGCGCGCGTACGTCGTTCCGCAGTAGGCCGCGAACTCGGCCTCGAACCGCGCACACGCTTCTCCACTGGTCGGGGCGTGTTTGCGCAAAATGTCGAGCACCGCCGCTTCTTCGTCCGCGCCGTATATCGAACCGAACTTGCTCTCGAGTTCGAATTGAATGTCCATCACGCTCGTTTCCCCTGCCCCGCCGCCGCAAGCACGAGTTCAAGCCCCTCATCGAAATTCCGCATCGGCGTATCGAGGACTTCGCGCGCCTTCGCATTGCATAGCGATGCGTCACGGGGACGCGGCGCGCGGTCGGGAATCACGGTGGGATCATGTCGTACAATGAGTGCATCAGGCAGCCCCAGCCTGTGAGCGATACCGACCATCATGTCGTACCGGTTCAGTTTGTCGTTGCCGCTCAGGTGGATCACGCCGCGATGGTCATTGCCCGCGAGTTCAGCCAGCGCGCGCCCGAGGGTCACCACGTCTATCGGCGTCCGGATTTCGTCTTTGGGCACGGTCAACTGCCTGCCCGCTTCCAAGACGGATTTCATTCTCGAGACGAACGAGTTGCCATGCCCCCACAACGGCAACCCCATCACGAGCGCGACCCGGGCAATGACATAGTTTCCGCCAAACCCTCGGATGGCCTGCTCCGCACGGACTTTTGTCTCTCCATAACAATTGACCGGACGCGGCGGATCGGTTTCGATATAGTCTCCCCGCTCGCCGTCGAAAACGGTGTCGGTGGACAAGAAGACAAAGCGAGTGTCGTGGTCCCAGCACATCTCGGCCAGATCACGCGCCATCATGTGGTTTACGCGTTCCGCTTCATCCGGATGGGCCTGGCAGTAGTCGATGTCCGCAATCGCGGCGGCATGGATAACGGCAGCCGGCTCGAGATGATGAAACAATTCATGAAATGCGTCGGGGTCTTCCGCGTTCAGCGTATGCCAGGTCAGGTTAGGAAGGGATTCCGGCGCGGTACGGCGCGACACCGCGTGTACCTCCCACTCCTGAACGGCGGCACGCACAATACCTGCGGCCACAAAGCCGCTTCCCCCCGTCAGGATCAGGCGCTTGGACATGTTGTCGCGATCCGCTCCGCTGTGCCCGCAATTGAAATTCGGTGAGAAGTCCGCAGGTTTGCGAAAAGTATAAGACCGCTTGCGGACCGGATCAACGAAAAGCGGCTATTGTGCCGCCTACGGCGACCGATACGACGATCTCTCCGGCGGGCTTTCGGGCTTCACCGCCGCCGACGATTTGGTAACTTCCTTTGTCGCTTTGGAATCGTCATTCGGTTCGGTCTTGGTTTCCAATTCCTGCAAATGGAGTCCGATTACCTTAATCTCCGCGACGTCCCCGGTCTCCATGCGCCGCACGATTTCCTCATTGGAGATCGGTCTGTTTTCTTTGGTGTAGAAATACGCGCCGCCCTGATTGTAAAGCTTTCTGATCATCTCAACGTCTTCAGCGCGAATCGCCGCCTTCTTTGCGGCCTCCTGCGCGGCCTTCGCTTTCTCTGCGGCGTCCTCCGCTCCTCCGTGGTCGTTGGCCTTCGTCGGGGCCGGGTTGTCCTCCGCGCCCTTCTGTTCGATGTCGTCCGCCGGGCGTGTCACGGGGACCTCTGGAGTTCGGGATGGCGGCGGAGAGACAAGACGGTTCAACTCGAGATCGCGTCCGTCAATTTGCTGCACGGAACCGTTCCGGTCCTTGACCACAAACTGGCCATTTCGGCCGACGAGATCAATCGCGCCCGTATCGTTTTGCGCGTACACTACAGTCTCACCGGCAATCCAGGCCATAAGAAAGCTGGACAGCCCCATGAATACGCTTCGGCGCATACGACGACCCTCATCGACAAACTTGCCTGCCGCTATTATAACACGCCCTGTCGGGCTCTCCCGTTCCCGGACCCTTCCCAACTCCTGCCACAGACCGTATAATCACGCTGCACATGGCGGCAACGTCGCGAGAGCGTAGGGTGAATATGACGATGGCGACTGATGAACGCACCGTTCTTTCTGACGAACGGCCTTCCGCCTTCTCGGGCCGGGGACATCATCCGGCAAGTTACCCCGCGCACTTCTCCGACGACTACGCGCGATTCTCGTCTGTCGTTCGCGAAGGGCGAAGGACGGTATCGGAACACCTCATCCAGATGGTGTGGTACGACCAACTCTTTTCGTCGGACGGGCTGCAAACTTCCGAGGGCAAACCCCTGCGCATTATTTCCCCGGGATGGTGGAACCGCGCAGAAGGTCCCGACTTCAAAGGCGCCCAGGTCGCGTTTGGCGATACGGTGCGCACCGGCGAAATCGAAATCCATCTCGATCACGGCGCGTGGACCCGGCACGGCCACCACATCGATGAGCGATACGACAGCGTCATCCTGGTGGTCGTGCTCGACACGAAACCGCCGAAGTCCCTGCCCATGACGTCGCAGGGTCGTGCGATTCCCTGCCTCCTGCTCGGCCGCTACGTCGATGCGGGCGTGTACGATTTACCCGAGGTCGACGACATAGAAGAAGCGGAGTTCGCCCCCTTGTCCGAGCACGGATACTGCGCGGCGCTCGCCCATTCGTACGGCACGCAACACATCCAGCGCTTTATCCATCTGGCGGGCGAGTGGCGGCTGTTGAACAAGGCCCGGTCCCTGCGTGAGCGCATCGAGCGAGTTGGCGCAGACCAGGCGGTTTACGAATCCTTCATGGCGGCTTGCGGCTACAGCCGGTACAAACACCATTTCCGATCGCTTGCCAATCAACTGCCGTATGAGCGGGTTATCCAACTCGCGAGGCAGGATCCGTTGCTCGTGGAAACGGCGTTTCTTCAGTTGGCCGGCCTGCTACCGGAATCACTGCCCGGCGGCGATATCGCACCGCCGCACTTCGCGAGGCTGTGCGCATTGCGGGTCGAACACCTCGCCGGCCTTACGAAACTCCCGCTGTCCTGGAAGCGGGTAGGCGTCCGGCCCAACAATTACCCCGAACGCCGGTTGAGCGGCGCGGCGCGCTTTATAGTCCGTACCTCGAGGGAAGGATTGATTGAAACTCTCAGAGGAATCTGGCGCGAGGACATAACTCCGCTCGCGCGGCGTCGCGCATTTGAGGCCTTCTTTCCCAAACCGATCGGTTTTTGGGCGGAACATTGCACGTGGACGGGCCAACGCATGAGGCGTCCGGTCGCCCCGCTCGGGGCGGGCCGCGCTCGATCGATTATTGGAAACGTGTTTATTCCGGCCGCGCTCGCCATTGCGCGGCGCGAGCGCGACCGCGCGCTCGAGGAGCGCGTCTACGCGTTTTTCGCCGCCATGCCCAAAGAATCGTATAACCGCATCGTGAAATGGATGGTCCCCCGTGTGTTGGGAGATGGAAAACCGCCAAGACTCGATTTTCGTACGCAACAAGGACTCCTCCAAATCTTTCAGGATTGGTGCGAGCCCAACCCATCCTGCAAAAACTGCGCGATTATTCCGCATCTGGAATTGCAGGCCGCCCGGCAGACCGGCGCGCCTCAGCCGCGCAGTTGATTTGTCCCCCGCAAGTTGCTGAAATGGCGTCGCTGCACTCGCATATTCCTTCGGTGTCCCGGTGTGCTCAACTCGACCGTGGGAGAGGACGTTTATGAATGAATTCAAGGATCGCGTTGCGGTGGTCACAGGCGCCGCGAGCGGGATTGGCTTTGCGCTTTCCAGTCGTTTCGCCCGCGAAGGAATGCGCATCGTCATGAGCGATGTCGAGGAGGCGGCCCTGCACGAGGCCGCGGGGCGCGTCTGCGACACCGGCGCCCAAGTGGTGGCCGTACGCGCCGATGTGTCCAAGGCCGCGGACGTGGAGAATCTGGCGAACCAGACGTACGAGGCGTTCGGCGCCGTCCACGTATTGTGCAACAACGCCGGCGTCGCCGTGAGCGGCCTGATCCGTGAGAACTCCCTGCGCGATTGGGAATGGGTCATCGGCGTGAATCTTTGGGGCGTCATTCACGGACTGCGTTCCTTTCTTCCCCGCATGATCGAACAGGACACCGACGGCCACATCGTGAATACCGCCTCCATCGCCGGCATCATTACCGGGCCGGGCATGGGAGTGTACTGCGCGTCGAAGCACGCAGTGGTCGGCCTTTCCGAATCGCTATATCACGAACTGACCTTGATGGGATCGAAAGTCTCCGTCTCGGTTCTGTGTCCAGCATGGGTGAAGACCCGGATCAGCGACTCGGACCGGAACCGCCCGGAGCCGCTGTCAGACCGACGAGAAACGTCCCATCCCTTGGCGGGGTTGCTCGAAAACTGGGCGCGGACGGCGGTCTCGAACGGCATTTCGGCCGATCACGTTGCGGACGAAGTGCTCGGCGCCATTCGCGATAAGCGTTTCTACATCCTCACGCATTCGGATATGACGGAACTCATTCGCCGACGAATGGAGGGGATCGTGGACGGAATCAATCCCCAAACGGCGCCGGTTCCCGGCCTAACAGTTTGTCGGACTTGGCATCGGACAAATGTGTAAGTCGTTATGTATCAATGCTCGTCGCTAGGCAATCCAAAATAGAGCGCCATTGCTATGATTAGACTTACACGCAAAGTCCGACAAACTGCTAAGTTGAGACGGGAACCAGCTTCAAGTTGGACTTGGAACCGGGTTCAAGTTGAGGCAGCAACCGGGTCCAGGTTGGACCGGCAACGGGGTTCAGGTTGAAACGGGACGCGGACCCACTTCGGAGCGGGGCGCGGGACGCTAGGGTTCCTCCCCGCCCCAGCGGGGCGCAGGACGGTAGCCACGGGTGAAGCGAGGCCGTTCGGCCTCGCGCAACCCGTGGAGCTCGACAG
>BTUX01000246.1:0-6949 GCA_045863315.1 Candidatus Hydrogenedentota bacterium | reverse complement strand
TGAACACGCTCGCTTCGCGCGCCGCCACCGGCATGTTCGAGGTATTGGCCACCAGGACCGTCCGCTCCATCAGCGGTTCGCCGGACTCCGGATCCTTGAGGTGCGGGAACTCCATGAGCACGTCGGTCATCTCGTTGCCGCGCTCTCCGCAGCCCACATACACGATGATGTTCGCATTGGACCATTTCGCGAGCTGGTGTTGGACCACCGTTTTTCCGCTGCCGAAGGGGCCCGGTACGCAGGCCGTCCCCCCTTTCGCCAATGGGAACAGCATATCCACCACCCGCTGTCCGGTGATCAAGGGTTCGACGGGGGGCAGCTTCTTCGCCACCTTACGCGGCTGCCGCACCGGCCAGCGCTGAATCATGTTGATCTCGATTGGACCGTCGGATGTCTCGAGTACGGCGACCGTGGTTTCGACGTTTCCCTTTACCGGGCCGATATGAGTGATCTTGCCGTGCGTTCCGACCGGCACCATGATCCGGTGGATCACCAGTTTGCTTTCCTGTACCGTGCCGAGGACGTCCCCGGGCCCGACTTCGTCTCCGACTTTCGCAAGGGGATTGAATTCCCAGATCAGGTTGCGGTCGATGGCCGGCCGTTCGGCCCCGCGCACGATGAAGTCGCCGAAATCCTGCTGCAACTTGTCGAGGGGACGCTGCACGCCGTCGTAGATGGACTTGATTAGTCCCGGTCCCAGTTCGACGCTAAGCGCCTCGCCGGTGCGAAACACCGGCTGGCCAGGCCCGATGCCTTCGGTCTCTTCATACACCTGGATCGAGTACTCGCCGCCGCGGATCTCGATGATCTCGCCGAACAGCCGGGTCTCGCCCACACGCACCATTTCGTACATGCGCGCGCCGGTGAGCCCCTTGGCAACCACCAGCGGACCGGAAACCTTGATTACAACGCCCTGATTCGTGCTCACAGACTATTGCCTCACCTTTGGTTGGATTTTGGATTCCCACGTGTGCGTTGCGCGCTTCGAAACATCCGAGCCTGGAGCACCGCAAATACGCTCCTGCCCGACTAAGCGGCGGCTGCCCCATCCAAAATTCAAGATTGTTCCCCTCAGTCTTTTCCCAAGATGTCGACTCCTATCGACATCTCGATCGCCTTCTTCATCCGGTCGAAACTGGTGTTCTTGCTGCCTTCGTGCGTAGGGATGATGGAAAGAACGCCCCGACTCCGCTCGCGGAACAGATCGATCGCGTCCGGCGCCTCAATCGCCAGACTTTCGGTCACGAGGACCAGGCCCACGTCGTTGTCGCGCGACAACGCGCCCAGTTCATGGCGCAGACCCTCCGCGTCATTGCACTCGACGATATCGAACCCGACCCCCTTGAAGCCGAGGATAAACCGTTTTTCGCCTACCGCAAGGGCCCTAAGCACTTTTCTTCCTCAACCGCCGTTTCAGCACCGTGGAATCGATGCTGCTCAGCTTGCCGCATACAACAAGTTTCAAGTTGTGCGCCTCGGACGCCAGCGCGCGCAGATAACAAAACACCCGTTCCGGCCCGGCCACCTGCCCTCGGCCCTGCCGAGCGATCTCGACGAGATAATTCGAGGTCATGTCTTCGAATCGAGGGACCTCTTCGCCGTCGGGCGTGGCGCTTGCCTCGCGGAACAGTTCGCCAATGCGTCCGGTAAGGATGTCGCCCCAGTTCTTGGGGTCCCCGGCGGCCACGAGGGCGTTCAGCACGGGCGTCGCCTCTCCGATCGGAAGGGCGAACTGCTGGAACCGGCGCATATCGTGGCCGGAGCGGTGAGTGCGCCACAACGCAAACACGGAGCGGGCCAGCGTGTACTCGCGGGAGTACAACTCGATCAGGGGCACGTCGACCGCGTCCGTCAACTCGAGCAGATGGCGCAAGAACGCCCCGTCCAGCGCCAGATCGACCCACGCGCGGTTGCGCGTGGATTCCAATACGCCGATGGCGCGCGCCGCGGCGTCTTTGAACGGCCGCGGCAGGGGCGACGCGTCGCCTTTCGCCACGGAAGCCAGTTGTTCCTCGCTGACATTCAACATCGGGAAGGGATAGTCGCCGTCGCCGAGTACCGCGTGCTTCAGGTTCTGGTAATCATCCCGCAGAATGAACCAGTCGGCCACCTCGGGGCGGGGACAATCGTGCCGGATGGAGCGCACCTGGGTGTGAAAGTAGCGATCGATCACGGCGCTCCAATCTTCCCAGTCCGCGCCCGGCGTCACATATTCCCGCAGCGCCGTGTCGTTTAATTGGCGCAAGACGTCCTCGGGGTTTACGTGCGACGCCAGCGTGAAAAAGAAGTCCTCCGACAACAGCCGGCCTTCGCAGGCGCTGACGCGTCCGCACACAAACCCCCATCGGGGATCTAATGGGCTCAGCGGAACCACAAGTCCTTTCCCGCGGGCTCAGGCCCGCGCGCTCCCGAACAGTTCCGACGCGATACCGGGCGCGAGCTCGCGCTCAAATTCGGCGAGCAGGGTGTCCAGTGTCTGATCCACCTCGAACGTTTCGGCCACGAAGATGAAGCCGCCTCGGACCTCGAGCGGGCGCGACTCATCCAGCGCGACTTGCGCGCTCGAGGGGCGGCCGGCGTTAAACGAAGCCAGCACCCGCGTGAACGCGTCCTTGTCATGCGGATGGACTCGGATGTAGCCGCCCGTCTGCCCGGCGGCGCGTTCGAGGTACCGCCGCATCACCGAGACGTACTTGTCCGCCGGCCACGCCAGCACGGCGTGTCGGGCCAACTCGAACACGCGCGCGAGCAAGGCGTTGCGCCGCTCGAGCAACTGCTTGCCGGCGCCGCCTTTTGCCTGCAACAGGCGGCGGGCCATTTCGTCGTCGATCGCGCGCACCCCCGCGTGATAATGACGTTCGGCGTCGCGTTCGGCCGCTGCGCGCTCCTCGGCCAGCCGCTCTTTCGCGGCGTGCTGCGCCGCTTTGATGATGTGTTCCGCTTCGTTGCGGGCGGAACGTGTTACCGCTTCTTCGATCTTCTTCAGCGCCATGGTGCACAGCCCTCACACCGCGGGTCCTCGAGACCGGCTACTGCGCCGTCTCGATCGCCTGCTGAATCGGTCCCAAATATTCCAACACGTTCGATGGCGTCTCCGTCGTCCCGGCGTTGGTCAGCCAGCGGATAAAGAGAATCGAGGCCAACAGCGCGACCACGGCGTACGTTTCCACCAGCGCCGGGAACAGCAGGGCGCGCCCCGCGGCGTCTTCGCGACGCGCAACGAGGGCGATACCCGCCGCCGATGCCTGGCCTTGGTACACGGCGCTGACGTACAAGGCGATGCCCGTGCCGAACCCGATGAGCAGGAACGCCAGGCCCGTCCCGGGCGTCACGATCACCGATCCCCCGACAAGTCCGGTTTGCATCGCCATCATGAATGCGACGATGAAGCCGTAAAAGCCCTGTGTGCCGGGCAGCGCGACCATCACGAGCAAGCGGCCGAACAGGTCGGGTTTCTCGCTGAGCACGCCCGCCGCCTGCTGCGAGGCGATGCCGATGCCACGGGCGGACCCGCATCCGCCCAAACCGAATGCCAAGGCCGCGCCTGAGTAGGCCAGCCCGCGCCCGATTTCAACCCACAAATCGCTCGAATCCATGTTCTGCGTCCTCCATCCTTCCTATGGACTGACCGGCGTGCCAACCGTATTCGCGGGCGCGACCGGGCCGCTGTCCTGGGTAATCGATCTTCGATTCACGACGAGGTGCTCGTCGGCTGTTTCAAGACGTAGGAATCGGTATCGAAGCCGAACGGTTTGAACGGTTTGGCTCCGCTGTCATAGAACCGCCCAAAAAACTCGACAAAAATAAGGCGCATCGCATGGATGAACGCGCCCAAGAGACTGATTGAGAAATTGAACACATGCCCCAGCACAAGTACCGCGACAAACAACAACGGGCCGACGCCTTTTACCTCGCCGAGGAGGCCCGCGATCATGTTGACCGTCAAGGCGACGATCGACGTGGTCAGGGCCAGCGCGAGCAATCGGCAATACGAGAGCACGTCGCCGATGAACGCGGTGCAACCGTAGCTGCCGACAATACCATACAGGCTGACCACGCCGGTCCCGATCTTTCCGATGATGCCGGGTGCGTCGCGACCCTGCGTGAGCACCAACCCGATAGCGCCGCCGACAAACAGGACCAGCCCCGCGTTCACCACGCCGGAAGGAACCGGCGCGAACATCGTGCTGACCAGGATGACCATGCCCGGGAGCGTGATGAGCCAGAGCAGACCGTCGCAGAACGCGGTCACCCAGTCGCGCCGCCGCGCGGCACCGTACATTTTGAGCGCAATGCCATAGAACTGATTGACCATTCCGATGCTCAGCGAGACCACGAGCATCGTTATCGGATCGGCGAGGGGATCAAGCACCATGGTCTTCTCTTTAAGTTGGAGCAACAGGTTGTCCTTGCCGAGATAGGCCTCGCTGTACAGGTCCCCGAACCACGACCCCAGCAGCACGCCGAAAATGGTGGTGCTGATGCCGGCGAAAAAGAGCAAGCGCGAGAAGTTGTGCACGCCCTCGAAGAGCCGGGTCTTTCTCGACAAGTAGAAGCCCAGCGCTGTCAGCATAAGGCCGTAGCCGACGTCGCCGAAGCAGATACCGAAGAAGAGCAGGAAATTGAAAACGATGAATGGAGACGGATCGAAAGACGTATAGGGAGGCAGGCCAAACAGGTTGACGAGCATCTTGACCGGTTTCACGAAGTTCGGCATGCTCAGACTCACCGGCACCGCTTCGTCGGGCTTGGGGTCTTCGACGGTCAATGTCGCCTCCGGCAGGGTGCGTTGCAGCGCCTGTTCGAGCCGGGCCACGTCCGGCGCCCGGGTGTAGCCGGTGACCACGTGAATCCAGCGGCCCTCGATCGCCATGGTGCGCGCGGCCACGCGCCGCCGTTGATCTTCCCAATAGGCCTTCAGCACCTGTATCTCGCGGCGGTGCTCGGCAAGATCGATGGCCTTCTCCCGCACAACCCGGACCTGCTCCTCACAAGCAGCATAGTCGCCTTCCAACTCCCGGATCCGGTCGCGCACTTTGCCCGGAATCGCGGGCAGCGGTACCTCCTCGAATTGTTCCGACAACAAGATTTTGCGCGCCGCGTCTTCATCGTCGGGAAGAAACGCCGCGACGATCCGGGTACGCTCGCCACGCGTGGCCATTTCCTGTGCTCGCCCACCGTTGTTCGATCGCAACTCGCTGCGCAGGGCCGGGCCGGGCGCCACGATTTCCCACGCGAAGGTCTCCTTCACGTCGCTTCGCTCCTGCAGCGACTCGAGCGCCCTCGTCGGCACCGTGCCAAAAAGCAGCCGCGACCGGACCGGCCGCCGCAGGTCGGCCACCGCAAACGGCACATCTTCCAGCGGCGCAAGAGCTTCTACCTGCGCCTTCACCTCCGCCATGCGCCGCTGGGCCCGTTTGTGCGTGTCGTCCAGTTCGTGCGCGGCGTGATAGACGGATTCCAGATCAAAGCTCGAGCTGACTTCTTCGAGTTCCCTGGGTTCGATCACAAGCGGGAGGGGCGTAAGCCCTTCGAAGAATGTCTGATGGACGGGGGCGAACGCGTCCATGAGGGACAGGATGAGATTTATCTTGTTAATCTGGACATCGCAGTCGGCGGTCGTAAAGTCCTGATGTTTGAGCACCCCCTCGGAATGCTCGAGGGCATCGTGCGCGTCCACCAGTTCAACCGTGCCGAGTTCGTGCAACAACCGATTCAGCCGCTGCGCCGCGTGCACCGGGCACAGCACCGTGACTTTCTTCATGCGGTCTATGGCCATACTTCGCCGCCTTAGACCTCCTCGATGCGGGCAAGCACCCGGTCTACATAGGGTTTTAGCGATGCGTCCGACATCGCATCGATAGCGCGACAGGCCGCTTCAAACTCGGCGTCGGCCTTGGCCAACTCCGCCCGAAACCCCTCTTCCGCCTGCTCGCGATAGGCCGCCAGGCGTTGTTCCGTTGCTTCCTGTATACGTCTGCGCTCGTGCACCGCGTCGGTTTCGGCGCGTTTGGCGATCGCGGCCGCTTCCTCGTGGGCGGCCTGAACGATTCCGTTGGCCTGCTGTTCAAGCGAAAGGATATGCTCGATGAGGGGCGGCATCAGGACCTCGACATTCCGAAGTTCAACCATTTGTCCAGTAAGATTCTAAGGCGACATCGTGACTTATTTCACGATTTTGTGAAGACATACCTGCATCACCCCTTACAAGGTGCTGCTTGCTCCGGGGCGGCCTCTCCTTGGCAGAACCCTCCGGCCCTGCCTCATCACCCTTTTCACCCTTTGCCCGCCGGTCCCGTTACTCCCCGGTACCGCCATGCCGCCAACCCCACGACGACCATGACCGACCGCGCGATCAGGAGGCCGAAAGCCGCTCCGATCAGGGCCCGGTGCCCGCTGCGATCCAGCGTGTGGGCCCACGCCAGCGCTAGCGCGTACATTCCCATGCGGACCAAAGCCCAGCGATAAATATCAAAGGGTACCCGATCCTTCGGGAGCGTTGCAAGTTTTCGCGCGTTGTATGCCAGCAGCCCGAATCCGGCCCCGCCCGCCACCCCCCCCAGCACAATTCCCTTCGCGACAAGCGAACTCAACGGCCATACGACCGCCGCCGCGACCGACGTGACTGCGACGGTACCCACAAGTGTGCCCATCGTGAACGGTCTCGCGGAAATCAGTCCGTTTCTCCGTTTGTCCGATCCACTCATTACCGTTGACCTCTCCGGCATTATGTCGCATCCCAAGGCCGCCAGGCGAAGATTCCCCTTCATCATATGGAGTGCGTGAGCTCGCTCACGCACCGTCATATGGAGTGCGTGAGCTCGCTCACGCAAGTTCAGAACGATGCTTGCTCTCGCACAAAAGAGCTCGCTTCCGCGGAGGCGAGTCAACCCGAGCAATACGACCGGCCTGGATCGGCTCGAGCGCAGGCAAGCCTGCGCACTCCAGA
>BTUX01000245.1:0-6949 GCA_045863315.1 Candidatus Hydrogenedentota bacterium | reverse complement strand
ATTCTGCGGCCCATGTATGCCGACATCGCGCCGTACGATCCCAAGGGTGTGTTGCAAGACGAGTGGTTGAATGCGCGCGGAGCCATAGCACGATTCGAACGACATACGATCGAGATTCGCGTGATCGACGTCCAGGAGTGTCCCGAAGCCGACGTCGCGATTGTTGCGGCCGTGACGGCCGTCTTGAAATCATTGGCGGAGGGTCGTTGGATTAGCCTGGATCGGCTGCGCTCGTGGCCGACCGAATCGTTGCACGCGATTCTGCTGCAGACTATCGAGCACGCCGACGAAGCGGTGTTGGTTGACGCGGACTACCTCGCCGCTGCTGGGTTGCCGCGACGGGAATCAACTGCCGGGGACGTATGGCGGCACCTGCTGGAGCGGGCGGACCCGCTCGATCGTTCGCATCACGCCGCTCTACGGACGATCCTGGACCGTGGCACGCTTGCGCGACGGATTCTGCGGGAGACGCACGCCGGACCGGATCGGCAACGTTTGTTCGAAGTGTATCGGGAACTATGCGCGTGTCTCGCCGAAGGACGCATGTTCGGGGCGTGAATGGAATCCGTACTGCGATTCTGAAGCGATCTGCGCGCACGTATCCGCGCATCGGGCCGCTTCCGCAACGACCGTTCGCTCCGGACTGAATGCGATGCCTCCCGCGAGCAAGACCGTCCGTAGGTCTCGTGTGGCGGCACGTCGCGCCGACCACGCGAGCGCTCGGGCCGAGGCCGACATGGCCGCCAATTCCAACGCGAGTATGATGGCGAGTACGGCGCTTGCGTGCAAAAAATAGTTCCCGGTGAGGATCGTTCCGGCAAAGTAGTCGCTTACGATACGGTAGCCGGCGTATCCAAGGAAGGCGAGGGGCGGGAGGTCGGCAAGTAACATGACGGGCCAACTCGTAAGCGCCCGGGCGCGTACGACCACCCGATCACGCGCCGGACCACGAAGCAGGCCCGCCAGCCGCTGCTGAATTCCGTCCAGGAACTCGGTGAGACCCTGTTCAGTGTTCAGCGGATCGAACCCCGCCTTTGCGCATTCCAGGGTGACATGACTTTGGTGGTTTGCGTAGTACTCGCGGATCGCCGCCGTGGCGACGTCGATGTTCTGCTCGAAGAGAGACTGTTCCGTCAGCATGGCCGCGGCCTGGCGGCCCGCCGAGTCGCGGCCAATCCGGGGCATCCACGTGGCGATTCGCGCGGGCAAAGTCCGAAGCGTCTCCAGCAGGCGGTACAAGGTACCGACGATTCCCTTTGCCCGCAGGCCCAGCTCGCGGCCCAGTGCAAAATTCCAGAGGTGCGGTTCCGCGAAAATACGCCGTCCGACGAGGGTGTACACCTCCTTGGCGACTTCCTTGTCGTGGTGATCGAGAAAGCGCTGGAGGGCACTCAATTCCGGGGCACGCGCCGCAACACGTTCGCGCAGGGTTGCAAGTGTTTTTGTCAGCAGTCCGGAAACGTTCGAGCGCTTAATGCGCCGCGCCCGTTCCGTGGAAAGCTCCTCATGCAGGAACGATTCGAGACGGGCGAAATCGAATTCGTCCCGCGGCGCGGCCGGGTCGCCCAGTTTTCGACCCAGCGATCGCCTCGGACTGACGCGGAAGTAGTCGGCGACGGCGAGCCCCTGTTCGTGCAAGCGCTTTGTCCAGTGTTCACGGACGGACTCCGTTTCCAGGTCGGCCTTCGTTTCCACGCACACCATAGTCCGTTCGCCCGCCAACGGCCGGAGCAGGGACCATGTGGCCTCGTCCAAGTATTTCTCCGGGCTCCCGCAGATAAGGATCAAATCGCTCTGTGTCAATGCCTGAATGACCGACTCCCGGTGCTGGCGGATGACGGTGTCCGAATCGGGCGTATCAATAATGACGAGGTGCTCGAGCGCGGATCCCTGGATGCGCTTCCAACCGTCCAGCCCGAAGTTGGAGCCGGGCGGCTGATAGACAGCGGGGGTCGCGGTGCAGGGGCGGAATTCGGAGGTTTCCGCCAACTGATCGCCGGCCAGCGCGTTCAGGAGGGTCGACTTACCTACGCCCGATCCGCCGACAAGAGCAATGACAAGCAAATCGTCGAGGCGCTGTTCGCGTTCGCGAAGCTCGGCCAGCCTCCGGCGCAGCAACGGGGTTTCATCGCGAAGGGGGCGCCACGGGCCCTCGTACGCGGCGAGCGCATCAAGCCGGGATAGGATGCTCGCTAGATGGTCAGGCACGTTTCGTGAAATCTCCGCAGTTCGGACATGATATCGCCTTCAAATACACCCAGATAAGCGCGAAGCGGCCTGAGACAGGGCCCGGTGAGGTGTTCCTTGAGCGAAGCCTCCAGAGCCTGCTGCTGCTCACGTCGCCATGGCGATAGGAAATCGAACATTGCGTCGCCGAACTGGTACTCGATTACGCGTGCGAAAAACTGCTCGACCATTGGGCCGGCGACGGCGATAGCGACATCAACACCTACTCCGGCGGTGTGCATCGAGATGGGAACGGCGATTGCCGCGGGTGTCAGGGCGAGAATTCCATCAAGCGCCTCGAGTACGCGGCGCTTGCCTTTGTGGTCGTGCCACCAAGAATCCAGCATACGGTAGGCGTGTTGGCGGAATTCTTCGGAAATGCACTCGGAATGGATCGTCTGCTTCACGATGGCCGGCGCCGCCGTGTCGATTTGCATCGCCGTCACGCCCGCGTGCACCAAGTGGGAGACGGGCTCGCGAAGGTTGTAAGCGGATTGAATGTATCCGGCCGCGAGGTCTCGCGCAATTCTTTCGATGGCCTTCGCGTGCGCCGCGTGTAGGTCTTCGTCCGTCGGGGGCGCCTCGCGTCTCTCCAAGGTTGCACGCTTCCGAAACGCGTCGCTGATGGTGCGGCCGACCCATGTGGCGCCTCTGGCGGCGCCGCGGCTCCCGGCGCCGATCCAGCGGAAGACCAGGCTCCGCTTGGACTGGACGTATTCGTGAAACAGTCCGCCGACCGCTGCGCCCGGTGCGGGATCGTACTTGCTCGCGGCAAGCGAGGCGCGCGCCTCGAACTCGTCCGCCACCGAGGCCAGTGCATGGCGCACCTGGTCCGTGTGATTGAGAAACACACCGGCCTTTGCCGCAAAGTGCTTCACCGAGTCGCGGTATACGCGACGCTTGATGGCCGGCGCGTCCAGAGAAAGAAGGTAATCGAGGAGTACGCCGTCACCGTCGAGTGCGGGTATCGGCCGGCTGAAATCGTGGGCGATGGCGAAGTTGTGCGGCAGGACAAAATACGGCGCCTCAAATCCTACCAGTTCGCGAAACTCAGCAAGTTGTTTTCGTGCCACGGCAAAATCGTTAGCTGGATTTGCCTTGTTCATCACGGGGACGATGACCCGTCCGGTGGCGAGGGCCTGACGGAAATAAGCGATCACACGGTCGTCCTTGTACTTCTCGCCCGTCAGCACGGCGATCAGAACATCCCCGGCGGCGCGAATCGCATCGGCGACTTCCCAATGCTCGGTGTCAATCGAATCGACATCCGGCGTGTCGAGCAAAACCAATCGGTCCGGAAGGTGGATGGCCGTGGCGACGAACAAGGTATCCGGCGGCGAGTCATGGCCGACGGCGCGGGCAGGCGAATCCATGGGGCGGGGCGAAAACTCGGGAACGAGTTTCCCTTCTAGGCACTGCCTTGCACGGGTCGCGTTGGCCGCGATGACAGGGCGGGCGGTTGCAGCCGCCGTCGCCAGGATCGGACTGATTTCCGCGCCGAGCAGTAGATTGAATACCGTGGACTTGCCCGTATTGGTGCCACCGGTGACCGCGGCGATGAGGCAGCCTTCGCCGGCGAGATGGGGCACCAACTTGTAGGCAAGCAGATTGGTCCACGCTTCCGAGCCGTCAAAGACTTCATGCGTGAGGGTCGCGTCGGGGGCCAGCGCCTGGCGAAGCCGGCGCAGGTTTTCATCGAAGCCCGCCAACGCCCGGCCCATGGCCGGGTCCCGCAGCTCGGCGTCGACGTGCCTAACGCTTCCAATCATGTCGTACTCGAGATCACGCTGACTCATCTGTTGCTAACGCTAATGCAAACGCGTATAAGCGGTCAATCGGTGTATAAGACGGGCGTCCCGCTCCCGGCGTTTACTTGATCGCACGGTCAGTGGTATGCTCGCTCTCGATTCTTGTGCGCTGTTTTGGAGAACCGGCTATGCTGTGGTCCTACTTCTTGTTCATGGGACTCCTGATTACTACGCTTGTGCTGTGGGCAATCGTCGCGCTGAAGGATGATGGTTACGAGAATTCGGCGCCTTCTTCCCAGGCCCCAGAGGCCAAACCCGAAGAGCAGAAGGACGGACCATAATCGGGACTATTCGGCGCCTTCGTCGGGGACGGGCTTGGCGCCCAGGGAGCGTAGGAAGGAATCAATATCGATCTCCGAAGGCGGTCCGGCCTGTTCGGGGTGGAAACGCAGCGGGTTCTTGATGTAGGCGCGCTGGCAGTTCGGGCAAAGGTCGAGCGTGAACCCTTTGTAGACCGTTTCCTCGAGTTCGCGTGGGCCTTTGTCGCGAAGCTTTTCGATGAGGGCGATCATTTCCGCGCGATGGTCGCGGATGAGGTCGGCCAGGCTGATCTCGAGTTCGTCGTACGCGGCGCGCACATCGATTTTCACGCGGTAACGGAGTTTGCCTTTAAGCATCTCCGCGCCACATCCGTCGCAACGATGAACAATCATAATGCGATTTCCTTCCCAACCGGCGCCTCATTGAATTGTACCGCTGATCAACGCCGAAGTCGTGGTGTACTCGCCGAGGTCAGAACAACAATTCCTTTTCGTCGTCGTCGTCCTCCTCCTCGTCTTTTTTCGGGCGAGTACCCTTGCGGATGGTGGGTCCCGATTCGCCTTCTCCCTCCTCATCCGTGGAGAAGGGCTGGGCCTCGAGCCTGCCCTCGGAGTTCCTTGTCAGAATCTCGATCTTTTTTTCCGCGTCGGTTAGGGCCTTTTCACAGCGTTTGGCGAGTTTGATGCCTTCTTCAAAGCGCTTCAGCGACTCGTCCAGCGGAAGTTCGCCCTCCTCCAGCGCGGCGACGATCTCCTCCAGTTTTTCCAGGTCTTTCTCGAATTTCGGCTCAGCCATTCGCGGGTTCCTCTATCGTTTGATTGACTGTGGCCGTAGCCCGGCCCCGTCCGAACAAGATTTCGATTTGGTCCTTTTGGGCTAGCTGGGATGCGTCGCGCACCAGTTCGCCGCCGGGCAGTTTTCGCGTCAGCGAAAAGCCGCGTGACAATACCGCCAGGGGGCTGAGCGCGTCCAGTTGCGCGATGAGGGGGTGCAACCGGCCGCGCGCCGTCGCGATCGTCGCGGCTACGGCGGACGACAGCCGGTGAAGTTTCGACTGCAATTCGAACCGGGCGGCATTCAGCCGCTGCATTGGCGACACAAGTACGAGGGCCCGTGCCGCCTGATCCAGCCGGCGACGCAACAGGCGTACCCGGTCCTGCGCCTGCGCGTCCAGGCGCATACGCAAATCATCGACCCGTTGCCGTCGCTGCCTCACGATCTCCTCGGGCCGTCTGAACAAGAAACTCGACATCGCCATGGCGAGTCGCGACTTTGCTCGAAAGAGTTGTTGGGATTGCGCCTTGCCCAGGCGCCGGCCCAACAAGTGGATGCGTTGCACTAGTGCCTCGTATTCCTGTACGACAAGTTCCGCTGCTGCGCTCGGCGTCGGGGCGCGGACGTCCGCCACGAAATCCGCGAGCGTAAAATCGATTTCATGGCCCACCGCAGAAATGATCGGCGTGTTCGCGTTGTATATCGCGCGGACCACGATCTCCTCGTTGAACGGCCAAAGGTCCTCGAGCGACCCGCCACCGCGCCCCACAATGATGACGTCGACACCCCACGCGTCCAGAGCGCGGATCCCTTCGACGATTTCAGGGGCTGCTTCCTCGCCCTGCACGCGCGCGGGGTAAACGAGGATGTGAACGTTCGCGAATCGGCGGTGGATCACGTTGAGCATGTCGCGTATGGCCGCGCCGGTCGGGGAGGTGACAATACCGATGCGACGGGGCAACAGCGGCAAGGGCTTCTTGATCTCTTCGGCGAACAGCCCCTCCTCTTCCAGTTTTCTCTTCAGTTGCTCGAAGGCAAGTTGCAACGCTCCGACGCCCTTTGGGTGCATCTCGTCGCATATAATCTGATAGTTGCCGCGCTTTTCATATACCGTGACCAGTCCGAATACCACGACTTGGATGCCGCTGTCCGGCCGGAATTGTAGCCTCATCATTTTGCCGCGAAACATCACGGCGTCGATCTGGCTGTCCTTGTCTTTCAAAGTGAAATACGCGTGCCCCGCTGGAGAAACCCGCCAATTCGAAATCTCCCCGGCGACCCAGACATAACTGATCTCGGTCTCCAGCAAATCCTTGACCCGCCGCGTCAACTGGCTGACGGACAGTATCTCCGGCTTTTCGATTTCCATGCCGCGCATTGTAGCGGAACCGGCGCCGAGTGCGCATACCCTGTATCAGGGTTGTCCAACTCGCTACTCAACAAGATATAAGGGGCGGTTCACCGCAGAATGCAGCAATCTGGCCGTAGAGGTGGCGGCCGTGTACCCCGTGATTTACCGCAGCCGCGAAATGACGAAGAGTATGGCCGACAGGACAATACTCAGCACAATTGACGTGGTGATAGGAAAGTAAAAGTGGAAACCTTCGCGTTCGATGCGGATGTCGCCGGGAAGTCTGCCGAGGCCGAAATAGTTCGCCCGGCCGCCGAAGTAAAGGGCAAAGCCGGCAAGGGTGATGAGGATGCCTGTGATGATGAGTAGTTTTGCAAGCATGGGTTTCTCCATGCCTATAGGATAGCAGACGGAAGCGGGCCACACGATGGCCTTGCCGGCCGTTCAGGCTAGAGCAATTTAAGTTTGAACGTGCCGTTGCCGATAGATAAGGCATGAAGGCGTATTCGGAGGATTTGCGCGAACGGGT
>BTUX01000244.1:0-6971 GCA_045863315.1 Candidatus Hydrogenedentota bacterium | reverse complement strand
AGAAGTCGACCGCCTCGTCCCGCGCCTTCTTGTCGCCGGTCACGGCGTACTTGAAACACATCGCCGCGAGGTAGTGCGTGCTCCACCCCACGTCGTTGTCGCTGACTTCGCGCACCCACTCTCCGAGGGAGTCATTCCATTCGAGTTTGTGGGTGAATCCGAGGCGTTTCTGTCCCCATTCTTCGAGATGCCGTTCAAAGTAGTCCGCCTTTTTCAGCAGCGTGAACGGCTCATAGCGGATGATGCCGATGCCCCCGTCCGTGGCGATGTAGACGACTTGGCCGTCGACGGCGATGTCATTGACCTTCTCGTTCGGCAGCCAGCGGTCCGCGTTGAAGTAGTGGAACTCGCCGTTGGTGTGCCGGATGGCTCCGCGCGCGGTGCCCATCCACAGGTCGCCATCGAAGCCTTCGCGCAGGCAGGTGATGTCTTCGTACGGAAGTCCGTCCACGCCGCGGACCGATGTAAGGGACATGCCGCGAAGCAGGGCGAGTCCCCGGTCGGTCGCGATATAGAGCCGGCTGCCCAGTGCGAGGATATCCCGCGTGGTACGGGAGAAATCCGTGCCCCAGTCCCAGAGATTATCGCGATCGAACCCGAGTTGAACCGCGGGATCCAGGATAGACAGGGCCCCCGGATGCAGGCAGTACAACGACCCGCTGTAGGAGGCAATGGCCTGAATGGCGCGATTGCTCTTGCCGTGCTCGACCGGAGTCAGCGAGTCACCGTCGATGCGGTAGATGGTATCGTCGGTTGCCGCGTGGACGGTGTTTAGATGAGTACAGAGATCGACAAAGGCGCCTTCGCCGAACTTCTTCCACGAGGCGCCGTCCAGCCGGTACAAACCGGAGTCGGCCAGAGCAAACAGCGCGCCGCGCAGGACTTCAATCCGACGGATCGGGCCCGGCTGGCTGTCAAGGGTGACAAGGACATCGCCATCGAGTCGCGCGACGCCACCGGCCGTCAATGCATATGCCTTTCCGTCGAGGGACGCCACGGACATTACCGGGGACGCGGTGCGTACGATGCTCCCGACTTCCTGCAAATAGACTTCGTCGGGGATCAATTTCCAGAGTGGATTGGGGCCCTCCGCCACGAGCGGCGCGGCCGCCGCGAGAAGGAACAATACGAGTAGATAGCGTCGAGTCATGGTTGTTTCCCTCCCCTCAAGTTATTGCCGCTCGACCTGGCGGCGTAGAACTTGCCAGGTACGGTGGCCTCGTTCAAATCAAAATCGACGATTGCTACGCCGTCGGCGTGATCCTGGATGGAATGGTCCAACGTCCACAATACCTTGCCGTCGTCGTCGAAAAGCGAGTACCCCACGGCGACGTCGTTCATGCGCGCGCGGATGGTGTCGCCGGTGACGGTCACGCGGGGGTTCAGCCACGTCCCGGGACTCCATGCGAAGGGTGCGTCGCCGAGTATCTCTTCATGGGGTAGGCGAAACGCGGCGCCCTCGTTCACCAGCCGGATCACGACGTGCTGGCCGACGACTCCAAAGAAGTAGTAGCGGCGGTCGCTGTGCATACGAAAGGCGATGCCACACGGGTGATCGGCGGTTTTGGGCATGAAGCGGGCTTCAAAGGTGTAATCAGCCCACATACGGTCGCCGGCGACGATCAGGGGATGGTGTTCTTTCCATTTGTTTGTCGAAGTCTGCGTCATCAGGCGCTGCCCATCCTCTTCGACGACGCGCCACGCGCGATGCGATGCGGGATTCGATCGAAACGACGAGACGACCCAGCCGTGTCTCGGCGCCGTGTCCGGCACGTAATGGTATTCGGCCTGCGCGCCTGCGACGCCCATGAGCGGACCCGTCTTGAAGCCGGAGAAAGTCTCGTCCAGCACGATGATGTCGCGGTCTCGGGCGAGCGCGGCAAGGGCCAGGACCGATACCAAGCCGGCGCGCAGTCGGTTGGAGAAGCGAGTCTGCACGCTACTTCTCTCGCTTGACGAGCAAGACCCAATCCCGATCCGGCGCCGACGGCGGTTCGCCGAATGCAGTCGTGCCGTCCGCTTTCATGCGACGGACCGCCTGGAGTTCGCCGCCGTTTCGCGGATCGAACCAACTGACGGTGTATCGTCCCCGCGGCAGCGTAGCGGAGAGGCCGGCGGGCATTGGCGTGTATATGGCGTACACGTGGCCCGGTTTGGCGAAACACCAAGCGCCTTCGCCCTGCGCCGCATCCGGATGTGCCGCCATTTCGGTGAAGGGGAGGTACTTTTGAAAGAACTCCATTCCGTAGCGCGTTTGGTCCCACATGCGGTCGCGAGAACGCCAGTCCTCGCAGTTGATGTCGTTGTGTGCGTAGTCATAACCGAACAACCACTCGACGCCCGCGCCGCCCGCCATCAGATTGCCCCAGAGCGCGTGACGTCGGACCTCGTTATGTTCGGGATCGTCCGCGTCGGGTTTCACGCCGGTGTTTGCGGGGCCGATTTCGTCCTGGCACACAAACCACGGCCGCCCCGCCGCCGCGGATCGCGTCACCCACTTCAACGTCTCCGCGTAGGTGTTCTCCATGTTGCCGAGTTGGAGCGAGGGCCCTTCGAGACTGGGAAAGCCGAGCAATGGCGAATAGGCCTCGTCGTAGCGGTTTGGGAACGTGTGGAGCACGATGGGATGATCGTACGGATCGACGAGGCGCAAGTATTCGGCGAAGGCTTTGCGTTGCGCGTCCGTATTTGTGTTCTCCTCCCCGAGGTTCCAGATGAGAGCGAGGTGGTGGCTGAAGCGCGCGATCAGCTCGCGCGCAAACAACCGCCGCTCCGGACCCAACTCACCGCCGTCGAGCAACTGATCGTTTTCCTGTTCCTGCAAGACAACGTGGAGCGCAAGGCCCAGGCGGTCCATGTGGGCAAAAACGATCTCCCATTGGTCGAGCTTGCTGCAATCGAACCGGAACCGTTCGGTGTCACGGGTCCACGGCCAGACATCCTTGCCGTCACCGCGCACGTTCATGGGCAGGAAATAGACCGAGTTCATCCCTTTGCTTGCGAGATAGTTCAATGCACCGATCAGATTCTTGCCTTTACCGCCGCGCCATTCGGGGTCGCCCGATCGCCAGTCCTGCGCATGGGGCCCGTAGCGGTGCGACGGTTTGGTGTCGTCGAAATCGGCGAATGCCAGCAGATTTTCGGGACTGTCCGCGCCGCCTTTGATGAAGTACTCGCCGGTGCCCGCGAATTGCAGGTAGTGTTTTCCGACGTACTTCAACAGGCCCTTCGAGTGGAACCCCGGCGCTTCAACGTCGCACGATTCGACGTGAAATTGCCCCTGTGCGCCGTCAAACCACGAATGCACGCCGGCATCGACGTCTTCACTTGTTGCGATGCCTTTCCCCTCGCGGAACGAAGCGAAGTACGTCCACGTGCCGGGACGGTCGGGAACGAAATGCGCCCGCCAGACCTGGCCTTCCGTCGCGCCGGATTCCGCGGCGCGGCCGTCCGCGGCGAAATAACCCGGCACGACATAACGTGCAGGGCCACACGCAAAGGTCACGTTCAGCCGGTATTCGGTAAACGGATTTGGTTCTCCCGCTTCGGCGCAATGCGGGCCGGCAAAATCCAGGGTAATTGGCTGCCACTGTCGCATCGCGCCCGAAACCGCGACTTCGGTGCGTTGGTATCCGCCGGCTTCCGCCGCAATCTTTAGAATCGTGTTGAATTTTGACGCGGCGTCGCCCGCCCGCAATTCGCCCCATTTTCCCTTCGCGCTAACAACTGCCAGTCCAAGGCTTGGCATCATGGCCGCGCAGTTCCCGCCCGCGCCGACGGACATGAAAGTATCGGGCGGCGCGTCGGGCCACGTTTGAATGTTCGGATTCCGGCGCCCCGTGTCGTTGAACCACCAGTTAAATCCGTACACGCCGGGTCCGTCGTCCGTGAAATGGTCGGAGTCGCCGCCGTAGCTTCCTATCCCTAGGTAGTCGTCCGTTTGTGCCTTGCGCGTCTGGCGCAGGTCCTTGGGCGTTTGCGGGCGCATGTAGTCGTCGAAATACGCGGCGGGCAGGACCTGCTTGTCAGCCCATCGGCCGCGGTTCATCCAGAACCACGCGATGCGCGCGAAGTCCCTCACCGAGGCCTTGATGCGACGTTTGTCCTGCGAGAATTCCAACCCGTCCTGGAAGCCGAGCGCGCCCAACCGTTCCGGCGCATCGGCAACTGTTTTGGGATCGCCCTGGAACACGTAATCGAACAGCGTCTTCTGATACAACTGGATGGCGAAGTCGTTGTAGGCCCAGGCTTCACCGGGTCCTTCGGGGCGCGCATAGCCGCTCGACATCGCGCCCAGATGCCGGAAGGTGATTCCCCGGTCCTTGCCGGTCAGGGGCCAGCCGAACTCGACGATCGGCTGGTCCACGCTTTTGACGAGACCCTCCTTCAATGCGAACAACAGCAGCGTGCTCAACACCGGCTTGGCTGAGGACGCCCAGTCGCCTCGCTCGGCCTGATCGCCCCATTCGTGAACGACGTAGCCGTCCTTGATGACGCAGCCGCGTCCACCCAGGACATCGGAGAGATTCTTCAGCGCGTTTGCGTCAACACTGGCGTCCGCCGGTGCGCGCCGCTGCCACTCCGCCCCGGGAAAAGCGCCCGCCCCCGCGGCCAGCGCGATGCAATACGCCACCCAAACGGACATGTTCGCACTCCTTCCACGTGATTCCCGCAGCCCGGTTACAGAATAGTGTCCGCACGCGCGCGGGACAAGCCGCGAACCCGCGACGGCAGGATCGATCCACACGCGGGTGGCATTCGCTGGCACGGGTAACGCCCATTTGGCATACTCGCGCCGCATGGGCGACTTCGAACAGCGGGTTCTACGACTCTTCGAGCAAATCCATCCGTTGGATCGCATCGATCGGGCGGGGTATGTTCTGCGCGGGGTCGTCGGACCCGAATCGGTGGCGGCGCACAGCCACTTCGTGTCGCTGCTCACGCTGCTGTTCGTAGACCGGTATCCCGAACAATTCGACCGCGAACGCGCGTTAACGATGGCGCTCATTCATGATTTGCCGGAAGCCGCGCTCATGGACATACCCATGCCCGCGACGGACGCCCACCTCAAGGACGCAAAGAACGCGGCGGAACGGGCGGTATTAGGTCAATTGCTGGGCGGATTCCCGGAAGCCTACCGAGAACTGTTTGAGGACTTGCAGAATCTCCGTTCCATTGAGTCGCGGCTCGTGCGCGGGCTCGATAAGGCGCAGATGATGATCAAAATCGTCATGTACCAAAAAGAAGGGAGAGGCCGGCTCGAGGAATTTTGGAGTAACCCGAAGAATTTCGCCGACTACGGCGTGTCCGCCGTCTCCGATCTGTTCGACGCGATTTGCGCGTGGGCGGGGAAACCGCGTCCGGTGTGAACGGCGGTCGATTGGCCTTTACGAAGGAAATTTGAACCGCACGTGGTCCGATCTATTCCCCCATGACTTTTACGATCACGCGCTTTCGGCGCTGGCCGTCGAACTCGGCATAGTAGATTTGCTGCCAGGGGCCGAGGTCGAGCTTGCCGTTGGTGATAGGGACAATGACTTCGTGGTGCATGATCAGGCTCTTGAGGTGGGCGTCTCCGTTCGTCTCTCCGGTGAGGTGGTGCCGGTAGTCTTGTTTGAACGGGGCAAGGCCTTCGAGCCACTCATCGATGTCGGCGATGAGGCCGTTTTCGGCGTCGTTGACGTAGACGGCCGCGGTGATGTGCATCGCGCTGACGAGCACCATGCCTTCCTTCACGCCGCTCTTAGCGACGATTTCTTCGACCGTCTCGGTGACGTTGATGTACTCGCGGTGCTTTTTCGTGTTGAACCACAGGTATTCGGTGGCGCATTTCATGATTCGTACCCCTTGGGAACCGTCTGCTATGATGCCGCCGCACCCGGCGCTGCAATCTGAAATCGCGATTATACGGGGCGTGCCGCGCAATGTACACCGCGCGGCGCGCGGCATGGTCAAACAAGCGGCATGAAACACCACCGGACGATCTGGATCATAGCGGGCTTCATCGCGTTGGGGGCGGCGCTCATCCTGATTTCGCGCGACGTGCGGGCACCATCCGTCCAGAATCCCACGCGCACCATGTCAACCCTTGCGCCGGAACTGTCCCCAAAACAAATGGAAGTGCTGATCCAAACGATGAAAGCGTGCCTCGACAAGGACCCGCAGGGGCGGCGCGGCAATACGCGGTCGCTCGTCGACGCCGTCGCCTCGCTCGCCGAGTCCGGGCGGTACGAAACCGCCGACACGCTCTACGCGTTGGGCGTCAAGCTGAGCGCGATGCGGGATTTCCCGTCGGCGGAACGGGCGTTCCGCAAGTCCGCGGAGATGCGTCCGAATTGGACTTGGGCGTACAACTCGCTCGGCATTCTATTGCACTCGTCGGGGCGCACCGGCGAAGCCGAAGCGATGTTTCGCAAAGCCATCGACATGGACCCCGATTGGAGCCGGCCGCACAACGATCTCGCGATCCTGCTGCGGCTGACGGGGCGGCTCGAAGAAGCAGAGGTCGAGGCGCGGCTCGCGCTAGACTTGGAACCCGAAAGCGTGTCAACGCAGAACAACTATGGGAATCTGCTTGTGGCGCTTAAACGCTTCGATGAGGCGGAATCCGTTTATCGAAAGGCCATCTCGCTGGAGCCGGACCATCCCGCGCCATACTACAACCTAGCGTGCCTGGCCAGTCTTCGCGGAGATCGGGACGAGGTGGTACCGCTCTTGCTGTGCGCAATCGAGTTTGATCCCTCGTACCGGGATGAAGCGAAATACGATGACGACTTCGACCCGGTGAGGGGCGAGCGCACATTTCAGTTGTTGATAGGCGGCTAACCCGGATTTTTCACACCCGCGGGCAATGAAGGATACAACTTCGTGCGGCACATACCTTTATGCAGCGACAGGGAAAACGGGCTGTTGGTGTGAAAAATCCTCACCCGATTGACTTCTATGCTATCTCCTGAGCATTTCTCACCAGT
>BTUX01000243.1:0-7059 GCA_045863315.1 Candidatus Hydrogenedentota bacterium | reverse complement strand
AGCCAGGTCAGCCAGAACGTCAAAATGCCGAGCGGGGGCCAGGCGGTTTTGAGGTTCTATCTCTGGACAGGGGTGCACGACGCGCCGGCAAAACTGCAGGTGAAAATTGACGGCGTGAAGGTCTTCTCGACAAACGAAACGAAGACGCAGTACCACAACGGATACGTTCTCGTCCAGAAGAACATCTCGCAGTTCGCGGACGGACAAAAGCACAAGATCCTGTTCAAATGCGTGGAAAAGGGTACCGCGTCCACGTTAACCACATTCAATATTGACGACGTAAGCATTACCGTCAACTGATAGCAGCGTCTTGATCGTCCGCCCCCCTCGCCCTCGCGGCGAGGGGGGCGTCTTTGCTTGAGCGGAAGCGGCGCGCCGCTAGTATTATTATATCCAATACTAATCATTGAAACAATTGTATTGATAAATACTCTACCTACTGGTAAGTTACGCGCGACTCGGCCGAAACCGGTCGCAAGAGACCCGGAGTCGATGCCCCACAGCGGGTGGGGTTTGTCCTCAGGACTCCATCACTCGCAAATAATTGTATTACAGTTGGTTAGATAGGAAAGGCGAACTCATGCAAGTCCTGAGCAACGCACTGCAGCGGCTTGAAAACGAGGGGATCGAGATCCTCGGACCGATTTCCGAGGAATTCGCGGAAATCCTGACTCCCGATGCGATGCGATTCGTCGCAAAGCTGGTGCGGTTCGCATCGGCCCGGCGCGGGGAGTTGCTCGAACGCAGGGTTCGGCGTCAACTGGATATCGACGCCGGCCGGCTGCCGGATTTCCTCCCCGAGACCCGTGGCATACGCGAGGGGGAATGGACCATTGCGCCGGTGCCCGCCGACCTGCAGGACCGTCGTGTCGAAATCACCGGACCGGTCGATCGCAAGATGATCATCAATGCGCTCAACAGCGGGGCGAAGGTGTTCATGGCGGACTTCGAGGACTCCCATTCGCCGACGTGGGACGGCACGGTCCAAGGTCAAATCAATCTTCGCGACGCGGTGAACCGAACCATCTCGATGGATACCCCCGAGAAAAGGTATCGACTCAACGATGAAATCGCGACACTGCTGGTGAGGCCGCGAGGCTGGCACTTGGATGAGAAGCATGTAAGGATCGACGGCCAGGCCGTGCCCGGTGGGATCTTCGACTTCGGGCTGTACTTCTTCCACAACGCAAAAAACCTGATTGAGGCGGGGAGCGGTCCCTACTTCTATTTGCCGAAGCTGGAAAGCCATCTCGAAGCGCGTTTATGGAACGATGTGTTCGTGCTCGCACAGGAATTGCTGGGCATTCCCCGGGGAACCATTAAGGCCACCGTCCTGATCGAGACCATTCTGGCAGCTTTCGAAATGGACGAGATTCTGTACGAGCTGCGCGAACATTCATCGGGCCTGAATTGCGGGCGTTGGGACTACATTTTCAGTTGCATCAAGAAATTCCGGAACTACCCGGACCGCGTGTTCCCGGACCGCGCACAGGTCACGATGACGACGCACTTCATGCATTCCTATTCTCTGTTGGCCATCAAGACCTGCCATCGGCGCGGCGCACACGCCATCGGAGGCATGGCGGCGCAGATTCCAATCAAAAACAATCCGGAAGCCAACGAGGCCGCATTCGCCAAGGTGCGGGCGGACAAGACGCGCGAGGCAAGGGACGGCCACGACGGGACGTGGGTCGCGCATCCAGGCCTGGTCGCGGTGGCGATGGAAGAATTCGACAAGGTGATGAAGACGCCAAACCAGATCGAACGGGTCCGCGACGACATCGAGGTGACTCAGGACGACCTGTTGAGAATGCCGGAAGGCCAGATTACCGAGGCGGGCCTGCGCACCAACATCAGCGTGGGCGTTCAGTATATGGAGGCATGGCTGCGGGGCACCGGATGCGTGCCGCTCTACAACCTGATGGAAGACGCGGCCACCGCGGAGATATCGAGATCGCAGGTGTGGCAGTGGCTGCACAATCCGAAAGGCGTACTTGCGGACGGACGAAAAGTGACGACCGACCTGTTCCGCGGGCTGATGATCGAGGAGATGGACAAGATTCGCCAAGAGGTTGGCGCGGACCGATTCGGCACCGGCAAGTATGAACTGGCGGCGAAGCTCTTCGACGAGATCATCGTCAACAACGAATTGGAAGAGTTCTTGACGCTGCGCGCATACGAGCACCTGGACTGAACCGTAATTAAAGTACCCGAGAGGACTTTATCTCACCGAGGAGGGCACCGGATATGAAGACAGTGGAAACAATGGCGATCGAACTCGAGGAGCGGGTCAAGAGTCACGACATCGACCCGGGCGAGGCGAAAGCGCTGCGCGAAAGTTGGGAGAAGGACGAGCGCTGGAAGGGCGTGGTTCGCCCGTATTCCGCCGAGGACGTGCTCCGGTTCCGGGGAACGGTGAAGATCTCGTATACGTTTGCCGAGATGGGCGCGGAACGGTTGTGGCGGCTGCTTCACAAGGAAGCGTTCATCCCGGCGCTCGGGGCCTTGACCGGAAACCAGGCGGTGCAGCAGGTCGAGGCCGGACTGAAGGCGATCTATCTCAGCGGATGGCAGGTGGCCGCGGACGCGAATCTGGCCGACCAAATGTACCCGGACCAGAGCCTGTACCCGTGCAACAGCGTGCCGGCGGTGGTGCGCAAAATCAATAACGCGCTCCGTCGCGCCGACCAGATTCAGGTGCTCGACGGGCGCAAGAACGGTCCGTACTGGTACGCGCCGATTATCGCGGATGGCGAGGCGGGTTTCGGCGGGCCGCTCAATGCTCATGAGCTGATGAAGTCGATGATCGAGGCCGGCGCGGCAGGCGTCCATTTCGAGGACCAGTTGGCGTCCGCCAAGAAGTGCGGGCACATGGGCGGCAAGGTGCTCGTGCCAACCCAGGAATTCATCGTGAAGCTGATCGCGGCGCGGCTGGCCGCTGACATCTGCGGCGTGCCCACCCTGCTCATCGCGCGCACCGACGCGGATTCGGCCAAGCTGCTCACGAGCGACATCGATCCGCGCGACCATCCGTTTATGACCGGCGAACGCACGACCGAAGGGTTTTACGCGATCAAGGGGGGCATCGACATGGCGATTGCGCGCGGCCTCGCCTATGCGCCATACAGCGACATGATCTGGTGCGAAACCTCGACCCCCTGCCTCGTTGACGCCAAAAAGTTCGCCGAGGGCATTCACGCCAAGTTCCCGGGCAAACTGCTCAGCTACAATTGCTCGCCATCGTTTAATTGGCGGCGCAACCTCGACGAGGCCACGATCGCGAAATTCCAGCGGGAACTGGGTGCGATGGGGTACAAATTCCAGTTCGTGACGCTGGCCGGGTTCCACTCGCTGAACCTGGGCATGTTCAATCTGGCGCGCAAATACAAGACCGAAGGAATGGCGGCCTATTCCCGCTTCCAGGAGAAGGAATTCGAATACGAGAAGGGCAGCGGGTATATGGCGACGACCCATCAGAAATTTGTGGGTACCGGCTACTTTGATCGCATTATGGAAGCGATTTCGAGCGGCGAATCCTCGGTCACGGCTTTGAAGGGCTCGACGGAAGAAGACCAGTTCAAAGAACCCGGCGGGAATGGCTCGAAACACTAAATCTTCGAAGTGACCTGAGGAGGGACGGCAACGCCCGGCCGAGCGCCGGGCGTTGCACTTCTATAGGAACGTCTTAGGGAAGAGGTCGCTCATTTGCTCGAGCCCGAAACGGCTGGCAGGCGCGTGTCAGGTCTAAACCCGCATTTCTCACCAGTCGCCCCCCTTGACGGGGGGCGACTGGTGAGAAATGCTTTGGAGAAAGCCTGTGAGTGATTTGGGTGAGGATTTTTCACACCAACAGCCCGTTTTCCCTGTCGCTGTATAAAGGTATGTGCCGCACGAAGATGTCTCCCTCATGGCCCGCGGGTGTGAAATATCCGGGCTAAACCGCAATTTTTGGACCCCCTGCAATTTATCGCGCCTGGCAGGTGTTTCCATGGGAGCTGTTCCGGTGTATACGGGCGCGGAGCCCATGGAAGGAGCCCTCATGTTGTGGACCATCGCCGCCATTCTCATCATCCTATGGCTGTTGGGAATCGTGTCCTCATACACAATCAACGGTTTCATCCATGTCTTGCTCGTAATTGCCATCGTGGTCGTACTGCTGCGCATTATCGACGGCAGAAAACCGGTCGTCTGATTTAGAACGCGTCATTCCATTTCGCGTGCTCCCCGCGCGTCCATTGGTTGACGCGCGAAGCGGTCGGCGCATCACCGGCGCGTGCGACCAATAAACAGCGGCGCAAAAGGGTTCCGCCTCCGTTTGCAGAAGGCGTTGCGGGGCGGTTCGACCGAAGGGCGTGCCTACGGGCGGATCACCTACACCGAAGAGTCCCATGAAGCAAACCTCGGTCCCCTCGAGTTGACCGTAAAGGAGAAAAAGACCGTCGAGGTTCCGATGTGGGCGTGCCTCGTCGCCGTTGCCGTCGGCACCGCCATGCTGCTGGTTCCGAAAGGCAAGTGGGGCGCCTGACAAGTTCCCATTACATCGGCGCCCGCGCAGGACCGCAACAACACGACAGAACGGATTTCCGACGCGGTCCGCCAATTTCCTGCGAACCACTACTGCGCCAACCCAAGAGCAAGGCATCATGAACTGGGAGCAACTCTACGTCAATGTATTCATTTGGCGAGCGAACTACGGAACGGTAGTTTTTTGTCTTGCCTGAACTCGCAAGCGATCCCGCTCTCTATGATTATCAATACCGGCGTCAATGGGTTACGCACAAAATACCCAACTGTTCGATTACTTGGCACATACATTGCTCATCCCGTTTCACGCCCTAGGGCCACTCGGACAGAATCGGGAGAAAAACAATGCAGGAAGAAACGAGAACCCAAGCACAGACGAGCCCGAACGAGTGCGCTCCGACCTGTTCGATTTCGGCGGCGCCGACGGACGATCGAACTGAGGCCCCCGCGGGGTCTCTCGGCGCCGGAATCTGGATGCAGGACTGGAACCCGGTAATGGAACGGGGACTGCGGACGCGGCCTGCTTCTGCCCGACTTTTCGGAGGTGCTTAGACCGCCCTCTCATCGGTGCGCCCTGCACCGAACGGTTGCTGACTCCGCAACCTGGGACTTCGGCCGCGCAACGCACGACAGGCTCCCTCGACCGAATGCCAAGCCCGGAGCATTCGGAGAGCGTTGCGCGGCCATTCCCAAATTTGCGTTCCGGGGTCGAGGGTGTCGCGCCGGTGTTACTCGCTCTCGCTTGTAATCAGCCGATCAGAAGCGTCTAGTTCTCAGCCGGTAATTTCTTCGGTCGAACGACGAGTTTTTGTCCCGTCAACAACCGGTCATCGGGCAACGAATTCCACTCCTTTAACTCGTCCACCGTCACGCCATAAAGGCCGCCGATCTTCGCCAGCGAATCTCCGGCCTTTACATCGTACTGAATCTCCATCGGCGGCGGCGCAACATTCGCCGCATCCGGCGCCGCGCTTTCCGCGGTCGGTGGCGATGTCCCAGGTGCAGGCGCTTCCGATGGCTGCTCCGGTTGGTTGGGCTGCTCCGTCGCCGCCGGCGGCGATGCCGAATCCGGCAGGACAAAGTCCCCGGCAACGTGAATGATCAATTTCTGCCCCACATTCAGTTTTGTATCATTGAGTTCATTCCACTTCATGATGTCCTGATACTTCACGCCATACTTGGTCGCGATCGACGCCAAAAAGTCGCCGCTTTTCACGACGTGCGTCAGCGGCTTCGTGTTCGGGGGCGGCTCGACGGACGGCTCCTCGCTGGGAGGTTCCGCAACGGGCGGCTCCCCGGGGGAAGGCGCGGCTTCGGCGGGTTCAGTCGATTCCGGCGAAGTCGGGGCTGCCGGCGGTTCGGAGGTCGCCGCAGGCGCAGGGGCCGGACCCTCGACCGGCGCAGGCGCCGGCTGCCCCTTCAGTCCGGGATAGATCGTGAGTTTCTGGCCTACCCGGATGTTCGAGTTCGCAAGTTTGTTCCACCTCTTAATATCGTCCTGTGTCACCCCGAATTTCGACGCGATCTTCTGTAGACCGTCGCCGCGCACCACCTCGTATATTACTGTCTCTGCGGCTGGGCCTTGCGTACCCGTCTCAGCCGCCGAGGCAGCCGGTGTTTCGCTGGGCACCCGGCTCGCGACCTGCTGCCCCGCGAGTCCCGGCATCGTTTTCAGGGACGCCGCGCCGGGGTTGGTAAGTATCTTCTGCCATGAATCCAACCGTTTCTTGCTTTCGCTCAACTGTCTCCGATCAAGTGCGCCCTCGCCGGCGGCCTTCTCGATGCTGGCGCATACCAGTCGAATTTTCTCGACGTCCGGATCGAGCATCAGCACTGCGTCGCAGCCCGCCTGAAGCGCGCTAACCGCCGCCTGCTCGACCGGCGATATGCTTGTGACCGCGCCCTTGTTCAGGTCGTCGGCGAGAATGACGCCTGGATACGACCAGCGTTCACGCAATAAGCTCCTGACCAGTATCGGCGACAGCGATGCGGGTCGACTGGGCTCGTCGCGATCAAGTTCGGGTACCGCGATGTGGCCCACCAGTATCCCCGGCACTTCGGCGCGGCTCGCTTCGTCAAAGGGATACACGATCTCCGCCAGCGGCCGCGTCGCCGGCATCACCGCCAATGCTTTGTCCGTATTCTCTTTCGCTGCCGCAATCCCTGGAAAGTGTTTCACGACGGTCACCACGCCCGCGTTCAACGCCCCGTCGGCAAACGCGAGGCCAATCGCCGCCACGAGCGCATGGTCCTCGCCGAAGCTGCGATCTCGCATCTCGGCCAGTCCGCCCGGAGCGTAAACGTCCAGCGATGGCGCAAGCAGCACGCCGATACCGCGATCAATACAGGATCGCGCCACATTACGGCCGATCGTTCGGGCCGCCTCGGGATCACGACCCTTGCCCAAGACTGCGGGAGCCGGCGCTTCAATCAGGCGCAGCCGGTTCACCGGCCCGCCCTCCTGATCGACCGCGATGAGCGGCAAACTGTCAATCGTGCCGCCCAAGCCCACCGCCTCCTTGATTTCTTTAATCA
>BTUX01000242.1:0-7064 GCA_045863315.1 Candidatus Hydrogenedentota bacterium | reverse complement strand
ATCGGCCATGGGAAACGGCCCGCTCCAGGTAGACGCGCCTTTTCGCTTGCGGGCGCCTATGATTTGTACGTCGTCCGCCCGGCGTTCGCCGGAACCGTGAAACCAGCAGGCAAGCAAGTCGCCCTCCGGTGTCTCGACGACACTGGATCCATGATTGTGCTGGGGCTGCGGCTCAAATATAATCTCGGCCTCGAACAACGGCCCTTGCGCAACAACGGCCGCCAACACCAAGAATGCCGAGTACATGGATCGCCCTCCCCTTGATTTCGCCGCGGTCGTCGGATTCTACGACACGCCAACAGACCGCGGCAATCTCGCGGCCGAGCCGCCCTGCGGAAGGCCGTCGCGAATTCCGCAGGGCCTCCGTGTCGAGGTTCTCTGATCACGCGGTGGCGTGCGCGAACGCGTCGGCGACGCGCTTCATCGTGACACACTGCGCGGCTACCGGCCGGACCTCGACCGACATTCCGTATTCGAGCAGGGGACTGGTCTTGGCGAATTCGAGCGCCTCGTCCAAAGAATCCGCCTCGACCAGAAAGTAGCCGGCAATGGCCTCTTTCGACTCCATGAAGGGCCCGTCCACCACGCTTCGCCCGTTCTTGCCCGAAACGATCTTCCCTTCCGGAAACAGCGGTTGCGCCCCGCGAAGTTTGCCGGATTGTTCGAGTCCCCCGATCCATTCCGTCCACCGGGCCATGATGTCACTGAGTTGGTCAAGAGACCGGCCCTTGTCCCAGTCGGTGCCCCGGAAAAGCAGAAGGTATTGCGAGGTCCTGTTGTCATTGTCCATAGCGGGTTCTCCTTGCCGGTTTGATTCGTGCGCCGATTTCTCAGGTCGAATTCGAGTTTGATGGTTCCCGAGTTCCAATGAACTCCACCTGCATCCACAACACATGAATGCATTTCCGCGTGTACGGTTTTCGCACTCTATAAGTCGACTATCGTCGTGAACCCGCCGTACGCCATTCGCTTGATATCAAATGGCATGGGGGGCGGCATTTTTGAAAGCCGCGGGTCCTTCATCACCTTCGCGTTGACCTTGTCCCGGTGCGCGCGGGATTTGAACACAATCCATGAGAATACGACGATCTCGCCGCGTTTGAGTTTCGCCAGGCGCGGAAATGGCACGCCCCATTTATTTTTGAGGTCATCGCCCACGCACTCCCGGTACTCGAGGGCGCCGTGCTCGCGCCAAATCTTGCCGGCCTTGAGCGCCATGCTGCGGTATCTTTTCAAATTTTTCTTCGGGACCGGCAGGACGTATCCATCCACGTATTTCATTTCTGTTCTCCGTTGTTTGGAAGTGAACTGAACCGAAGTTACTTAAAACCATCCGCAGGGCCGATTCTCCTCTACGGGCCGCAGTTCGAAGCACCCGCCAATCCGAAGTCCCGGGTGACGGGACATCAACTGAATCGCGTGGTTCAGGTCCCGCGCTTCGAACACCAGTACGCCGCCCAATTGCTCCCTCGTTTCCTCGAAAGGTCCGTCGGTGATAGAGATCCGGCCTTTACTCCACCTCAGCGTGGTGGCATTTTGCACGCTTTTCAGCGTCTCCGCGCCGATCAACAGTCCCCTGTCTTCGAGCGCGTCGGTATACGCCGCGCAGTCGACCACGACGGCCTCTCGCTCGCGTTCGGGCAGTGCATCCCATGCGGCCTCTTCCAAGTATCCCAAGCACACGTACTTCACGTCATCCTCCACGTTTGCCCGCACCGGCCGGCTCTCGTCCTTGATGCCGCGTTGATACCCACCCTCGAACCTCAGTCATGCGCGCTGCTCGCAATTGATCATCCAGGGCGTGCCGAACCGGTCCGTGAACATTCCAAAGCGCGCGGCCCAGAATGTCGCTTGAAGCGGCATGATCACGTTCCCGTTTTCGGACAGCGCGTGGTAGAGCCGTTCCGCCTCGGTCGGGTCGTCGACTTGAAGCGAGACCGAAATCCCCTGCGGCCGCTCGTACCGATCGGGCGGGACGTCCGACCCCATCAGGACGAGGTCGCCGCATTCGAGACGGGCGTGCATGATGCGTTTGTGCCATTCCGGCGGCACGTCGTTGGCGATGGGCGAATCGCCATGCGTGAGCATCATAGCGATCGTTCCGCCCAGACACCGCTGATAGAACGTGAACGCGGCTTCGCAATCGCCGTTAAACGTCAGATACGGGTTCATTCGCATGGTGTGCACTTCCTCCTTTGGCATATACGTGAAGAATCAGTCGGTTGCACAAGTTCCGGTTACGCATGCGTAGACGCAATCGCTACGATGCCGTCTGTTTGGCCAATTCAGCGCGAAGGCGCTCTTCCTGTTCCCGAAGTTCGGGCGTGAACGCTTCGCCGAAATCGTCCGCCTCGAGAATCGGGCGGATTTCGATCACCGACTCCGCGCCGGTCGGATTCGGGCAGCGCTTGACCCATTCGATCGCCTCTTCCATCGAGGTCACTTTCCAAATCCAGAACCCCGCGATCAATTCCTTGGTCTCGGCGAAGGGGCCGTCGATCACCGTCCTCCGGTTTCCCGAGAACTTTACGCGGACCCCCTTCGAACTCGGGTGCAGACCCTCGCCCGCGAGCATGATTCCCGCGTTGACCAGATCCTCATTGAACTTGCCCATGTCCGCGAAGCGTTTTTCATCGGGAAGCACTCCGGCTTCGGTGTCTTTGTCGGCCTTTACTATCACCATTACGCGCATCTCCATAACTCCTTTTCATTGCCGCGTTTAAGAAGGGTAGCGCCCAATCTCGAACATGGGACGCGACCGGCGGCCTTGCCTTGGACATCAACTAGTCGTTCCGCGACAGCCCAAATCGACATGCGGTATTCACTCGTTCAGCTCTCGCAGCCGGCGCTCGAGAAAACGCCGTTCGGGTTCCAGCCGGGTACGCGAAAGCGCCTCGCGGTACGAGGCGCGGGCTTCCTCCAGCCGACCGAGCCGCCGAAGGAGATCCGCGCGGGTCGCATGGGCAAGGTGGTAATCGGTGAGGTCGCCGTGCGCAAGAATCTCATCGACAAGGGCAAGTCCCACCTTGGGGCCGTCGCGCATGGCGACGGCCACGGCCCGGTTTAGTTCAACGACGGGCGAGGGCTCGACGCGTGCCAGCAAATCGTACAGCGCGACGATTCGGTTCCAATCGGTCGTGTCGGCCGTAGGAGCCTGCGCGTGCACGGCAGCAATCGCCGCCTGGATAGTGTAGGAACCAAACCGGCCCGAAGCGAGTGCGCGATCCACGAGGGCGAGTCCCTCCGCGATGTATTTCTGGTTCCACCGGGATCGGTCTTGATCGTGCAATAGGACGAGTTCGCCGTCCGGCGTTGTGCGCGCTAGCCGGCGCGACTCGTGCAGCAGCATCAGGGCGAGCAGACCCGACACTTCCGGCTCGGGCAGCAACTCGAATAACAGCCGGCCCAGCCGGATGGCCTCCTCGGAGAGATCCGCACGCGTCAACGACTCGCCCGACGACGCGGAATACCCTTCATTGAAGACGAGGTAAATCACGTGAAGTACCGCGTCCAACCGTTCCGGCAATTCCTCGGGCGAAGGCACCTGATAGGGAATGCGGGTCTCGCGGATCTTTGCCTTGGCCCTCACGATCCGCTGCGCCAATGTCGAGGGCGCCGTGAGAAACGCGCGCGCGATTTCCTCGGTGGTGAGGCCGCACACTTCCCGCAAGGTCAACGCTTCGCGCGCGTCGGGCGGCAATGCGGGATGGCAGCACGTGAAAATGAGCCGCAGGCGATCGTCCTCGAGTCCTTCGTTCTCCCACTGATCCGTGTCGGGAGTCGACGCGGTCAGTTGTGCCGCCAGCGCCGCCTGAGAAGCGTCGAACCGGGCCCGCCGCCGCATGGCGTCGATCGCCTTGAATCGCCCCGCCGACACCAGCCAGGCGCGGGGTTTCGCCGGGACGCCGTGGCGCTGCCACTGATCGACGGCAGCGGTGAATGCTTCGTGCATGGCTTCTTCGGCGAGTTCGAAATCGCCGATCAAGCGAATAAGCGTGGCAAGCACCCGGCGCGATTCAGACCGGTATATGTTGTCCACGATCCTCCGCGCATTGTCGTCCGCCGTCTCGTTCATCTACCAATGTCCTGATGGCGAATGGATGTATCGGGACGCCCTCGCACGCGGTTTTCCTGCGTTGTGCGGCTCAGTCGCGCTGACCGCCGCTCGCGGAGGTTGAAGCCGAGCCCCTGTCGCCAAAAACCAGTCGATCCATTGAGAAGCGGCCCGGCCCGCCCAACATAAGCAGCAGCGCGACACAGAAATACACGGCGGCGGGTTCATAGGCTCCGCCTTCGCCAGTCGACACGAAGGGATCGCCCAGGATGACGGCGTGCAAGAACACCGCGACCGCCATGGTGCAGAGGAGGCCGAAGGACGCCAGCGGCGTCAAAAGACCCAATATCCATGCGAGGCCGCCGCCGAACTCCGAGAGGGCCGCAAGGCCTTGAAAAACTCCTGGCACGGCGGCGTCGGGGCCCATCCAACTGAACGGACTCTGAATCTTGCCCCAGCCGTGAAACAGGAATGCGATGCCCGCTACAAGGCGAAGTACCAGCAGTGCTGCGTCGGCCGGCGTCGAATGCGAGGGAGCGGTGAACAGGTTCTTGATGTTCATGGCGGTCCTTCCTTCGGTTTCTGCTTATGCAAGCGTGATCGGGTCGACTTCCGCGGCCAGGGTCCTGCCGGCCGAGGGCGCAACCGCGCACAACGGAATGGGAGTCCCCACGCGACGCTGCCGGCGACGAACGACCCCTTGTAATTTTGCGGCGAAGTCTGTCCGCGCCGCAGTCCGGCCGAAAAGAAGCAATCTGCAAGGCGAGTCGCCCCATCTCACGCCGTGGGACAATAACCGATGCACCAGCCTTCCAGTTCAGTCTAAGCGTTGGAACGCGCGGCAATCAACCCCACGGAAACGTTGCGGAACCCGGCCGGATTCGTGGGCCTTTCCCGCGATTTGGCACGGGACGATTTGAGATTGTATTCTAGCGCGCCGAATTTCATATGCATGCTGCGGTCGGGTGCGGCGGCGTAGAAGCGGGGAAGGGGAGGGCAATGCCGAGAATCAGCCGTGCGATAATGAGTTGCCATGACAAGAACGGCTTGATCGAGTTTGCGACGCTGCTGCGCGAGTTCAACGTTGAAATCATCAGCACGGCGGGCACACTCCAAGTATTGGAGGATGCGGGCATCGAGGCCGTCAGCATGGGCGACTACACCGGCGTTTCGGAGATGATGGATGGGCGCGTGAAATCGCTGCACTCGAAGGTCCACGCCGGTCTCTTGGGCATTCGCAGCAGGAAGCTGCATGAGGAGCAACTCCGGGCCTTTGGCTACGAATGGATTGATCTGTGCGTCGTCAATCTGCATCCCGTGCAGGAGATCCTGGATCGGCCCGGGGTCACCCTTGACGAAGTGATCGAGCAGATCGACATCGGCGGCATGGCCATGATTCGGTCCGCGGCGAAAAACTTCCGCTACGTGACGGTGGTGGTGAACCCCGAACGGTACAAAGAGGTGATGCACGAATTGCGAGCGCACGACGGCGAAGTCACGTTCCCCACGCGGTTCGGCCTTGCCCAGGAGGCCTTTGCCTGCACCGCGCAGTACGATCAGGTCATTGCGGACTACCTGAAACGAGTGGAACCGGAGAAGGAGTAGGGAGTGAGGGTTCTCGTTATCGGCAGCGGTGGACGCGAGCACGCGCTGGTCTGGAAGATCGCGCAAAGTTCGCTCGTCAGCCGCATATACTGCGCGCCCGGCAACCCGGGCATCGCAACTTTGGCCGAATGTGTGGATATCGTTGCGTCGGACATCGACGCGCTGACGTCATTTGCCAAAGACCACGAAGTCGATCTCGTCGTCGTGGGACCGGAGGATCCGCTCGCGCGCGGCATCGTTGATGCCATGGCGGCGGCAGGGCTTAAGGTATTCGGCCCGACGAAAGGAGCGGCGGAACTCGAGGCGAGCAAGGCCTTCGCCAAGCGCATCATGGTCAAGAACCGGATTCCGACGGCGGCCTACGCCGAGTTCACGAACCCTCGCGACGCGGTCCGATACATCGAGCAACGGGGCGCGCCCATCGTGGTGAAGGCGGACGGACTGGCGGCGGGAAAAGGTGTCACGGTTGCTCGCACCGTCCACGAAGCGGTGGAGGCGGTGCGGTTGATGATGACCGAGCGCGTATTCGCGGACGCAGGCAGCAAGGTGGTTATCGAAGAGTGCCTCGAGGGGGAGGAGGCGTCCATTCTGGTGTTCACCGATGGCGTATCGATTCTGCCCATGATGCCAAGCCAGGATCACAAGCCCGTCCTGGACAACGACGAAGGCCCGAACACGGGCGGAATGGGCGCGTACGCACCCGCACCAATCGTGACGCGTGAGATGATGGATGAAATCCGCACCAGAATCCTGGAGCCGTGCATTACCGGCATCGCCGCCGAGGGGAGGGTGTACCGCGGCGTGCTGTATGCAGGCCTTATGATAACCGCGCAGGGACCGAAGGTCATCGAGTTCAACTGTCGGTTCGGCGATCCGGAAACGCAGGTCGTGCTTCCGCTGCTGGAATCGGACCTTGTGCCGCTTCTGCTCGCGTGCTGCGACGGCACGCTCAACCGGATGGGCATCGGTTGGAGATCGGGAGCGTGCGTCAGCGTGGTGATGGCGTCCGGCGGGTATCCGGGGCCCTTTACAAAAGGGTTTTCCATTCATGGGACCGCGGAAGCCGAGGGAGAATCCGGGGTGACCGTATTCCACGCGGGCACGGCGCTGCGCGGAAACGAAGTCGTGACGAACGGCGGCAGGGTGCTCAACGTGACTGCCACGGCACCGAACATTCCCGCCGCAATTGAAAAGGCGTACACCGCGGTCGGAAAGATCCACTTCGAAAACGCCCACTATCGGACCGATATAGGCCAAAAAGCGGTTCGCAGGCTGGGGGCCGTGCTCTAGAGCGTTTCAAGATTGAGTGTGCCGATATCCGCATGAGGTGAACCATCCTTGTGCATCCGAGGCAGTGACGGATTGTAAGGCGTTGGCAATTGCGTCGAGAAGTTCTTGTTGCGTC
>BTUX01000241.1:0-7088 GCA_045863315.1 Candidatus Hydrogenedentota bacterium | reverse complement strand
CCGAATAAACGGCGAATACTGCGTCAGTCATGGCGGCGATCTCAGCGGCTTTGCCAGCTTGCTGTTTCTAATTCCCGAGCGTGGTATCGGCCTGTTCACCTCGTGTAACGTGGACGAAGGTTCCTTGCGCGGGATGCTGATTAAGAAGTTCATGGACCGGTACTTCCCCGAGCCGGCGCTTGTGACGCCGGAACCGCCCCTGGACTTTGCCCGGCGCGCCGTCAAGTACACCGGCAGGTATCGCTTTAACCGCTACGCGCGAAACTCCATTGAAAAGCTCACGACGCTGATGACACAGACGCCGGTCGTACACGACGGCAAAGGGAACCTGCTCATACTTACGGGTCAGCCCGATCCGGTGAAGCTAATCGAGATCGAGCCCGACGTTTTTGTCAACGCGAAGGAAGGCAACCGCCTGGTGTTCCGGACCGATGCGGCGGGAAACGTTACCCATCTTCTCATGGATCAAGCGGCCTTTGAACGCATTTCGAGATGGGAGGAGTCGTCGCTGCATTTCCTCTTTCTAGGCGTTTCCGTGGCGGTCCTGTTGAGCGGCGCCTTGGGTTGGCCCATTGCAGCGATTCGCGGACGCCGACGCGGACTTCCCTTCCCCATACAAATTGCGCCTTCACATTACCGGCTTATCGGCTGGCTGGTTTCCGCGCTCAGCGCGGTCTGCATGATCGCGCTCGGGTGGACTCTGCTCAAAATGGACGACTCGGAATTCCTGTACGGCATGCCGCGCCGCCTGGTCGCGCTTCTTACGCTGCCGCCGGTCATCGTAGTCGGTTCGGTCGTGTTTGCCGTGTTGGCCGCGGCCGCGTGGCGAAAGGGGTACTGGTCGCGCAAGGCGCGCATCCATTATGCCCTTGTCGCTCTCGTGTGTTTGGCGCTCGTTCCGTTCATGCGACATTGGAACATCATCGGATTCAAGTGGTAATACCGTCTCCCTCACGAGACCAGCGCCAACCCGATCTCGTTGTTCAGCACGAAACCCAGCGGTGTCGGTCGAAGCCGTTCGCCGTCGTCGACGATAAGGTCCCGTTGCCGCAATTCCCCCAACACAGCGCCGAAATCTTCGTCGATGGACCGTTCGAATCGAGCACAATACTCCGAGCGCAAAATACCTTGCGCCAATCGCAAGTGCTGGATCACCGTCTCGATCCGGATTTCTTCGTCGGACAAGCGGAGAGATTCCGATTTCTCGCCCGGCGCCTTCACGTACTCGACCGGGTTGGGATGGTTCCGGGCCCGCACTGTGTCGAGAAACGAATACGCCCCCGGTCCGAAGCCGGCATACTCGTCGTTGCGCCAATAATGCAGATTATGGACGCTCTCGCATCCCGGCCGCGCAAAGTTGGACACCTCGTACCGCGCAAAATCTGCAAGCAACTCCACCGCGGCGTCGTATTGCGCAAGGTAGGTGTCGTCGTCGATCGCTTCCGCCTTGCGCTTGCCAAACGGCGTATCCGGCTCGTAGGTCAGGCCGTACGCGGAAACATGCGTCGGACCCGCGGCCGCGGCCTCGGATAGTGTCGACCTCCATGCATCCACCGGCGGAACGCCAAAGATGAGGTCGAGATTCCAATTCGGGAAATGACGCGCCACCGTCGCGCACGCGGCGCGCGCGACGTCCGCATCGTGCCGTCGGCCGAGGTATCGAAGCGCTTCGTCATTAAAACTCTGCACCCCCAGGCTGACGCGATTGATGCCCGCATCCCCCCACATCCGAACAAGGTCGTCCGTCACATCATCGGGATTCGCTTCGAGAGTAATTTCGGCCGAGGGGGTCACATGAAACGTTCGACGCACCGCATTCATGATTTCGCGCAAATCGTCGAACGCGAGCAGGCTCGGCGTGCCTCCGCCGAAGAATACGGAATCGACACTCCTCGGGCGCGGGCAGGATTCGATTTCACGGGCAAGCGCCGCGATAAACGCGCTTGGAACAGCCCCCTTCAACGGGCGTTTGACAAAATCGCAATAGGGGCAGATGGTGCGGCAAAATGGGATATGAATGTATACGCCGATCATCGTCGAATATGCGCGTGTGCCCGAACCACCGCGCGGAACCTCCAAGCCGCATCTGTCGAGCGTTTGCGCGTCGCGGCCCTCAGTCGATATAGATCGCCCCGCTGTCCACGTTCAGCTCGACGCTGTGCTGGCCGGCGCCAAGTTTTCCCGTAAAGCTCCGCGCCTCGCCGTCGATGCTGCCCGCCAACGGGATCCGGCTGTTGATTTCGCCGTTCTTCGCGTTCACCCAGAGCGTGGCGTCCGATGTCGGCGGGATAACGATATTCAACGTTCCCCGCTCGACGGTGACGTTGTAGCTTCCCAGAATCCCGTCCAGCGCGAGTATGCTCACGTCGCCGCCGCGGTTGCGCAACACGACTTCCCCTTTCGGGGACTCGAGAATCGCGCGCCCTTGCGCTGTCGTGATAACCTGCCGCCCCGCCACTCCGATCGACCGCACGCTTCCCTGCTGCACGGTAATCGTGATCGGCCCGACGCTGTCCAAAACGGAAACCTCGCCCGTCTGAATCGACAGATCGCACGCGCTCCCGCCCCCATTTATCTGTTCCACCGAGATACGCCCCTTGTTCTGCTCTACCGCGATGGGGCCGTCCATTCCAATTACAGACGTAAACCCGTTGTCTGCCACGATTCGGACGGGCGATGACCTCGGTACCAGTAATTGAAGGTCCACGCGGTAGTGCGTACAACCAAGCACCTCCATGTTGTCCCGCACGGACGTGGTGACCAGTACACGCCCCTCGAGGGTTTCCACGCGAATGCTCAGGGCCTCGATTGCGGCCTGTGCGTTCGCGTTGGTCCGCATCTGGACAATCTGTTCCGCCCTGACCTGCATGCGGTCCGAATCGTACCCGGTCACCTTGATATCGCCGAGAATGGCTTTGACCACGATCTCCGCCCCGGGCGGCACTTCGGTCAGGGGTTGCTCGACGCTGCGGCGAATGTACTCGCCGCTTCCTTTCAGGACCGCCGGCGCCTCGGCCGGTTTTCGGCCCTCTTGATGTATCGTGATGTTGTCAAAGGACACATGGAGCGTCATCCGCTGCCGGGTCTCGACATTTCCGCGCCGGGCAAGCACGAAATCTCCTCGCGTGGTCTGGTCGAGCGGGAAATCGGATTTGATCGATCCGAACACCGCGCTGGCCGCGATATCCGGCGCGGCGTGTTCCGGTACGAAGACCTCGATCGGCCCGCTCTCACTGGTGACGTCCAGTTGCGACTCCGCCGCGGGGTCGCGAATCACGATCGATCCCATGAAACTGCTAATCTTCACCCCGCCCGCAATCGTGGCGAATTCGCCCCTTGTGCCTTGCAGCTCGAATTCCCCGCCCTGCCGCAACCCGGACGCGCGCAGAGGAAACTCGCCCCATGCGCGCACGCGGACCGGACCGCCGATATCCCGCAAGTCGAGCGCGCCAAACCGCGAATCGATCGTGACTCCCCCGTTCACTCCCACCACTGTCGTGTCGCCCCAGTCGTTCTTACAGATCACTGCCGCCCCGGCCGGGGCGGTCACTTCGAAGTCCATCTTGATGGCAATCTTCCCCTTGTCGCGCGTATCCGGATAGGTGGCGCGAACCTCTACGAAGTCGGGCGACGGGGTGACGGACACCTTCACCGCCTCGGCAATCTGCGCGGCCACTTCCTGTTGTTCCGCGCCGATGGCGACGGTCGCCGCCACCTGCACAACGGGGTTTTCCCAGGTCTTGACCGTGACCGACCCCTCCCCGAAATCACGCGCAATTGAAATCTTGCAGTCCGGCCGCACTGGATAGGTCTGTTGGAATTCCGCCGTCGACGTCTTCAGTCCCGCCCACGCGGCCTCCCCCATGTCGCCCACGCGCCCAAAACGCGGAGCGATGAGGTCCTCGGTCTTCTCGCCCAGTATTGAGAGCCATCGCGAAACGTTCTCAAAAATCGACGTGGCGGGCTCGCGGGGGTCTTTTTGGGCGTCGGCGCTCGTTACCGCCGCCGCGAATGCCATCAACCCGGCAAGCACCGCGCGAATGTGAGGAGTTCTACCTATCATATCGACTTGAGATTATGCCTTGCGGGTCCCGGTATTGCACACACGCGACCCGTCGGGCGCTTCGGCGCATCGCTCCAACCCCGAATGTGTGAACGGACGCGCATCGACGCATGCAGCGACCTCCGGGAAACCGACGCGAAGGCAGGGTGGTGTGCTCAGAAGCTCCGCTCGACGTACAAGGATTTTAACGCGTCGGCCTGGCGCTTGAGGTTGGCATTCATGACGAGGCTGGCGCGCCGGCTGCCGGGGTTTTGCTGCAACGCCTTACGCGCCGCGGACAATTCAGCATCCAGCGCCAGTACTTCACGGGCCTGTTGGACCGCGCGAAAACTCTGCGGCGCACGGGTACGCCCGCCAACCGCAGCGGCCAGTGTCTGGATATCATGAGTGGCCCTGCGGATCTCGTCCATCGACGGGCCCGCGGCGAGCTGACGAGTCGTGATCGCCGCGCGATTGGTTCCGGTGGCCGGCACTTCCTCGAGTGCGGCCCGGAAAACAAAAGCGGACAGCAGCGCGACGCCCGCCGCGTACGCCATTCCTTTGAACAACACGAGCGGCGCGCGCCCGCGCACGCGACGCGTCGCCCGGCGTTCATTTCGGGCCGCCACCAGAATGAGAGAAATCGAGTCCTCCGCCGGGTCGAGTTGCTTGGCAGAAGCCGCAAACTCGATCGAGGCCCGAATCTCAGCCACTTCGCGCGAACACACCGGGCACGACGTGACATGCCGCGCCGTCGCGGAACTGATGCCGCGTCCGTCGACTAACCCTTCCGCATACGCCAGCAATACCGGCTTTGAAGGGTGGCCCAGCATACCCAATCTCCGAATGGTTTAGACGTAATCCCTGAATCGGGCCAAGAGCGGCCGCAGCGCTCGCTCCGCCCGTACGACACGCGATTTCACCGTGCCCACCGGCGAGTCCGTGATATCCGCAATCTCTTCATACGACAAATCCTGAAATCGACGCAGCACAAACGCTTCCCGCTGATGTTCCGGAAGTTCACGCAACGCCGCGTTCACGGCCTCCGAAATCTCGCCGCGCTGGAAGGACGCGAACACGTCCGCCCGCTCGTCCCCGACGTGGTCCATCGGGTCAAACTCGTCTTCCGGGTGCCGCCTCCAGCTCCACGCCGCCGATAAGCTGAGCAAACGGGGACGCCGCTTGCGACGCACCCACTCTTTCGACACGATATTGCTCGCGATCGTGTAAAGGTAGGTCGTGAACTTGGCGTTTGGTTGATACCGCTGCGCATTGCGTACCAGCGCTACAAATACTTCTTGTGTCAACTCTTCTGCAATCTGCCGGTTCTGCACCATCCGGTAGATGTAGTTCAGCACATTCTTCTGGTGACGCCGGCACAACTCGGCAAAGGCCTCTTCCGACCCTGCCCCGTGCTCCAGCATCAGGACCTCGTCGCCGCGTTCCCGCAGCGGCAACCCTTCCCGACCGAGCACCCGCAGGCGGGACTGCCCACTCGCCCGTGGGACTATCCCGTGACCTTCCGCCATGGCCATTTCGCCCTCACCCCTTCGATTCTTGCGATGCATTATATATACCTATGCCGCCGACAAAGTTGCGCGATGCGGACATTGGCGACGAGTCCGACAATCCCGTGACTCCAAAAGGAGAGTATAGCCCTTTTCGAGAAAAAAATCGACCCGCATATCCCGCAAGCCGTATGACACCAACTTCACCGAAGTACCAGTTCGCCAAGCCGCGCGGAGTTGTATCCTTCATTGCCCGCGGGTGTGAAAAATCCGGGCTATCCCCAAGTTCACATCCCGAGGCCGTTTGTGTATTGCGTTTCTAAGTCACTATTTATAAACTGCTTAAGCTTTTTTAGGAGGGTGCCGTCGGGCAACATGGATCGGGACAGGAATCTACTGGTCGCCGTGTTTGCCGTGCAGCTCCTGCGCGTCGACCCACGGCGCGTCATGGAGTTGGCGGGTTCATGGGCTATCGATCCTTCGAAGCACTTGGCTGAACGGCTGGTCGAGGCGGGGTTGATCGGATCGCGTGATCTCCAACTCCTCACGAACCTTGTCGAGCGCGCCATTCTCGACCATGAGGGTGACGCTGCGGCGACGGTCAAAGCCTTCGGCGGCGAGGATCTCGTCGAGCAGACGCTTGGAATTTGGCTGACGCGGACCGCCGGAGGCGAAATGATCCTCTCGCCCCGGACGGTGCGACTCGATGAGGACCATTCCAGCGAGGTCTTGGCCGTTCAGGAGACGCCAGGCCGCTATTCCCAAATTTCCGAGTACGCGCGCGGTGGGATGGGGCGGGTCTACCTGGTGCACGACGTGTATCTGCGGCGCGAAGTGGCTTTGAAGGAATTGTTGCCGCCCTCGAGCGGAGCGGTGACCGACCAGCCGACCCCCGTGCATCTCATCACCCCTGCGGTGGCGCGCTTCCTGCAGGAGGCCCGTATCACAGGCCAGTTGGAACACCCCTCGATCGTGCCGGTCTACGAGTTGGGTTATCGAGAGAATGGTTCGCTGTACTACACCATGAAGCTCGTCCGGGGCCGCACGATGGCCCGCGTACTGACGGACGCCGATACGCTCGAGCGACGCCTCGAAATCCTGCCGCATTTCGTGGACTTGTGCCAGGCGATCGCGTATGCCCATTCGCGGGGCGTGCTCCACCGCGATATCAAGCCGGGCAACGTCATGGTCGGGGAATTCGGCGAAACCGTCGTTCTCGATTGGGGACTGGCCAAGCACAAGGATCGCAAAGACGTCCATGCCGATGAGCTCGCCCAGACCATCGCGATGGGGATCGCGGATGCTGATTTCAATCCGAACGCGACCCAATACGGCGAAGTACTCGGCACGCCCAACTACATGCCGCCCGAACAAGCCCAGGGCCACGTGGACCGCGTCGACGAACGCAGCGACGTGTACTCGCTGGGTGCGGTCCTGTATCAAATCCTGACCGGCCGGCCGCCGCACGAAGGCAAGAGCGCCTTTGAAGTGCTCAACCGGGTCATTTCGGTGGATCCGGAGCCCGTCCGCGGACTGGT
>BTUX01000240.1:0-7170 GCA_045863315.1 Candidatus Hydrogenedentota bacterium | reverse complement strand
TCTGGTTTCCGGTTCCTGTGTGTCGGGTCGACGGAGGCTTTGCTTGGCCTGCCTCGCCCCGATCAATATGGACAATATGGAGGCGTGGGACACGCCGCAGGCGTACCATGACCTGTTAACCCGCATTTCTCACCAGTCGCTCCCGATGACGGGAGCGACTGGCGAGAAATGCTCATGAGATAGCAAAGAAGTCAATCGGGTGAGGATTTTTCACACCAACACCCCGTTTTTCCTGTCGCTGCATAAAGGTATTTTGCCGCACGAAGTTGTATCCTTCATTGCCCGCGGGTGTGAAAAATCCGGGTTAAAGCTCATTCCATACAAGCGCATCGGCGAGCCCAAAGATATTGGTCGCGCCGCGGTCTGGCTGGTATCCGATGATTCCGACTATGTCCAGGGCATCACGCTCTACGTTGACGGCGGGATGACGCTCTACCCGGGATTCGAAACGGGGGGTAACCTGAGGCGCAAACCTTGGACGTGCATCCGTCGAGCGCGACGGAGCCTGGCGCTTGAGTGCACCGCGAGTTCGGAGAGGCAATCGACGCGCCGCGTTATCGGGCGAAATGGGCGCCGGTCTTGTGCTCAATTTCCTTGTAATAGACGATTTCGGAATCGTCGCCGTCGAGGTTGTCGATGCTGCCGGTGCGAATGAAACCAAGCGACTCGCACAGCCGCTGCATTTCGACATTGGCGATGCTCGCGGAGGTGTAGAGCCTATCGGACGGCGCAATCGACTCCGCATACTCGATCAAGGCGGTGGCGACCCCCGCCCGGCGATGACCCGGGTGGACAACCATGAACGAAATGAAACTGTGGCCGCGGAAACCCTGTTCGATGACCATGAACCCGACGGGTTCGCCGTTGATGGTGGCCTTGAAACAATGCCGCCCCGCGATTGCGCTGGACAGGAAACTGCGTCGTTCGCTACTTCCCAAAACTAGGCGGTCAATCGCGCACAAGGCGTTGAGGTCGGCTTCGGTCGCTTCTTCTACGCTTACCATTGCCTTATTCTAACCTCTTTTCTCATTTTGCGCAAAAGGGCCGGAAATCGCGGCCTGCCATCCTCGCCGACCTCGAGCCGGCCTCGCGGCCGGATAACCTACCTAAGCTGCCGGGACCGCGTACGTTTCCCAGGACCGTTTCCGTTGCCGAGTGCCACGCGAATTCGGTCGCATCAAAGGTGTCCCGTGCGTTCCAAGATGGCCCGCATGACGTCCTCATGGTTCATTCCGGAGCAATGAACTTCGATGTCGGCGTATTTCCGATACAAGGGCAACCGTTCGGCGTATAGCCCTTCCAAGTCCTGACCCGGGCCATGGACCACGCCGCGTAGAACGAGGTTGCCCAGCCGGTGTCGCAATTCATGCAGGGGCAGTTCCATGTGTATGACCGGCCCGGTGGCTTTCAGGTGGAGCATGGCCCGGCTGCTGTACACGACACTGCCTCCGGTCGCAACGATTTTGCCCGTCGGATTCATATGGAGGACGTATGATTCCTCGAGGGCGAGAAATCCGTCCGCGCCGTGCTCGGCGAGTAACTGCGGGAGTCCCTTCAATTCGCGCTCTTGAATCAGTACGTCCGTATCGACGAACCCCATCGAGAGGGCCTTGGCCAGCAGGACTCCGACCGTGCTCTTGCCGACGCCGGGCATTCCGATGAGCGAGAGGCAGTGCATCCGTCGCGTATCCATGATTCAGCGCCGTCCTTCGCCATACTCGCGCAGATACGTTTCCATCGGTAGTTCGCCATTCGCCTGCTGTTGCGGCCATTCCACCGTACGCCGGGCGTAGGCCAGACCGGCCAGCGCGGCAAAAGGGGCCGCAAAGGCGATCAGCCACAACCGCGATGCGAATCCCTCGATTTCGAGCATGCGCATCAGACTTCCCGACATCCGAATCGCGCCTATCAGCGCCGCGCCGAGCACGATCCCCCCTGCCCGCCGCGCGGCGATTCCATGCGCAATGACTGCGAGACCAAAAGCGGTGGCGGTCGCAATCAAGGCGTATCGTACGGGTTCGACGGCGACCGCCAAGGGCGTTACGGCCATATCGTATCCGAGTTCGACAAGGGCCTCCTTTCCCTTTTGGCTTCCGCTGAACAGGGCCGATGCGCCAAGGAACGAGAACGCGCCGACGACAATCATTTCAACAAACCCGGCTCCGACCCCCGCTGCCAGCGCATTCTCCCGACGCCCAACGAACGACGGAAAGGCGGCGGCCGCAACCATTGCGACCACGGCCCAGGACACCGCCGACACGACAGCCAGCATCGCGGTCTCGATCCATAAGAAGCGCACATGGGCGAGGGACTCCTCGAGCGCGGCCCGAACGGTAAAGTGGAATGCGATACCGCCCAGCATCCAACCAAGGGACGCCCCGACGGCCAGCGCCGCGCCAAGGCCGTACCAGTACCACCGCCCACGTGCCGAACGAATGCTCACGGTCAGCACCGCCAATGGAAACACCAGCAGGCCAAGACAGGAAATCCAGACGGCCCTCAGGTCTGAATCGTTTGGAAGCGACACCACACGGGCACGCCACCGGCCGACTGCGTTCTGTAGGTCAACCACAACGCGGTAGTCGCCTGTCGTTTCCAAGGGTAGGGCGGCGCGGTCGGTGCTGAGGCGCGTACCCCAGTTGTGCTGATAGACGGTGAGCCCCATCGGATCCAAAACGCTTATCGAACCCAACCCCTCGTCGAGCACGGCAATCGTGTCAATGGCGAGGCGCTGCCCGTCTTCCGAAATCCGCAGGTCGAACTCTTGTTTCCGGGTTTCGCGAGTGGGACCCGACACACCACTCCACTCGGCGCGCACCCCGGCAATAGCCGGGACTGCGCAGGAAAGGGCAAACAATGTCCTGACCAGTGTTCGAATGAAGGGGGTGTTGCAGGGCAAATTACGCCCCGTTGTGGGGCGTTTTTTCAGCCGTTGGCGGTGGAACATAAGTGACCGTTCGCGCGCCGAATTGCGGCGCGGGCGGATATCCCGCGATTATGCGCGGATAGAACTCCCCCCCCGCTCGGAATGGGCCGGGGGACTTGCCATGCTCGTCAAAGGAGAAGGCCTCTATCCGAACGAGGCCATGAGTTTTGAGAAGATGTCTTTCGTCGGTCGCGTGCGGGATTCCGGGAGGGTCGCGAGGGGCTCGTCCACGAGGTTGACGTGATCGTCCAGGGCGACGACGTCTTTGTTGTAGTAAATGAGCCCCGTGTAGAAAATGCCCTTGTCGCGCACCTCGTCGAGAAGGGCAAGCGCGCGCTGGCGGTCATGCGCGTCGTAATCGAGTTCGAGTTTTTTCAGCGTAATCCGCGAACCGTCGTGCATGGTCACGACCTTGGTGGTACCGGGATCGAACTCGACGGAGATGTTTTCGTAGTACGGGATGAAATCCATCTCATGGAGCGGTTCCTCGTGCGTGCGCGCATAGGCCACGCTCTTGGTCGAACCTTCGTGATTGTTGAATGTCACGCAGGGGGACACGATATCAAGCACCGCCGCGCCGTCGTGGGCGAGGGCGGCCTTGATCAGTGTTCGTACTTGCTGGGTGTCCCCGGAAAACGAGCGCGCCACGAACCCGCACCCCATTTCGATCGCCAGCGAGCACAGGTCGACGGGCTCGCTCTGGATTTGCGCGCCGCTCTTCATCACGCTGCCTTTGTCCGCCGTGGCGGACGCTTGGCCCTTGGTAAGGCCGTAGCAGCCGTTGTTCTCGATGATGTACACGATGCGCACGTTTCGGCGGATCATGTGACAGAAGTTGCCCAGTCCGATCGAAGCCGTGTCGCCGTCGCCGCTCACGCCGATGTTGATCAGGTGGCGGTTCGCGAGGTGAACGCCAGTCGCGATGGTGGACATTCGGCCATGCACCGAATTGAAACCGTGGGCCTGGTTGAGGAAATAGTTCGTTGTCTTGCTCGAACATCCGATTCCGCTCAATTTGGCTACCCGGTGGGGGTCCACTCCCAGCTCAAACATCGCCTTGATAATTGAGCTCGTGATCGCGTCGTGTCCGCAACCCGCACATAGCGTGGATTCCGCGCCCATGTAGTCACGCTGCGTCAAACCTAGCCGGTTTGTTTTTCCCGCCTTCGCGGGCGCTGAGGCCGGCGCCGGTTCGGACGATGGTTTTGGGGGTTCAGCTACGGATGTGGTGCTCATTCGTCCCTCATTGGTTTGCAACGAGCTGCAAAATCTTTTGTACGACCGAGTCTGCGTCTAGAGGAAGCCCGTTGTAGTGCAACACACTTTTGAATCGCGCAGCCAGCTCTGGATATTCCGCCTTGAGGATCGAGGCCATCTGGCCGTCGCGGTTCTGTTCCACAACGAGCACCTGCGGGTAACGCTCGCAGAACGCCCGCACTTCGCCGTTCGGGGGCAGGGCCCGGACGCGAAGATACGAGGTCTTCATCCCGTGGTCGACCGCCAGTATGTAGCGGGCTTCTTCGACCGCAGGGTCGCTCGATCCATACGCGATAATCCCGAGCCGGGCCGATTCAACGTTTTGAACCACCGGCGCCGGCACCAGTTCGCGCGCCGTGTCGAACTTCCGGGCGAGCCGGTCCATGTTCTTAACCCAGTCCTCCGGTTTTTCGCTGTAGTTGGCCTGCTCCGTGTGGCCGGTGCCGCGGGTGAAATACGCGGCGCCGGGATGGTTGGTTCCGGGGAGCGTTCGGTAGGGAATCCCGTCGCCATCGACGTCTCGGTATCGCGCGAAGGCGCCGTTGTTCCGGAGGTCTTCCGCGGTCAACACCTTGCCGCGTGAAATCGGTTCGGCGGGATACTCGAAGGGGTCCGACATCCACTTGTTCATGCCGAGGTCGAGGTCGGTCATGAGAAAGACAATGGTTTGCAGCTTTTCGGCAAGTTCGAGGGATTCGACCGCAAATTCGTAGCATTCGCGGACGTTGCCGGGAATGAGCAGCACGTGTTTGCAGTCGCCGTGGGAGAGTTGATACGCCTTTCCCACGTCCCCCTGCGAATTGCGCGTGGGAAGACCGGTACTCGGGCCCATTCGCTGAACGTCAACGACGACCGCCGGTACTTCCGCAAAATACGCAAGCCCGGCCAGTTCACTCATCAGCGAGATGCCGGGGCCTGACGTGGCGGTAAATGCCCGCGCGCCGGCCCATCCCGCGCCCAGCACCATACCGAGCGACGCCAGCTCGTCTTCGGCCTGAATGACGGCATAAGTCGCCTTGCCGGAGTCGGGGTCGCGCCGGTACTTGTCAAGGTAGCCGATCAGGTACTCGCACAGGCCGCTGCTGGGCGTAATGGGGTACCATGCCACGAATGTAACGCCGCCGAACATCATGCCCAACGCGGAGGCTTGGTTGCCCTCGATGACTATCTTGCCGCTGGTCGCATTCGTCCGATGCAGGCGGAACCGATCTTGCCGGTCGAGGTGCCCGTCGGCCCATTCGAACCCGGCAAGGGCGGCGCGGCGGTTCAGCTCTTTCGCTTTGGCTTTCTTGGCAAACTGCCACTCGATCGCCTTGGTGACTTCATCGAGTTCAATACCCAGTACCGACGCGGCCACGCCCACGTAGACCATGTTGATGACCATCTTGCGCAGGCGGGTTTCGTCGCACACTTGTTCGACGAGTTGGTTGAAGGGCACCAGGTACACCTTCAAATCGTCGCGCTGAACAAGGTGCTTCATCGACTCGTTCAAGATGAGGATTGCGCCGGCGTGCAGTTCCGCAATGTCTTCGACGGCCGTCTGCGCATTCATCGCGATGCATACATCTGTACGGTTGCGGGCCCCCTGCCACCCGAGATCGTTGGCGCGAATGATGAACCAGGTGGGCAGGCCCTGGATGTTGGAAGGGAACAGGTTCTTCCCGCTCACGGGAATGCCCATTTCAAAGATGGCGCGCATCAGCACCAGGTTGGCGGACTGACTCCCGGAACCATTCTGTGTGGCGACCCGGATAACTAAATCGTTTACCGCGGGCGCGTCCGCCGAACCGGCCTCGCGTTGCGCCGGCTCGGCTACCGTTTGTGACATATGAAGACTAAAACCTCCAATTCACTCTTCGCATGGCGCATTGATCCCGGAGGCCTTGTTTGATGCCCCGCCCGTTCCGTCGAGCTGCGCGCATCTTTCTCCGGCCTACGTGATTCACCCAGCCCTCCGGCGCGTGGTTGTGGAAGTGGCCTGCGTCGAGGCGGTCAGCGACGATGGCGTCTACCATCCTTCCCGGTATTCGCCCGAAAGCTGTAATGCCTTCTGTTACAAAGCCTTGCACAATCATCGGATTCAGCCTGCCCAAATAGAAACGGATACCGTCCTCAGAGGGTTGCCGTCAGCCCACCGGGTAGACCGACTCCCAATTGCCTTACTACCGAGCGTACAGTAAACTTTGATAAAATATCCAATAGGCTCAACTTAGTCAAGTTTCGTTTGCTGCGTCCTTTCGGAAGAGCCGGCACGTCATTGCGCGGGCTGCGCTTCAGCCAGTTTTACTATCGCGTCAGAATCAAGTGCTTGATGGCTGAGGGCTCTGTCGCGCGCTACTGTCGACCGGCGGCTTCAAGCGAGCTGCACGCGGCCTCAGGTCCCCTGGCGATTCTCCGGGCGGCCTCCCTCAAGTATGTCCTGCTCACTCATATGCTTTCGTCCGCGCGTTGCTCGCCGGTATGGCGCTTCTCCTCCCGGGACGGGTGAGTACCGGAAATGAACAGTTCGATGAAGTCTTCCGGCTTCTTCCCCGCGTACTGCCGACGGTTGAACACCGCGACCAAATCACCGTAGTCGTCCTGGTGTTTGGAATCCTCGAGGTACAGGTCGTAGAGCGGCTTCGTTGGGACCTGTCCATCCCGGTGCCGTGGACATCCCACGTCCTTGTGCAACGTGAAGCCGCGAAACCGGCCGTCGCGGGTTTCCTGCAGCTTGAACGGATACAAGCGGCAAAGGATTGGGCGCGAATTGTAGATCGTGCAGTAACGCGAGCTCTTGTCGAGAAAATAGCAACCGAGTTTTTCCCGCCTTAGCGCCATGATGTAGCGGCGGCCATTCACTTTCAGCCAAGTCGGATCGTTTTTCGGGACTTCGTCAATCTCCTCGGGTCCGAGGAAGTCCAGGAATTGATAGGGATTCAGCCGGGTCGCGCGCACGATTTGAATGACGTCCCACGGGGTGGGCAGGCACACGACCTCCGTGCAAC
>BTUX01000239.1:0-7203 GCA_045863315.1 Candidatus Hydrogenedentota bacterium | reverse complement strand
GCCCGCATGGTTCAAAAGCGCGACCAGCCCGGGCCAGGTCCCGTCAAAATTGGCGATCAGCAGGATCGGGCCTCGATGGGTCTGCAACGCCCCGCTCACATGATGCGAGTACGCCCAGCAACTCAACACGATGACCACCGGCGCCTCCGGGTCAATCCTCGAGAAAATCTCCGTCCCCACGCACTGCTTGTTCACAAAGCCGTGCTTCTTGGCTGCGTCGTACTTCGGCAGGACTTCCGTTTTCACGCCCAACCTGGAAAACGCCGCAGCCACCGCTTTCAGCGTTTGACTTTGCATAGGCCAGCACACCACATCCGCCGCGTCGCGAAAATCCCCGTTCGATATCAAATAGACTTTCTTGTCCTTCGCCATGCTCTGGTTCCTCTTCGTTACTTACTGTTATCGAGCGCGAGACGGGTCGCGCCATCGCAGTCGCCCGTCCCCGTTCCTACCTAGCGGATTGCCCAACGGCGCCGATGCCGGCCGCTGTCGCCCCCCTACTCGCTTTCCGCGATGAAACCGTGATAGCGCCCCATCCAATACGGAAGGAGGTACGCCGCGCCATCGTCCTCATGTCTTCCGTCTCCGCCGCCGTCCGGTTCGTACGGGTCCCCGTTCCATTTCTGAAACGCGCGTTCATCGGCGGGCACGACTTCGGCCAGCACCCGCTGCCCGAACCGGTTTAGGTTCGAGCTGAACACCAGGTCCGCCCGATGGCTGTTTTCCTGCCGCCACTGGCGGCGATCCGTGGGAATTTCCCGCAGGTTTTCGATTGCCGCCTCGAGATCGGCGTTATGGACGTCAATCGTCGCGTAGACAAACGCATAGAAACTTGGTTTTTCCGGGGCGACGATCCGGTAATGGCGGCGGACCCCCGCAAGCAGCGCCTGCCGGATGACCGGATCCGTCTCGACCTGGAGAATTGGATACCACGCCACAAACCCGAGTTGGTTGTCCGAGTGATTGTTCTCATCCGGAAATACCTTCTTCGACAACAGGACGTTGCTGAGGTAATGATGATCCACAATGAGTCTCTTGTAATGCTGGAGGTACTTCTTATCGCCCGTAATATGGTGGCTCACCCGCAGAAACGAAAGCATCTGCAGCGCGTTCAATCCGTTTTCCAGGTAATCGTTCGGGTCCCCGTTCAACGTCTCCGGGTCCCAGAACCCCCACCGGGTCCGTTGGCCGTCCCAGTCGATCAGTTGATAGTTGTTCTCGATCAGATAATCGATCTGGGCGCGAATTTGTCTTTCGAGCAGCTTGCGTTCCGCGTCGTCGTGCCGGGCAATATGTTCCCAATATGCGTAGAACGCCATAAAGTGACCGTCCATCTCGTCGCTCGACGTGTCGCTCTTCCAGTAGTACTTCCCATCCTTCGTCGGATGCCACTGCAGCCGCGGAGGCTGCCGCCCTTCCTGTTTGGCCCTTTCCGCGGCCGCTTCCCACTCTTGCACTTTCTTCACGCCTTCGTCCGGGCGTACGACACTGCGCGCCAGCAGGCCCGGAACGCCCGATGCGTTCTGAAGCAGGTAGAGCGCGTGCATACCTTCCCGCGCCGACGCTTTCGCCGCTTCGTCCTTGGTTGCGCCGTAGCACAGCGACATCGCCGTGACGTGATAGGCGGTCCACAGTCCGTCGTTGTCGTTGTCCCCGATGAAATGGGACTTTGGATTCTCGGCATCGTCCAGTCCGCACTCCGCGACAAGCCCCTCCCTGCGGTGCCGCTCGTTTACGAGGCGTTCGATGGTCCGGGCTTTTTCAAGGAGCGTGGTTGTTCGCACATCGATCCGGCCCACGCCCGCGGGCGTCGCCACGTATACGGATTTGCCGTCGGGACTGACGGCGATCGCGTTCACTCGGTCGTCGGGCAGATATCGCTTGCCTTGCCGATAGAACCATTGCCGGCCGCTTTCATAGGGGCGGTAGTGGACCACGCCTCGGGTCGTTCCGATCCACAGCCGGTCATTCAGGTCGATTGCCAGTGAAGTCACGTCTTCGTAGGGAAGCCCCTCCTTCCCACGAATGGAACTCCATGTGCCATCATGCCGTCTCGCGCTCAGGCCGATCGGCGTCCCGATCCACAACGTCCCTTGCGAATCCCTCACAAGCGCCGTCACCACGGTCGAGAGCGGTCCGTCAACACCGTAGCGCTCGATTCGTTGCCACCGTTCCTTCGGGCGAGCGAAGAAAAGTCCCCCATCGGGTTTGGCCATCCACAGTGTCTCGCCGTCCACTGCAAGCGCGGCGAAAGATATCGAGTCGCCGCGGGAGGTCGCAAAACTCCACCGCCGCAGTTTCCTCTCCGTCTCGCCATCGGGATGATAACTCAGGGCGAACGGCAGTTCCGGGCCCCTGCTGTCCCGTTCCCACGTTCCGCGTTCACTCATTCGAAAGACGGCCCCCCCGGCCTGCGCGCGCAATACCCCGCCCGAATCGAACTGCAACGCCGTTACTTCGCGGCCCTCGGGATTCGGGAATGACGCCGCCCGCACGTGCTCCTCGAAAGGCGGCACGACGATCGGCAGGTTCCACGGTTTCGCCGTTCTCGGATCGCGAACCAGATGGTCCGGCAAATCCAAAGGAGGGACGACGTTGGCAAGTGGAGGCGCCGCCCCGAGCAGCTTGCTTTTTTCCGCCGTGGTGTCGGCGCCGCCAACCAGTACCAACGCCATCATCGTTGCGGCGTACACGAAGTTCATGACCCATTCCTCCCACGAAAAAAGGCGGGCCAGCGACCCGCCAAATTCACCACCGTCAAATTCGGCGGCCGCTACTGCGCGGGCGCCGGGGCTCCATTCGCAACGGGCGGCGTCGCAGCTCCGCTTGTATCCGGCTTCACCGCATCGAGATCAAGATTCAGTTCGGGCATCGGTGCCGCTTGGTCCCCGACGGCGCCTTCCTCGGGCGCGGCCGGCAAATTCAAGGCCGGCAACTCGATGGACTGCAACGCGTCCGCCGATTCGCCCGCTGTCGCCGCCGCGGGCGTGGGAAACAGCTCCGGATTCGTTTTCTCCAAACGCGCGAGCGCCGCCTGCGCTTCAGCGTCCAGCGTGGAACCGGGAAACAACGTACCTTGCTCCTTGTACGCCGCCACCGCGGCCGCCAGATTACCCCGCCGCTCTTCCACCCGCCCGATATTCAGCGGTTGCCGGCGCGCCGCAAAACTCTTCGGCCATTTCGCGCCAATCTCCTGGTAATAGGCCAGAGCGGCATCCAACTCGCCTGCGTTTTCGGCGACATACCCCAGCCCCTCGACGGCATCGGGCACGTACGCCGAGTCTGCAAACGTCGTCCGAACTCGCTCGAACAGTTCCTTCGCCTTGTCGTAGTCACGCGCCTCGAACGCCTTTTCCGCCGCGAGGTAGGTTATCTCGGCCACAGACTCGCGCTTTCCTCTTGCCAGCGCCTCCAGCGCCGCAAGCTGGTCCGCCGCTTCCTCTTTGTCCAGAGCGCGAGACAAGGCCGAGTAAAGTTCCCTGTTCGCGGCTTTGTTGTACTGCGTATACAGAACGCCGGCCAGGACACACACCAGGATGAACACCGCCCCGCCGATATACAGCCACGGGTTGTCCTGCACTTCCTTCAGAAACGCCGCCAGATCGTCCTGTTTCGATTTCTCATCGAACAGCGACTTTACGGGCCTCTTTCGAGCCGGGTCCGCCGCCTTCGCTTTCGTCTTCACTGCCATCGGATTTGCCTTGACTCCGTTCTACGGCGCGTCACTCCAGCGCCGGTTCACATCGACGACCCCGAGGATGTCGGCGTCCTCGCTTCCGTCCGCGCTAGAAGATCCGGCCCCACTCCACAATTTTCCAGTCGCCGTCAATCTTCTCGAAGTACACATTCATCTGACCGTGCAGATCGATCGGCCGATACGCGTTCGAGTTGTACGGTTCGGCGCGCGTGCCAAAGGTTTCCACCGCCCGGGCCCGATCCCCTTGCACGATGACCCGCGGGCGCACCCGGGTCACATCAATCTGCTTATAATTCCGGAACAACTCGTTCAAGTAATCCTGCAGCGCCGCATAGTCCCGCCCTTCGTCATCGCGATACGTGCGCGACACATGCGCCAGCACCCGATAAATCCTCCGCGACTTCAGGCCGCGGTTGACGTCGTCCAACACCGATACAATCTGCTCCTCGTCGCTCAGGCGCGGCTGTGTGATCAACGGTATGTCGACCGGAATCTCCTTCAGGCATCCCGAGAACGCCGCGCCCGCACCTAACGCCAACAATACGACCGCCCCGCGACGCCATGTCGCGCGCCACGCGCCCGCGTTCATTGACTGACGTCCGGCGTCACCGTCAGGATAAGCTGTCTACCTTTGGCCGGACCCAGATCGCGCACAAACACCGTCAGCCGCTTCCCCGGCTTCGTGAAATGCAATTCCTGTCCGACCGCCTGAATGTTGTTCCGCAAGGCCCAACCGCCCGCAGGACATTCCCGAATGTAAAACTGCGCCAACTCATTCACGCCCACCCGCGTGGTGTACACCATCCGGCCGATCTGCAAGTTCCGATCCTCATACACGAACGTCTTGTCGAGGTCCTCCTTCACCCCCTGCGGCAGCGGCACATCCGCAAACCGCTGCGACGGCGACAAAGGCAAACCCGGCTCACCCGGCGGCGGCGCCTCCGCGCTTGTCGGCGGCGCGCCCGGATCGTCCACCATCTCCGCCGCGGGAGCGGACCTACGCTGGAACGGGTTCTCCAACCCCATCGACTGACAACCGCCCGACGCCACGGCCCCCGCCAAGACCAAAATCCAATAAACAGACCCCGCGCTTCGCCCGCTCATTATGTCGCGCAACATCCGTCCACCCCTTTCCGCCAGTCCCGGGCCTGTCCACACAACGCACTCGGCATACCACGCGATTGGCCGATCGAACCGCCGCGCCAAGAACAACGCATTAGCCTCGCGGAACGCCATCCTCACCATCTGCTGTGCGCGCCGCGACCCTCCGGCCCAAAATCCCGGCAAAACGCCATACTCCCAAAATCACCTTACCATACCGATTCCCGCGCCGTAACGTCAAGAAAAGACCCCCAGAAAACACGCGACGCACGCCGGCAAGTCCAGAAGCGGGCCGGCACGGACTGTGCTACAATGGCCGCTCACGGTGCTGCGCCCGCAACTAGGGGAGACCATGCCGATATCACACGTATACGCGCACTCATCGCCCGGCCGCCCCATCGACGAGTGGCAACCGCTCGAGCAACACCTGAGAAACGTCGCTGCCCGCGCGGCGGAGTTCGCCGCTGGTTTCGATTCCGCCGACTGGGCATGGAACGCGGGATTGCTTCACGACGTCGGCAAAGCGTCGCCCCGATTTCAAATCTATCTTCGCCATGAGAATGCGATTGACGACGCCGAGTATGATGAACGAGGACATGGCAGAGTGAACCACTCCAGCGCGGGCGCTGCACTCGCGGATGGCTTGTTCGTAAAAGACAGCGTGCAACTAGGCCGCATCCTAGCCTACGTGATCGCCGGGCATCACGCGGGTCTACCCGACTTCTATCCTTGCGATGGTGGAATGGGTGCTCTACAACGACGACTCTGTGAAGGCAAAGAGGATCTTGAAGATATTCGCCTTACGGCAGAGACACTGTCGAACGACAAACGGCATCTTGACAAGCTTCCCGCTTTCGTAAAGAAAGAAAACTTCCATTTTTGGGTGCGGATGCTGTTTTCGTGCCTTGTTGATGCTGACTTTTTGGACACGGAAACGTTTATGGAGCCGGAACGATCACGCCAACGGGCCGGGTATAGTGATATAGGAAAGCTTAAGGAGTTACTTGATAGCCACATGAAAACTGTTACGGCGAGGGCGGCCGACACTCAGGTCAATCTTACTCGCCGGGAGGTTCTGCAAGCCTGTCGTGCAGCGTCGAAACAGAATCCGGGCTTGTTTACACTTACCGTTCCGACGGGCGGCGGCAAAACGCTCGCTTCCATGAATTTTGCGCTTAACCATGCAGTCACTCATGGCAAAGTGCGAATTATCTATGTCATTCCCTATACAAGCATCATCGAGCAGACCGCAACCATATTTTCGTCAATTTTTGGGCCGGAGAATGTAATAGAACATCATTGCAACTTCGACCCTGACAGAGAAACACCCAGGACGAAATTGGCGTCGGAGAACTGGGATGCGCCAATTGTCCTAACTACGAACGTGCAGTTCTTCGAGTCTCTTTATGCTGCACGGCCAAGCCGCTGCCGTAAATTGCACAATATTGTGAACAGCGTAGTCATCCTTGATGAAGCACAGTTGGTGCCGCCAAACCTGCTCGCGCCCTGCGTGGCGGCAATAAACGCATTATGTCAAAATTACGGTGTAACAATTGTCTTGTCCACTGCTACACAGCCGGCTTTACCGAACCTGCAGTCCACAACGGAAATTGTTCCCGAGGGGGCTGATCTCTATACTCGGCTGAAACGCACCGAGATTTCGGTGCCCGGTCATTTGGAAGAGAAGACAACGTGGGAGCAGATCGCGCTGGAGTTGTCCTATTATGACCAAGTCCTCTGCATTGTCAATTCCCGCCGAGATTGCTATGACCTTTATCAGTCGATGCCCCCGGGCACGGTCCATCTGTCGGCGTTGATGTGCGGGGAACACAGGTCACGCGTCATTGCGGATATCAAGGCGCGCTTGGGAAGGCGCGAACCCCTTCGAGTTATCAGTACGCAGCTCGTCGAGGCAGGCGTGGACGTCGATTTTCCGGTGGTATACAGAGCGCTTGCCGGACTTGACTCCATTGCGCAAGCCGCGGGCCGATGCAATCGAGAAGGGAAACCGGGGGCTATAGGAAAAGTGGTCGTCTTTGTGCCTCCACGGTCCGCGCCACCGGGCCTCCTGCACAAAGGCGAGTGCACAACAAGAGAATTGCGCTCGCTTCCCAACTTCGATCCGCATTCGCCGGACGCGTACCGCCATTACTTTGGTTTGTTCTATCGCCGAGTGAACGATATCGGTCAAGCCTATCTCGAACGACTCATCCCGTCCTGTACAAGTGAACTCGACGTGGCCTTCCGCACGGTTGGCGACACATTTCGCCTGATCGATGATCGTTCGCATCGGTCTGTGTTCGTGCGTTACGGGAACGCAAGCTCCTTGCTCCGTGAGTTGAAGTTCGCCGGCCCAGGGCGCGAACTAATGAGGCGTCTCCAACGGTATACTGTCAACGTGCCCG
>BTUX01000238.1:0-7252 GCA_045863315.1 Candidatus Hydrogenedentota bacterium | reverse complement strand
AGATACCACGCCGCCGCGACACGGACAACGGGCGGTTGGAGTGAAAAATCCTCACCCGGCTGCCTACTATGCCACCGCCGGAGCATTTCTCCCCAGTCGCTCCCGACATCGGGAGCGACTGGTGAGAAATGCGGGTTAAGGCGCGTATGGGACCGTGCCGGACGTGTCCGTCTGGTATCCCCATCGGTCAATATACGCCCGGCCCGGCAAAAACTCGTCGTTTGCCTCTTCGAGCTTTCGTCGAAGCAGCGCGTCGAGGTGCGCGCGGAGCGGTTCATGACCGCGGACGTACGCGAGATTCTCAAGCTGATACGGGTCTTTGACATTGTCGTAGAGAAGCCATGGGCCCTCCAACATGCGAATGTACGTGTATCGGGACGTGCGGACGCCGCGATACTCGCGCCCGCCACGAGCACGCGTCCATTCGCCGAACGGCGAATAACAGGCAAGCAATGCGCAGTCGTCCTCATCGACACCGGATCGAGTCAGTGCGCGGGACCGGTCCCGTCCTTCAACGGTCCTCGGAATGGCCACTCCGCAGAGACTGAGCAGCGTCGGCATGATGTCCACGGAATTCAGGATGGTTTGGTTGGTATGGGGCATTCTCCGGCGTTTCAGGCCTTGTCCAGCACGGGATACCGGCATTCGCAATAGAAACGGAACGCGAATGGATTCGTCCCAGGGGCGCTGCTTGCGGATTTCTCCTTGAGAGCCAAGCATGTCTCCGTGGTCGGAAGTGAACACGAAGATCGTATCGTCGTCGATCCCCGTTTCGCGAAGCGTGGCGAGCAACTCGCCCGTGCAGGTGTCGAGAGCGGTGCAGTGCGCATAGTATCCCGCAAGGTCCTTGCGCGTTTGGAATCCGTGTTCGTTGGGAACGTTGGGTCGCAGCGTCAGGCGCGCGGGGTCGTACATCGAGCGGAATTCCGGGGGCGCGGTTTCGTAGGGGTTGTGCGGAGGGCCCCAGGAGAGGAACAACGCAAAAGGGCCGGTTTCTGCATGTTCGCGAATGTACCGTTGGGCTTCCCGGGTCTGTGCAATCGCGTCGTACCCGTCCCATAATTGCTTGGTGTCGTCGTCGCCAAAGTAGTACGAGCGATTGTAGTCGTGCGTGCATTCGAGAACGCGCCAGAACTGAAAGCCCTGGCGGCGTTCTCGGGGGATGAAACTCGAGCGGCCGCGCCCATCGATATGCCATTTGCCGATGTAGCCCGTGGAATACCCTGCGTCACCCATCGCTTCGGCAAAGGAAACGGACTCGTTTCCCAGCGGAACGTCGTTCAGGAAGACGCCATGCGTATGCGGGTACTGTCCGGTCATGAGGCTGGCGCGATACGGCGAGCACACGGGCCATCCGGATATCGCATGGACGAGGTTGATGCTCTCGTTGGCCAATGCGTCAAGGTTGGGCGTGTGCACATTGGGATCGCCGGCGTAGCCGGTGGCCTGGGCGCGCCATTGATCGGCGAAGACGAAGACGAGGTTGGGGCGGTCCCTGCCCGCCGATGAGACGCCCGCGCGAGATGAAAACACCGCTCCGGCCGCCGTTGCGAGAGTGGATTCCAGAAATGCGCGTCGGTCCATCGAGCACCCCGTTCCTTTGTTTGACTCATACAGCACGTTTATCTCGCCCCTCGGGTCTCGACAATACCCGATTCCTCCGTTCGTCCGTCAAGCGGTGACCGCACTGGCGCATGCAGTCCGCGGAATAGGGCCACCCGTTGTACGCACCTGCCGACATGGAATGGCGCGGGGGGCGAGGGGGTTTTACGGGAGCCTGTGTACACGCGCATACGGACTTGGCCGTTTCAATTGGATTGGCGCAGTGGTAGCATGTGCAATTGCTAACCCGGGAGGCATGCCATGCGCGCATGGACGGTCCACCACTATGGCCATTATCGCGAGGCTCTGTCGCTGGAATCCGTGGAGCCGCCGAAGCCGGACGCGGATTCGTGCGTGATGGAAGTCAAGTCCGCCGGTGTGATGTATGCCGATCTGCTGAATATCGCCGGACAGTACCAGGTGAAGGCGCCGCTTCCTTTCGTGCCGGGTAGTGAAGGCGCGGGCGTGGTCGTTGAGGCGGGCGAACAGTGCGGGTATCGCCCCAACGACCGCGTGGTCACCGTGAATCTGATGGGCGCGTTCGCCGAGCGTATGTTGTGCGTCGATCAGGTCACGTACCGCATCCCGGATGCCATGTCTTTCGCGGACGCCGCGGCTCTCACCATCAATTATCAAACCGGCTACTTTGCCCTGGTCCATCGGGCGGGTCTGCGCGCCGGCGAATGGGTGCTGGTCCATGGCGGCGCGGGCGGAGTCGGCACGGCCTCGATCCAGCTCGCCAAGGCGATGGGGGCGAACGTCATCGCCACCGCCGGCGGCGAGGACAAGCTCGAGGTGTGCAGGCGATGCGGCGCCGACTTTACAGTCAACTACCGGACCACGGACTTTATCGACGCGGTCAAAGACATTACCGGCGGAATGGGCGCTGACGTCATCGTCGATCCGGTGGGCGGTGACGTGTTCGACGCGAGCAGCAAGTGCATCGCGTTCGAAGGACGCTTGATCATCATCGGATTCGCGAGCGGGCGAATCCCCGAGATCGCCGCAAATCGCATTCTGCTGAAAAACATAAGCGTGGTTGGGCTGTTCTGGGGCAGTTACCAGACCCGAAACAACGAATTAGTCCGGCAGACACAAGAGAAACTATACGATCTGTATTCCAAAGGAAAGATCAAGCCCGTTATTCACCGGGAATACCCTCTCGAAGAACTGCCCGCCGCTCTCGAGTCCATCGAGTCGCGGGCCTGTATCGGAAAACCCGTGTTGACGCTCGCGCGCTGAGCGGCGCGGAACGGACCGAGCTATTCCGAAATCTGATTGAGGAGCGCCCGGGCCTCGGCGTTGGCCGGGTCGGCCGATAAGACCTTTCTGAGCCGTTCCCGCGCTTCCGCTCTTTTCCCCAACGCGGCCTCGTTTCGCGCCATGCGCACATTGGCCACCGGACTGTCGGGTTTCAAGGCCAGGAGATGTTGGAGCGTTCGTTCCGCCTCTGGAAACCGCCCTGCCGCCATCAGCGCATCTGCGAGGCGCAGCACAAGGCCTGGACTGTCCGGGACTACTTCGGCGGCTCGGGCGAATTCCGCGATGGCTGCATCGACCTGTCCCCGTTCGAGGTGAATCGCGCCTAATGTTTCACGCAACTTCGGGTTGTTGGGTTCGATGGCAAGCGCGTACCGAAGCATCGATTCGCTGTCGCGCCACCGTTGGACCTGCACGATTGTGGCCGCGCAGAAAGCGGTCAACGCCGCGATGGCGCACGCTGCAATTGGCGTTCGACGGCGCGGATGGGCGCGCACCGCGGCATGGAGCGACCAGGACACCATGATGCACAGGCCCACCAGCGGCAGGTACATATAGCGGTCCGCCCGCGAATGGCTGCCAATCGCGAGAATGCCGCTTACCGGCCCCAGCGTGATTCCATACCAAAGCCAGCCGACCAGCAAGTAGGGAAGTGATTTTCGTTGAACGAGGACGACGATCGAAACGGCGAGGAGACCGGTACCGCTTAACACCGCAAGCCACACCGGCGTGCCTCCCGGGTCGTGGAAGTAATACGGGATCATACCCCTGGGCCAGATCGACTGCGCAATATACGTCGCATACCCCGCGAGCACACTCTTAAGCCGCTCGGCCAGTCCGTACCTTGCGCCCGGGCTCCCCACGTCCGAGCCGCGCGAGGCGTACCACGACATGAACATCGTGCATAGAGAGACGAGGAAGAGCGCGGACTTCTCGCGGCTTAACGCCAGCCACGGCCGCCATTTCGAAGGAACGTCCGTGAACGGATCAGGGCCGCGGCGCAAGGGCCAATAATCCAACAGCAGCAGCACGAACGGGAGCGTAAGGACCATGGATTTCGACGACACGCCCAGAAGAAAAGTAAGTGCGATTCCCCCGAGTTGTAGGCGCGAGGGTTTCTTGACGTACCACGCGTATTGCAGCATCGCCATAAAGAAGAACAGGCAGCTCAAGAGGTCCTTGCGACTGGAAATCCATACGACCGGCTCTACGTGGAGCGGATGCACGGCAAACAGCGCGGCGGCCATCGCGCTCGGAACGCGCTCGCCCGTGAGCCGCCGGAGTGCCGCGAAGAGCAGCAGCGTGTTGATGGTATGCAGGAGCAGGTTCACGGCATGGTGCGGCCCCGGATTCATCCCGAACAGCTCGACGTCCAGCATGTGGGAGTACAGGGACAGCGGCATCCAAAGCTGGACCGAGAACGGATCCTTCAGGATGATCCACATGCCCCGGAGCGTCAACCCCTGCCGCACGACGGGGTTGTTCATGATGTAGACCGGATCGTCCATCACGAAGAAATCGAAGGTGACAGCCGGCGCGAAACAGACTAGGCACAAGGCCGTCAAGCCGACGTAGACGAAACGATTCGCGGGTCCGGTGTTTCGTTGTTTCGTGTCGCTCATCAAAGCTGGTTCTATCACACACCCGGATTCGCCGACAAACCCCGGTGATCCAAGGCCGTCCGTTGGGTACGCGGGCCGCTTCACTTTTTCGAAATTGATGCGTCTACGGGCGGCAAACTAAAATCGGGCCATGCCCGTGCCGAAACTGTCAAAGCCGCTCCACGATATCCTGCATGCGGGGGCCGTGATTCCCGCCCACCCTCTGGCGCTGACCTCGCGCGGAAAGTTCGACGAAATCCATCAGCGCGCATTGACCCGATATTACTGCCATGCCGGAGCCGGCGGATTGGCCGTCGGCGTGCACACGACCCAGTTCGCCATACGCGACCCGCGACATGGCCTGTTTCGTCCCGTATTGCGCCTCGCTAGCGCCGCAGTGGACGAATATGTGCGCAATGCAAAGCGACCGGTCGTCAAGATCGGCGGTGTCTGCGGCCCGACGCGACAGGCCGTGGCAGAAGCGGAATTTCTGCGCGAATCGGGCTACCACGTCGGCCTTCTCAGCCTGTCTGCCCTCGTCAAAGCCGACAACAGGGCGTTGATCGCGCATTGCCGCGCGGTGTCGAAGGTCATTCCGATTATGGGGTTCTACCTCCAGCCTGCTGTCGGAGGGCGTATCCTGACCGTCGATTTCTGGCGCCGGTTTTCCGAAATCGAGAACGCCGTCGCGATCAAGATCGCGCCGTTCAACCGGTATCAGACACTTGACGTGGTCCGTGCCGTTGCCGAGTCCGGGCGGGCGGAGGACATTGCGCTGTATACGGGAAACGACGACAACATCGTAGCCGATCTGCTGACCACGTATCGTGTTCGCGTCGGGCGCCATGCCGTTCGAAAAAGAATTGTGGGCGGACTGTTGGGGCACTGGGCATGTTGGACGCGGCAAGCGGTGCATCTGTTTGAAGAGTGCCGGAAGATTGCCCAGGCGGGCAGCGATGTCCCGCAGGAACTGCTGACACGCGGGGCGGAAGTTACGGACTCGAACGCCGCATTCTTTGACGCGGCAAACGCGTTCCGCGGATGCATTGCGGGCATTCATGAAGTACTCGTGGGCCAAGGTCTGATGCGAAGCCGCCGCTGTCTCGACCCGTCCGAGACATTGTCCCCCGGTCAGAAGCGTGAAATCGATCGCGTGTACGCGGCGTATCCTCACCTGAACGACGACGCCTTCGTCGCGAAGCATCTGTCGGAATGGCTCGACTGATTACCGGGCTTGGCGGCGCCCGGCATGCCGTCGCGCGACTCCTAACGTCCACATCTCGGGCCGCTTGACTCATGCCGCGCGTCATCGCCGGGACAGCCCGGGGCATTCCTATCCATGCGCCAAAGGGTTCGAATACCCGCCCAACCCTTGACCGGGTGCGTGAGGCGGTCTTCAGTATGCTTCAGCCCCGACTCGAAGGGTGTCGGTTCGCGGATTTGTACGCGGGGTCGGGGGCGAACGGCATTGAGGCCTTAAGCCGAGGCGCTTCCTATAGCGTATTTGTTGACAACGATTCCAAGGCAATCGCCGAGATCGGCCTGAACCTGCGACGCGCAAAGCTCGATGGCCTGGCGCGAAGGATGAGGCTCCGTTTGCCGGAGGGATTGGAAGCCCTGATGGAGAAAGAGGATGCATTTGATGTGGTGTACGCCGATCCTCCGTTCAGGTTTGCATTGTACGCCAAGTTATTGGAACAGATAGAGTTGCTGAAGGTCCGAGCGGAAAGGGGCATCGTCGTCGTTGAGCACGACGTGTCAGCCTGCTTGCCGGAGCGGGTGGGGGAGCTGAGCCGAACCCGCCAAACCAAATACGGCAGGGTTGGAATCTCGATTTTCTCTTGACGCATTATGTAGTATCTGCTAAAGTGATGAGGACACAATATATTGGTGTCAGGTCGTGACGATCTGCGCCGCTCTTGTGGTTGGCTCGCGTTTGGCAGAGGATTACATACGACATGCGATGCCCGTTCTGCGGTTTTCTTGAGAGCAAGGTCGTTGATTCGCGCTCCTCGAAGGAGGGCGATTCAATTCGCCGGCGACGCGAGTGCCTGAAATGCGCGCGCCGTTACACGACTTACGAGAGGATCGAAGAAGTCGCGCAAATGGTCATCAAGAAAGACGGGCGCCGCGAGCCATTCGACCGATGGAAGATTAAGAGCGGCATCCTGAAGGCCGTCGAAAAACGCCCGGTGGGACTGGAGCAAGTCGAAGCCCTGATAGACGATGTCGAACGCTCGCTGTTCAATTCGAGCGAACACGAAGTGTCAACGGACGCAATCGGCCAAGCGGTGATGGAGCGGCTCAAAGAACTGGACGAAGTCGCGTACGTTCGATTTGCATCGGTATACCGGCAGTTCAAAGACCTCAACGAATTCATGAACGAGCTGAAAACGCTGCTGACGTGAGGTCACCCGGCGGACGGCTTCCGCGATCTCCCTCGCTCAATTCCCGGGGCGCGGAGTGGCGGAACGTGTTCGCGGGGCGGCCCGTGGGATTTCGCCCGCGCCATTGATGAGACGAAGTACGGTCCCGTACCGTTTGCTCCGCAACCGATATCCGTGCGTCGTCACTCAATTCGTTCGCTCAGGATCACCTCGTTTGGGGCCCCCTCTGAGAAATACCGGTCGGCCATGAGGTGGATATCGTTCAAAACGGGCTCCGATCGGTCCGGCCTTGAGATGATCCGTCCTGTCGTCGGTCCATGCACGCCGTCGATGTCGAGGTTTACGTCCTGGACGATTCGGCCTCGCACTTGGCGAGCGCCTGGCCCGGATTTTTCACACCCG
>BTUX01000237.1:0-7348 GCA_045863315.1 Candidatus Hydrogenedentota bacterium | reverse complement strand
GCTCGAGGAACAAAAAAGTCCGCCCAAAAGCGTTCAGTCCGCGCTCATTTCGCGACTGAAGATTATGAGCGGCCTCGACATCGCTGAGCATCGCCTCCCCCAGGACGGACGATTTCGGATCAAATTCCGCGGCCACGAGGTCGATTTTCGCGTCTCGATCCTCCCTTGCTACCACGGTGAAAAGGTCGTCATGCGTGTGCTCGACAAGAGCGCCCTGACGCTGGACCTGGACACACTGGGATTTGCCGAGCAGCCCATGAACGCGTTCCGGGAGGCCCTCGCGCGTCCCTACGGAATGATCCTGCTGACCGGCCCCACGGGGAGCGGAAAAACCACTACCTTGTACAGCGCGCTGCACAAACTCAATGGCCCCGACACCAACATCATCACGGTCGAAGACCCCGTGGAGTACGAACTGTTCGGGGTGAACCAGGTCCAAGCACGCCCGGAAATCGGGCTGAGCTTCGCCGCCGGCCTTCGCAGTATCCTGCGGCAGGATCCCGACGTCATTATGGTGGGCGAGATCCGAGACGAAGAGACTGCCGACATCGCGATCAAGGCGGCCCTGACCGGCCACCTCGTGCTGAGCACTCTGCACACGAACGACGCCGCCAGCGTTTATACCCGCTTGATCGATATGGGCATGGAGCCCTTTCTGGTGCAATCGTCCGTCGCTTTGGCCGCAGCCCAGCGCCTCCTTCGGCGCGTGTGCCCCGATTGCAAGGAGCCTTTGCGCGTGCCGGACGAAGTACTCGAGCGGATTCAGTACCACCACGTCCCTGGCACGCCCGCTCCCACCTTTGTGCGCGGCCGAGGTTGCAACAAGTGCAAGGACACGGGCTACCGCGGTCGACTGGCCGTCATCGAGGCCATGCTCAACTACCACGAGCTTCAGGACTTGATCATGTCGCGCGCGCCGGCCACGGACATTAAGCGCGTCGCCATGCGATGCGGCATGAGCACCTTGCGGCAGAATGCCCTGCTCAAGGCCGCCGAGGGTGTTACCACGATCGAAGAGGTGTTGCGCGTGTCGGCAGCCGACTAACCCCCGGACCGGACGAATTCAAAGCCGCTGAAAGGAGCAACGAAGGCAATGGGAATGCAGGGAATCACGAGAATCCATTCGAGTCCCGGGCTGGGAACGGCGGCGGAACCCGCCCGTCGGGGAAGTGGCGCCTTGGCCGAGATCAGCGTTCGGGAACTACTGCAAAAGATGATCGAGGCGGGAGCGAGCGACCTGCATATCGCCGTCGGCTCGCCGCCGGTCTTGCGTATTCACGGCATTCTCGAACCCATGCACGAGTACCCCCGTCTTCGTCCGGACGATACACAGGAACTCATCTACAGCGTGATGACCGAAGAGCAGATCGCCTATTTCGAGGCGGAACGCGAGTGCGACCTGTCCTTCGGCGTGGACGGACTCAGTCGGTTCCGTTTGAACGTGTATCGCGATCGCGGCTCCGTGGTGGCCGCGTTCCGCGCCATCCCCTTCGAGATCCGTTCGTGCGAAGAACTCGGCCTGCCGCGCGTCGTGGCCGACTTCGCGTACCGCCCGCAAGGCCTGGTCCTCCTGTGCGGTCCTACGGGAAGCGGCAAGTCCACCACGCTCGCGGCCGTCCTCGACAAGATCAATCGCGAGCGGCCCGTTCATATCGTTACGATCGAGGACCCCATCGAATATCTGCACAAACACAACGTCGCCACGATTAATCAGCGCGAGGTCGGGGCCGACACCAAGTCGTTCGCCGCCGCGCTCAAGCGGGTCCTCCGCCAGGACCCGGACGTGATACTCATCGGTGAAATGCGCGACGTGGAAACCATCGCCGCTGCCATCACCGTCGCAGAGACCGGCCACCTCGCCTTTGCGACGCTACACACCAACGATGCCCTGCAAAGCATCAACCGCATCGTCGACGTGTTCCCGCCCACGCAGCAGGACCAGATTCGCACGCAGCTCTCGTTCGTGCTCGAGGGAATCGTCGTGCAGCAACTCATTCCCCGCGCCGACGGGGCGGGCCGCGCCCTTGCCCTCGAGGTGATGATACCCAATACCGCCATCCGCTCCCTCATCCGCGAGCAAAAGCTGCAGCAAATCCCCTCGATGATCGAAATCGGCACCGGAGAAGGCATGATGACCATGAACCAATCCCTGTTCCGGCTCGTCAAGCGCAATATCATCAGCGTCGACATGGCGTTCAAACGCAGCACCGACCCGGATGGACTTCGCCGGCTCATGGAAAAAGGATTGTGACCGCGTCGACTACTCCCCAGCCTACTCGACCCGGCGAGGCCGGGACCCCGCCATGGTGGTGGACGACCGGCGCTGTCCGCGTGTGCCTGATCGGCATCGTCGCCCTCGGCGCCTATCTCAACCAAGGGTATGAAAAAGGCGAAGCCATTTACCTCGCAGCGTTCTATCTTTTCGGCATCGCCGGCAGCCTCGGATATTTGACCGCCCTGCGCCGCCCGCAGTACGTGACGGCCCTGCTCACCTGGGCGCAGGTGCTCGTCGATTTCGGTGTCGTCGCCGCCACAGTCAGTTTCACCGGCGGCTCGCAAAGCGTTTTCGCATTTCTATTCGTCATCATCATTCTGGAAGCGGGCGTTTTGTTGGGGCTGCGGCAGGGTTTTGTCATTGCCACGTTTGCCACGGCGGTCATGGCGGTCCTCGTTGTCCTTTCACCCACCGCCCAAACCGGCAAACCGAACGTCGCCTTCGGATACGACTTCAGCGGCGTGAACGCCTGGTACGGATTTCTTATCCAAGCGCTGGCGTACTATCTCACCGCCGCCATCTCGGGCTTCTGGAACCAGCAGTTGTATCGCATGCAACAGTTCCAACGCGAAATCCTCGACAACATGAACAACGGCTTCCTCATTGTCGATCTGCATGGTATCGTGACCGTCCTGAACAAGGCGGCTGAACGCATACTGCACCTCGATGAGGCAAACGCCATCGGCCGGCCCGTGCAGGAAATCCTGCGAGTCGCCCCGGGCGAAGAGTGCCCTGTACTCACCGCACTCCGATCGGACAGCGACTTCACCCGCTACGAGTACTACGGGTTGACGAATGGAAACACGCGAAAGCTGCTCGGCCTGAGCACCAGCCGGGTCTACGACTGGCGGAAGCGAATGACCGGCATCATCGCATCGTTCAGCGATCTGACCGAACTCGAACGCATGCGCGAGGAAATCAAGCGGCAGGACCGTCTGTCCGTCGTCGGAGAACTCGCCGCGGGCCTTGCGCACGAAATCCGCAATCCGGTCGCGGCCATCCGGGGCGCCGTCGACGAACTCCCCGCCAACATGGCCAACCCCGTCATCGCGTCAAAACTAATCTCGATTGCGGTGCGGGAATCCGACCAACTCAACTCGATTGTGTCGAGTTTTCTGGACTTTGCGCGCAAGCCCCGCATGCGCCGCGATGTATTCGACGTGGTGGGTCTCGCCCAGGAGATCGCCGAGGCCACCGCCCGCAAATATGAGCACGCCAAGGAACTCCGCGTGCTTACCCAGTTCCCGCCGTTCATTTGCCCCGTATCCGGCGACCGTTCCCAAATCCGCCAGGTGTTCTTCAATCTCGCGAAGAACGCGGTCGAGGCGATGGAAGAGCGAGGGACGCTCCACATTGTGGTGTCAAGCGACTCCGCGTCGGTCGAGATCCGATTCGACGACGAGGGACCGGGCATCGACCCCGACAAGGTTGCGCGCATTTTCGAGCCTTTCTATACTACAAAGGAGTATGGGGTGGGAATGGGTCTCGCCATTTGCTTGCGCATTGTCACCGCGCATGACGGCACACTGCGGGCCGCGTCACGCAACGGCGGAGGCGCGTCCATGAGCGTGCGCCTGCCCCTCGTCCGAGCCGAGGAGTAGCCGTCCGTGCCTGCCCGCCATCGAGTGCTGGTCGTCGACGATGAAACCAGCATGCGTGAAGTGCTCGAGATTGTCCTGGCCAAGGACAATTACGAGGTCACCACAGTTGCCAACGTAAACAACGCGATCGGGCGACTGAAAGACATCAGTTTTGACGTCGTCCTCACCGATCTGCGGATGGGCGCCGACCGCAACGCCGGCATGGAACTACTCGAGTGGATCAACGTCAACAGCCCGCACACTCCGGCCATCATGATGACCGCGTTCGGTTCGGTCGAAACCGCAATCGAAGCCATGAAGCGCGGCGCCGCCGACTACATCATGAAACCGTTCAAGAACGACGAAGTGCGGCTTGTCGTCCAGCGCACCATCGAACAGAGTAGCCTCAAACGCGAAAACCTGGCCCTCCGCCGCGACCAGGCACGACGTGGCGGCCTGGAAAACCTCATCGGCAAAAGCCGCGCCATGCACGAGCTGCGCGAACTGATCCGCCGGGTCGCGGACCTGCCGAGCACCGTCGCCATCCACGGGGAAAGCGGCACGGGCAAGGAGTTGGTCGCGCGCGGGATCCATCAGCTCAGCCGGCGCGCGGAAAAGCCATTTGTCGCCCTGAACTGCGGTGGATTCCCCGAGAACCTCCTGGAAAGCGAGTTGTTCGGCCACAAGAAGGGGTCGTTTACCGGCGCCATTGAAGACAAAATCGGCCTGTTCGTCGTCGCGGACGGCGGGACCCTGTTTCTAGACGAGATCGGGGAAATGCCGTTGTCGCTACAGGTCAAACTTCTCCGCGTGCTCGATAACAGCGTGGTGTATCCGGTCGGCGGCACGCAGGGCATCGCGGTGGACGTGCGCATCATCTCCGCCACAAACCGCAAGCTTGAAGAAATGGTCCGTCAGGGCGCCTTTCGTGAGGATCTCTATTACCGCCTTAATGTCATTCCCATCCCGATCGCGCCCTTGCGGGACCGCGCGGACGATATACCCTTGCTGGCCCGCCATTTTGTGGCGGCGCACGCCGACAAAATGCAGCGTGGGCGAATTGACATTTCCCCCGAGGCCGAAGAGGTGTTGTGCGCCTTCAACTGGCCCGGAAACGTGCGCGAACTGCAGAATGTGCTCGAACGCGCCGTGGCGCTCTGTCAATCCGGCGCGATTGACGTATTCGACCTTCCGCATTACATCCGAAACTACGTGGGGAAACCGGTCGCGGAGCTGAAACCGCTCCCCCAAGGCGGACTCGATCTCGAAAAGTACGTAGCCGAAATCGAGACACACCTCATCCAGCAGGCCCTGCAGAACACGAAGTATTCACAGAAACGCGCCGCCGATCTGCTGGGATTGACCGCTCGTTCGCTCCGGTACCGTCTGAAAAAGTACGGCCTCGTCAGCGATTGATTGCCGGCACGTCGCGCGAATTGAAGTATCGCGTAGCCCGGATTTTTCACACCCGCGGGCAATGAAGGATACAACTTCGTGCGGCACATACCTTTATGCAGCGACAGGGAAAACGGGCTGTTGGTGTGAAATATCCTCACCCGATTGACTTCTATGCTATCCCCTGAGCATTTCTCACCAGTCGCTCCCGTCATCGGGAGCGACTGGTGAGAAATGCGGGGTAGGGCCGATGGTCAGCTACGTGCTTGTCGTGCCAACCACGCGCACGCAGCCGTCGGCAGGTCCTCGTGTCCTCCCTCGAAAATCGTCAAGCGGGCACTTCCCGCTTCTCGCCGCAGATAGATGGGACGACCGTAGGGGCCGTCCTGATCCAAATCTTCTCGAGGATCGTTCGGTTCTCGAAGAAGTTGCAGTTCCGCCTCACTCACAGGCTGCGCGCCGCGGGCTTCGGCGACGGCGTTGAACGCCCACACGCTGTGTTGGATGCCTACGCCTCTAGGCTGGCCGTCGCGAATCCCATGATTGATGTCGAGCGGCACATCCGCCGCGTTCGCGAGGTGATACCGCGGCGAGCGATACCGCAAGTCCTCATCGACCCGCGCCGAGGAGCCCGGCGCTCCGCCCGCTACCTTCACGATGTGCCGGTAGGCTTTCGCCCCGGCGGCCACGCACTCTCGATAGAACTCGAACAGATCGGTAATGGCGCACCACGAGGAAATGCCCGCCCACAGTTCCGGTTGTTCCGCGGCCATCACGAGCGCCATATGCCCGCCGCCGGACACGCCCGCGCCGTAAAGACGGTCCCGGTCGATCAGATGGTTCCTGTCAACAACCTCGATCGCATCGAGGACATCCTGCCTTGCGACACGAGAAGCGCATGCCTCCGGACGTTTGTTTGGACCTCGGAAATGCGGCGCCAGAAAATGCCAGTCGTGCAAGCGCGCCTCCTCCTGCCAGCGCGTCGAGTCGGTATCGTATCCGTGACGCCAGGGATGAAAGTAGACGAGCAGCGGCCGTGCGCTGTTGGACACGGCGGGAATGAAAAGACTCGGCTGCAATGTGCCGTCGATGGTGCTCGGCACGCGGATGCTGTGCAGCGCCGCATTGGGCGTGCGGCCCGCGCGGCGGCGCAACCCCAATGCCTCCAACACGCGTTTCATCGGATACGACCTCCGAAGCGTTGCCCGCTTCTCACCGGCTTGCCGCCTTGCAGAGCAACGCAAAGCGGTTTGCGCGTGTCAAAAAAACTCTATCGAACCCGTTTACGTCCCCTTCGCGGCTCTTACGGCGTCGGCAAACCTCTGCGCATTCTTCGCCAACCCCGAATAGTCCTTTGCGTCGACGAGTTTCTTGCTTACCAGGTTTCCGCCGACGCCGAGCGCCGCCGCTCCCGCCTTTAGGAAAGCCCCGACGTTCTCGACTTCGACGCCTCCCGTCGGCATCAGCGGCACCTGCGGCAGCGGTCCCTTGATGGCTTTAATGTACTCAGGGCCGCCGACGCTCGCCGGGAACACTTTGACAAAGTCCGAACCCTGTTCCCAAGCGGACAGAACCTCGGTCGGCGTGTAGGCGCCCGCGGCCACCGGAACACCGTATCTCCGCGCCGTCTGGATCACGGACGTCGACAGGGTGGGGGTTACCACAAACCGCGCACCGGAGAGTATTGCCAGCCTGCACGTCTCGGCATCCAAGACGGTGCCCACGCCCAGCAGCACATCCGCCTTTGCAAGCTTCGTCGACGCCGTCTCCAGGGCCGGCAGGGCCCCCGGCGTCGTCATCGTCAATTCGATGCAATGCACCCCGCCTTCAGCCACCGCCTCGACGACACGCACGAGGTCGTCTCCTCCTGAATCCGCGCGGACCACGGCCACGATGCATCGGTCAAAGAGATACCGGATCGCCTGGTATTTGTCCATAACAAGCCCCTTACTTGGCTAGCCCGTATTTTTCACACCCACGCGCGTTGGAGGATACAACATGGTACAGTGCGCACCGTTATGCATCGTCGCCGCGCGGCACGGCTGAACAGATGGTGGATGTGAAAAATCCTCACCCAAATCACTCACATGCTTTCTCC
>BTUX01000236.1:0-7373 GCA_045863315.1 Candidatus Hydrogenedentota bacterium | reverse complement strand
ACCCGGTCCATGTGGTCGTACGCGTAGGTCGTCGTCTTTCCCTCGAAGTCCGTCTGCGACACCAGCCGCCCCAACAGGTCGTACTCGAACGTCATCACGTTCGCGCTCCCCGCCGGCGAGACAATAGCTGTAAGTCGATTCATCGCGTCATACTCGTACGCCGTCTCCCGCCCCAGCGCGTCCGTCACCAGCGTCAGGTTCCCGTTCACGTCGTACTCGAAGGTCGTCTCATTCCCCTCCGCGTCAATGACCTTCGTCAACACCCCGCCACCCCCGCCGCAACCCCCGCACCCGCCCGAGGCATACTCATACTTTGTCACGTTGTCCAGCGGATCGGTCACCGCCGTCACCTGCCCGTAACTCCCATACGCCCACCGCGTCCCGTCCGCGTCCACCGAGGGATGTGTCACCTTCGTGATCAGACCCCAGTCAGCTCACAATCCGAGCACAACGGCATTCACAAGAACTTTAAATCTTTCGGTAATCTTGAGAAACAGATTCGCAAGAATGCCGCTTGTGAAGCAGCTTTCCCAGTAGGTAACCCCAAATGAACCATTGAACGCCGCCCAGGATTAGGGCAACGAGAGCGCAAGCGAAGTTATAGGCCTGCATCCACGAAGTGCTGTCAGGAGTCAACGAGAGGGTCTCCAACTGTGTGACGACAAACTCCTCTAAGAATCCGAATGACAGACTCACCGGGAAGTCCAGACAAAACTGGAAAAACCAGATTACAGCAGCCGACCCTTCCCCTCGACCAACAGCCGAGTGAACCGCGTGAAAGACAAGAATAACCCACACAGAGTGGATTACCAGAAAAAGGTACCCGAACAAGCTACAACAATTAACCTTCAAAATCAAATCCTCGAAATTCTGTCTTTGTGATAACGACATGACTGCCCGTGCCAAAATCCACCGCTAAATGAAGCACGGTTTTCCATAGTCAGCTCGAATTTTAGTAATTCTACCAACCGCTGACTGGCGTGCGATGCCCGCCTTTCAGAGATCGATACTGTGTAGTACAATCAAGCCCGCATTTCTCTGTTACTTCTTCTGCCCAAGACGAGCAGACGTACCACTTTCTCGGATCCGTGCTGTAATTATGAGAAGCCGGTGTGTTCTTTATACAGTCAAGTATTTCTTCATCGGATGCACCGCTACCCTTCTTTCCTTTACCACTTCCATTCTCTAAGCTACTGGACGTCCTGCGACACTGAATGCAATTATCTGGATGGAAGTACTTCTCTGCGGACGGTAACGTCCCTTTGGGGCCTCCGCTGAACCCCCAGCCCTCAACCGAATCTTGACTCCCATATTGAATGTATGTGTGCGCCCCTCCAACTTTATTGAGAAAGCCCGTTACTCCATTTTCCACAGGGTCAGAACCTGGCTGAATGTTCCGAGTGCACACGGCAAATGCCTTTTTGTCACCTTTGGGTCCCTGGCCGTTCGGCCAATACTTTTCATTGCGCCCTTCGGGATCGAAATAGTTTATTGGGTTGTTCACAAAGCCTGTGTACAGATTCCTTAAGAAGGCACTGCCCGAATCTCGAGACATCCATCGGCCAGCCAAAGGCATGTAGGTACGGTACAAAGTAAGATAGAAGTTTGCCTCGCTGTCCCACGTATGTCCTGCCAATTTTCGCGGAGTCGATTCGCCGAATTGATTAACCACAGCACCGTGTGGGTCATAGAGCGTCTCTCCAAGTATGCCACCGGAATCCGACCATTGTGAGTGCGTCGAGCCCAGATGATCCGTTGCATGGTAACACCAATGTGCGTTCGCCGGATCACTCCCTACCGCCTCGGCAAGAGTGGTTCCAACGAATACGGTTAACAAAGCATTGGTAGAATCTTCCTCGTTAAGAACGGACGCGAGTGCATCCCATTTGTATTTGCGGGTCGTTCCATTGCCCGTACGTGATCTGCGCAGTAGATTCCCGCCATACGCGAACGAAACGTTTGCCTCCCCACCCCAATTGCTTTCGACAGAGGCCAACAAATGATCGTAAAGATACCCATACGTCGCCTCATAACTTCCCCTCGTCTTGCTGGTCATTCTTCCCCACGCATCAAACCCGAACGACGTTGTGCCGTTGGGTTCGGTCATGGTGGTGAGTTCGTTGGCGTTGTTGACGGCGAACGTGGTGGAGTTGGACAGCGAGTCGCCAATGAGCCAGATGTCGTCGAGGTCGGCGGTGGTGTTGGACCACGTGACGATGCCGATTTTGGAAGAGGTTGTCACCGCGGAGGTCGCGGAGAGGACCTGAGATTCAAGATTCGTGCCCGTCTTGTGATAGGCCTTCACGGACGTGTCGTCGCAGACGATGCGCACGTCGTACCACGTGTTGGTCGTGGAGGCCGCGCTGCCCGTGGCGATGATGGTCGCCGTGCCGTTCACCTTCTCGAGCACGCGGCAGGTGTTGTCTCCGAAGAACTCGACGCGGATGTAGTTGTCCCACTCCACGAACCGCGCATACACGCTCACCCGATCACCCGAATTCGACGACGTCCGACGGTACGAAAACCGAATCTCGTGATCGTCGTCCGTGGAGTTATTCTTCCACGCAGAGCGTCGCATTGCACCGAGCCGACACGTTCGCACGTTTTCGGTTGTGGGTACCCGCAGCCTCACCGCGTTTTGATATCGCTGCCGCTTCATTCCATGCGTTCGATTGTCATTCGTCGTCCGCGGGGGCGGACTCGGAATGACATGCGGCGAATACAGCTCGCGGAATGAGAACTTGCATTGCCATAGACGCCTTCCATAGACGGCTCGCCTTTCGTCAGTCCGCCACGGCAGCTTTAGGTTGTCGCCATCGACCTGCCCCTGAGCGCGCCGAACGATCACGAGTATACGCATACCGCGCCCGGATGTTCCCGCTGGCGTGGTAGCGGTCCGCACATTTGCCTTCGAGGAGGGATAGAGGGGGACAGTACCGGTCGTCGTATTCGGACTCCCAGTAAGACCTTGACGAAGTTCCACGCGCCGGCGAAGGTTGGCAGGAAGGTGAGCAGTGTCGCGATGGTGACTGACCGAAACAAGCGCGCCGATTGGTTCAACATTGTATGAGCTCCCTCCTCGGCAATCCGCCCCCAGGCCTAATGAAGGGTCCACAACAACAAGGCCAGCATACCGTCGGAATCGGTACTCGTCAAGAGGTATTTTGGCTCAGAGTTCCCCACTTTTGTGCACATGACGATGCGGAGCGGCATCCGATCCGGTGCCGATGACACGGACTACGGCAAATGCTAGACGCGAGGTCTCGCCGCGCTCTTAACGCGACGAGAAGACGCGTCTGCATAGAGCCGCACACAATCTCGATCTCAGCACGGACCAGCGCGCAAGACCAATTGCACTGGCAAGACAATCCGGGGAGCGCTGAGGTTGTTTGGAAATCTATCTATGTTGGTGGTTTGGTTATGCTTGAATTGCGCCGGAACCAAAATGGCCGGTGCGGTTCGTGGAGGGCGCGGAACGGCTAGTGAAGGGATCCACGGCGTGGTCTTCTTTTTCGAACCGGATGGGGCGAAAGCCGCGCCGGCCGCGGAGGTCCGCCAGAAGTGGAACACGCCCCCGGGCTTGGCCCGGAGGCGTGGTCCGTTTTCCCTCTCCCCCAAATTCTAACGTTTCAGAATGCCGCCGCGCCCCTGGCTGAGGAAGATGCCTTTGAGGTTCATCTTCAGTTCTTCCGGATTGTCCGAGTTCCATTCGGCCTCTTCCTCGGACACCAGCCCACGCTTAATCAGGTCGACAAGGCTCATGTTGAAGGTCTGCATGCCGTCTTCCTTGCCGCCAGCAATCGCGTTGGGAATCTGTCTCAGGTTGTTTTCGCGTATAAGCTGTGCGATGGCGGGGCTGTTAAACAGGATTTCCACCGCCGGCACCCGGCCTTGTCCGTCTTTGGCCTGTAGCAGGCGCTGTGCGATGCACGCTTTGAGCTGAAGCGACAACTGCGAACGCACCTGGGCGTGCTGGTTCGACGGGAAGAGATCGATGATTCGGTCGACCGTGAGCATGGCGTTCGTCGTGTGCAAGGTGCTGAAAACGAGGTGGCCCGTTTCGGCGGCGGATATCGCCGCCTGGAACGTTTCCGCGTCGCGCATTTCGCCGATAAGAATGACGTCGGGGTCTTCGCGCATGGCCGCCCGCAGCGCCACCCGAAAGTCCTTGGTGTCGATGCCGACTTCGCGCTGGCTGATGATGCTCTTCTTGTTGACGTGCAGGAATTCGATTGGGTCTTCCAACGTGACAATGTGACACCGCCGGTCCTGATTGATCTTGTCGATGACTGAGGCGAGCGTCGTGGATTTGCCGCTGCCGGTCGTCCCCGTCACCAGCACCAGGCCCCGCGGCATGCGGCACACGTATTCGAGACCCGCCGGAAGGTTGAGCGCGTTGAAGTCAAGGATCTTCCCCTTCACGTGACGCATCACGATGCCCACCGAACCGCGCTGCATCATCACATTCACGCGAAACCGCCCCAGACCCGGCACGCTGAGGGCCTGGTCCGCGTCACCGGTTTCCATGAACTTCTGTCGTTGCTGTTCGTTCATGATGTCGACAAGGAAGCCCTCCGTATCCTCCGGCTTCAGGTTTTCGACGTCGCGAATGAACCGGATAATGCCGTCGACCCGTACCGCAGGCGGGCTTCCCACCGTCAGATGAACATCCGATGCGCCGTTTTTCACCGCGTAGGTAAGAATCTTTTCGAGCGTAATCATACAATGCCCTCAGCACACAACGTGGCGAGATAAAGTCACAGTGTAGCAGACGGCGGCCGAACCGGGCAATCGCGCGTTCGGCGCCGTGTCGCAATCGACGCTGGTACCGGAACGGTGTGCTGACACAAACTAGGGCCTCACTCGACCGTCCCGAAAACGCCGAGTTGATGGAACACCCGCGAGGGTTCGCGGCTCCCTCGCCTCCAAGCGGTTGGCAGGGGGGTGGAATCGCAGGACGTGCTTATGTTGTTATAGGGGTCAATCCCACACCGGCGCAAGTGACGCCAGATAGGGTATCCGTGACCTAGAACGAAGGAGACCAATCCGATGCCGTATTCATTGCCTCCGTTACCGTACGACCTCGACGCCCTCGAACCGCACATCGACGCTCGGACCATGGAAATCCACCATGGCAAGCACCATCAAGCTTACATTACCAATGTCAACAATGCGCTCGAGGGGACTGGTCTGGACGCCAGGCCCATTGAAGAGGTCTTGAAGAACCTCACAAGCGTTCCCGAGGCCAAGCGGCAGGCCGTCATCAACAATGGGGGCGGCCATGCAAACCACTCCCTGTTCTGGCAAATCATGGGCCCCAAATGCGGCGGCGAACCTTCCGGCGCTCTCGCCGATGCGATCAAGACGGAACTCGGGGGGTTCGACAAGTTCAAGGAGTCGTTCACTCAGGCAGGGATTACGCGCTTCGGCAGCGGTTGGGCGTGGCTCGTGGTCAATCAGGACAAGAAACTTCAAGTCCTCAGCACCGCCAACCAGGATTCTCCGCTCATGCAGGGGCTGACTCCAATCCTCGGGATGGACGTATGGGAGCATGCCTACTACCTTAAGTACCAGAATCGCCGGCCGGACTACATCGCGGCATTCTATAACGTAATTAACTGGGAAAAAGTCGGGGAATTTTACGCCACGGCCATGAAGTGAAATGGGGCAAACCTACTCGCGGGGCCGCATTTCCAGCCAATCCAAAACTCGGAGATGCGGCCCTTCGGGAACACCAAATGCCAGCCACCGGCCAAAGCCACACGATCACATGAATCCTGCCGCTACTCAATTCCGGTATTATCTTCGTGTCCGCTACTCGGAATGCGACGCGCAAAAGGTCGCGTTTAATTCCCGTTACGGCGATTACATCGATCTCGCGGTCACCGAATTCCTGCGCGCGCTCGGCTTCGGAGAAGAGTTAATCAACGGAGATCTGGACTACCAACTCGTCAAACAGACGATTGAATGGAAGAGACCGGCCCGATTCGACGACGTGCTCGAGGTAAGGGTTCGCGCCGCGCGGCTTGGAAACACCTCGTTTACGCTAGGCACTGAGTTCCGAATCGCCGGTGATGAGAACCTCTTGGCATCCGGTGAGACCGTCTATGTCCTCGTCGACGGCCGGACGCTCGCGAAGAAGAGCTTGCCTCCGAACTTTCGGGACGCCCTCGAACGGGGCGCCCCGGCCGTCTGCACAGACCACGCCGGGTTTGTGCGATAGTCGAGCTTGCGCACCGCCGGCACTAATCCAATGCACTTGATCCGCTACATTCTACCGTCGAGCCGGCCACGAGAACTCTCAATCCCCGAAAACCTTCCATTGCGTACTGAAGGCTACGTCAAAGCTCGTGCTAAGCATCCGTACTCCCATGCTCCATGGGCCGCACCCTATCGCCGTCTCGATATCGCTTTTGTGTCGACGGTCCCACAGAATCGATCGGAAAAAACAAAAGGGGGCTGATCAATGACCCATCAGGAATATCTGTCTATCTCGACCCACGGTCACGGCCATATGCACGATATTACCCCGCAAGTCGAGTCCGCGGTTCGTCGCTCCGGCATTTATACTGGGATTGCGCACGTGTTCAATGTGGGCAGCACGGCTTCCATAGGCGCAATCGAGTTCGAGCCAGGTCTTCAACGCGACCTTCCCGAAGTCCTCGACCGTCTGATTCCCGCAAGTCGCCACTACGGTCATGAGCAAACCTGGCACGACGGCAATGGCCATTCGCACCTGCAGGCGACTCTGATGGGCCCGTCACTTACGGTACCCGTAGAATCCGGTCGGCTCGTGCTCGGAGAGTGGCAACAGATCGTTCACTTGGAATGTGACGTCAGGCCACGTCAACGAAAGGTTGTCATAACAGTCGCAGGCGAACAATCTTAGAAGTTCTATCAAAAACGCACATACACGAATCCGACTTTGTGGTGCAGGCATCCTTGCCTGCATTCTTGGTCGCCCGGAAGGAGCCAAGATGGCCGCACCACAATTGGTGCTTGGATTTTTGTAAGAGGTTTTTAGGCGTAACCACCGGACGGACAAGCGCTTCAGCTATACTCCTATTTCTGCTGCAATTTAAAACAGCATATGTCTGCATCAAGGAATAGAGGCACTGGCTTAGCCCGCATGTCTCCCCAGTCGCTCCCGCTGCCGGGAGCGACTGGTGAGAAATGCTCAGGAGATTGCATAAAAGTCAATCGGGTGAGGATTTTTCACACCAACGGCCCGTTTTCTCTGTCGCTGCATAAAGGTATCTGCCGCACGAAGTTGTATCCTTCATTGCCCGCCGGTGTGAAAAATCCGGGCTAGCCGCGGGCATGCGTGCTGACGGCGTCGCGTATTGCGTCGGCGTGGATTCCATAGTGAGAGG
>BTUX01000235.1:0-7386 GCA_045863315.1 Candidatus Hydrogenedentota bacterium | reverse complement strand
GGCCGACCACAACACCTTGCGGTCCTTTACCAGGATTAGTTGCGGCGACTTGTGTTGAAGGCCCAGTTGATCGGCAATCTGGTTCGAGACCGGGCGATCCTCGATTACTTTCACCAGATACACTTCTGGCAGTGTTTCGTTCGCTTGTGCGGCGTATTTGGCGACATGGCGGTATGCCTCCGCCGAGATTGGACAGGCGGTGCTGTGCTTGAATATGAATACGGGCCGGGCCGCCGATTCCGACAGGCAGGCATCCAGCGATTCGAGGGTGCGCAGAGGCTTCACATGCGAGACCTCGGGTAGTTCCGGACCGGTGCCCGATATGAGCAGGCTACGGATGAAATTCGCGATTGATGCGAGCATAACGCAGCATAGGTAGTTCCGGGTCTCGCTTCAAACAGCGGGCGCGGCCACGCACTCAAAACAGGAGCACCTCGATAAACTCCTTCCGATCGATTCCGGGATGAAAAATGATGATGTCTTCCGCGTCGTTGCCATTGAGCTTGTAAGGTCGCGCAATGCCGAACGCCGGCACGTTCAACGTCAAGTAGGGTTTGGAGGATATGAACTTGGCGTCCCCGCCTGCGTGCATAAGCAATTTGTCGCGTCCGGCGCCAAAGGCGGCGTCCGTTTTTCCGTCGCCGTTGAAGTCTCCCATGCAATAGGCGGCCTGTTCTTTACCGTCCGGCGCCTCGATCGATACGACCGTGGTAAAGTCCGGTTTCGTGGTGAATCCAGCGTCCTTGTAGAGGTGGATATGCAGATCGATCGTCAACTTTTTCCACACGAAGTAGTTGACAAAGAAACGTACCCCAATCGGAAAGTTCACGAAGATAATGTCCAGTTTCTTATCGCCGTTTACGTCCTTCAGAATCGGTGCGGCAAAGGACCCGTTGGACTCGAAGGCAACCGACGGCTTGTCTGGATACTTCATCGGCGCTTCAGCAATATAGACCTGTGTGACGGCCTTGAGATTGATGGTTCCCTTGGTCTGTGTGATGACTAGGTCCGGGACGCCGTCGCCGTTGATGTCCTCCATGTCCGAACTGGTGTCCCATTTGTCGTCGATATTCAGCGGAATCTTAAACCGGTCCCGCTCGGTCCACTTGTCGCCGTACGCGAAATCCGCATATTCGTCGCTAAGAAACGCGATCGCCTTGTCGTTTCGGCCTTCCTGTTGAAACGCGAAGTAGGCGGGAAATTTGTTGCTGATGTAGATGCCGCTACCGGTGCGCATCCCACTGTCTACGTCACACCGGACGCTGGCGATCAGCCCCTCGGGGTTCCGCACGGCGAATCCGGTCGGCATCGGGACGAACCACTCATCGACTCCGTCTCCATCGAGATCCTGCGCCGCCTTCTTCAGAAAATTGGGTTCGCGCGATCCGCTGGGAAAAAGCGAAAGAAAGCTTTGCTCCTGCACGGGAAGCAGCGAGCCATCGTCGAATCCAAAAACGACGACGCCTTCGGCTCCGGCGGCGATCAGTTCGGTCGGCGCCCTTCCGTCCACCTCGGCCGGAAACAACACGCTGAGCGCGGGGTCCAGCGGAACCGTAAAAGACGGCTGCTCCGGATAGTCATGGCCTTCGCCGGCGAGGTACACCGCGATAAACTTGTTCAACGGGTCCGACTTCTCGTCGCAGCACACGGCCACGACATCGGTCTTCCCATCGCCATCGACGTCAAACGCGGTAACGTCCCATACGCTGGCGTCCGCCTGCAGCGCGTAAATGCGCGGCTCAGTGATCGCACCAAGAACCAGCCCCAATACGGCAAGGCCAGTCATTATTCGTTCTCCACCATAAACCTACCCGCAGCGCCCAGGAACACCTCGCCGGTTACGCCCGAGCCTGTAGAGTGCGTTCTTCCATCGCACGACCGATATCCGCCTTGGGCCTACCCCACATAGTATACACAACCTCGCGTGTTTCCGTGTCGCAAAACCTTGCCGTATCCGCCGACACAGGGCGGACACGGCAACCCGAAGTCGGGGGGCGGATACGAGACCTAGGTTCGCCCGCATTGTGCCGCCGGTCGCCTTTCGCATCTCATTCGAATCGTGCGTGGCGCACGCGCTGTGGCCACGATACCTGTGTTGCTGCGCTTCGCGCAGGTTTGACACATCTGTCGGGGGTCGGTAGAATACATCGTAGTGGAACCCTCGCGTGCGGTAACGTTCCATAAGAAAGGGGTCCAAGATGAACGCTTGCACCTGCCCTCACTGCGGGGCCCCTCGAATCATTGCATCGCGCGTCCCGAAGGACGTGGTCGTGGTGCTTCCCTGTCCCAACTGTCATGAACTAGTGGTGCTGTTTCGCGGCAAGGCCGTGGCACTAAGCCGTCGCATAATGGAACGCGGGACTTTTGACGAGCGCAAGATGCACATCGCAGAGATCATAGCGGAGTTTCTCGAACCCGGCATGTTGGGTCTGCCGATTAGCGAGGTCAGTTATCAAGGCGAGGAGGCAATGGAGGACGAACTGCCTGCCGCCCTCGAGCCGGAGCCTCAGCCGCGCCCGCGCCGCCGACTTGGAAAACCGATAACTGAAAAAGAGGTCGATCGCTTCGTTCGCGTCGATCTCAATCGGATCGACGAGGCGGCGTATTTTAAGAAGCACTTCGGCAAATAGACCGCCCGAGTCAATTCAAGCCGTGTGATTCGGCTGCTTGGTACAACACAATGGCGCCGGCAACGGCCACGTTCAGGCTGTCAAAATCCCTTGCCAACGGAATTCGCACGGCTGCGTCACATGCATTGTACACTGTCGGCCGCAGGCCCTTCGTCTCGTTTCCCAGCACCAGAGCACATCGGTCCGCCCACCGAATAGTAAACACACTGTCTCCGGCCTTGGCGTCCAGAGCGTACGACCAGAATCCATGCTTCTTCAGATCGCGTACCGTCTGGGCGGCGTTGCCGGCGATCGCGATAGGAACGTGAAAGACGGCGCCGGCGCTGGCCCGCAGAACCTCGTCGTCCATCAATGCCCCGCCGCGGGCGGTGAGGATAACACCCATCGCCCCGGCGCAGGCCGCAGTGCGCAGCAACATGCCAAGATTCCTGGGGTGCTGGACCTGATCGAGTACAAGCAGAATCGCCCGGTCCGGACAGGAACTCAGCAGTCGCTGCATCGAGACATACTCAACCGGACTGATTGCCGCGGCAACTCCTTGGTGCTCCCGGGTACCCGTTAGTTCGTTGAGTTTGGCCTGCGGGACCATGTCAAAGGGGACCCGGGTCGCTTTGGCGGCCCTAAGCAACTCCCCCACGCCGTGCGCGCGCGACTCCTTGGCAAAATAGATCCGGTTCACGCGCCCGCCTGCATAAAGCGCCTCACCCACGGCCTTCACGCCATAGATTATCCGACCTGACATAATGGGGAATATCGTAGGGGCGGCGGCGAGAAAATCCAAGTCTCCCGGCCGCAACGCGAGAAATTTGATTACCGGCAAGGAATTCAATAAGCTACTGCCTGCTAATCGGGGGCGTAGGCTACAGAGTTGGGGTGTGATGGTCACCGAGTACTCAAAGCGCCGGGTCCTTGTCGTAGACGACGAGCCCGTCACCGCGGAGATTCTTTCTCGCGAAATTCGAGTGCCATTGGGTTGTGAGGTCGTGGTCGAGCACGACGGCGACGCACTGCTCGAACGGCTCTTGAATGAGAGTTTCGATGTCGTCGTGACGGACATGCACATGCCCGGCGTCCATGGCCTTGAGTTGGTGGAGCGGATTCGGCAGCAGTCCCCCGAAGTTGATATCCTCGTCACGACAGGTTACGTAGACCGCTTTCCCTATGTCGAGGTCATCAAGCGCGGGGCCTGCGACTTTCTGGCCAAGCCCCACCAGCCCGAAGAGATGCACGCGAAAGTGGTCCGCATATTCGAGGAGCGGGCACTGCGGGAAGCGCGCGAACTCGCCGAGCAGAAATACCGCAGCCTATTTGAGTACAGCATGGACGGCATGCTGGTGCTTTCGCCGATCGATCATGTCATTCGAGACGTAAACCATGCCTTTTGCCGCACGTCGGGACGCGAGCAGGAAGAACTGTTGGGCGAACCCATTGTGGGGTTGTTTGAGGTTCCGGATTCTGACCGTCTGCGCCAGGGCCTTGCCATCGTGGTCGAAGCAGGGCGCGCAACGCTCGGGGACCTCATCCTGAAGCACACGAGCGGCCAAAGCCTTCACCTGGACCTCAGCATGAATGTGATCCGCGTGAACCCGGAGGACATGCTGCAGGTTGTGTGCAAGGACGTCACCGAACAGCGCGAGATGCAGCACCGACTGGCGGAGATTGCGCAGCGCGACTCGCTGACGGGTCTGCTGAACAAGCACACGTTCCAGGGCCGTATCGAGGCGGCGCTGATGCGCGCCAAGGAACGGGGAACACCGGCGACCTTGCTGTTCCTGGACCTCGACAATTTCAAACGCTGCAACGATACCTACGGACATCAGGCCGGCGACGACCTGCTGGCCTCCGTCGGCGACATCATTCGCCGCCACACGCGCTCGCATCTGGACGACGCGTTCCGTTACGGCGGCGACGAGTTCGCCGTGCTGCTCGGGCAAGCCGACCTCGAATGCGGGGTCAAGGTAGCGGAGCGAATCCGGGACGAGTTTGCCGGCGAACAACGGTACGATACATCCGTCAGCATCGGTGTGTGCGAATTCCGCGACTCGATGAACGCGGCGACCATGATTCGGGCCGCGGACCAGGCGCTTTACAAGGCAAAGAACGGAGGCAAGAACCGCGTCTGTTGCGCCGACGGTACGGAATAATCACTCGTCCGTGAGCGAGGCGCGGATGCGAAGGTAGGACGCGTAGCGCCCTCGCGGTATGGTTCCGCTCTCGACGGCGTCCCGTACCGCGCACTGCGGCTCGTGTGTATGCGTACAGTCTCGGAACCGGCAACCGGGCGCATGACCGGCAAGTTCGGGGAAGAAGTAGTCGACTTCCTCCGGAGAAACCCCCCAAAGTCCAAGCTGCCGCACACCAGGCGTGTCAATGATTCGAGCGCCGTTACCCAATTCGTACATGCGGGAGGTCGTCGTCGTGTGTTTGCCTTTTTTCGTGCTTTCACTGACTTCCTGCGTTTCCAATTCCAACCTCGGCTCCAGCGCGTTAATAATGGACGACTTTCCCACTCCGCTGCGGCCAACCAATACACTGACTTTTCCGGCTAAGACGGACTTGAGTTCATCGAGTCCCTCACCGGTCTCGCAGCTTACGCGCAGGACGGGCACTCCGATCTCACGATATAAGCCGGTTTCCACCGGCTCGGCATCAACCAAATCCATCTTGTTTACACAGAGAACCGCCGGGACCGCGCCGACCTGTGCCGCAATGAGATAGCGGTCGACCAACCCGGGCTTAAACGCCGGTCGCGCCGCCGAGGCCACAATGATGGCCGCGTCTATGTTCGCGGCCAGCACCTGTTCGCGCTCACGACCCACGGCCGGCCGACTCAGCTTGTTTCTCCGATGCGCCACCTCACGAACAACCAGACTGTCCCCTTCGCTTTCCACCAGCACGCGATCGCCCGGGGCCAACACCGAACTCCCGCGGTCCAGCAAGAAGTCGTCGACACGGCAGAGATGCTCGGCGCCTTCACGCTCCACAAAGGCCAACGCGCCGTAGGGCGAAATAACGGTCGCGTTCGGCGCGATGTTCGAGAAGTAATCGTCGGGACGGGGCAGGGTTGCGGCGGTGCCGCCCTCGCGGCGCGAGCGGCCCTCGCGGGTAACGGCATCGATGTCATCCTCGCTCCAGGACCGTTTGCGAATGGGCTTCCGTTTCTTGAAGTTGGAGGACATGAAGCGGGCTTCAGCCTGATGAGTTCCGAACTCGAACCGCCTTACTCAATATACCCCCAGACACATGCGCACTCCCACGCAATCGTACCCAGCGGACGGCCCGTAGCCACGTCCCGTCGGAGGCGTGAAAGTCCCTCAACGAACTCGACGCGCGGTATGAGTTCATAGGTGCTGATGAATCGAGCTGCCACTTTCTCGACGTACCGCGCATCGATGGGGACCGGTTCCGACCTCAGGATACAGCATTCCAAGCGAATAAACCCTGCCGTCCGCAATGAGGCGGCCACCTCTTCGACAGGTTGGAACCGGGCAAGATCGGTGGGCGCGAAACTCGGAAAGTAGGCATTCATGGGATGGCTGCGGATGAACTCGTGCGTTGTAGTGACGAATGCGGCGATCCCCGCGCGCAAAACGCGTGCGCACTCGCGCATGAGCGTCTCCAGCGTCCGCAGGTGGTGGAGCATGAATATGCTGTAGACATAGTCAAACTGGGAATCTCGCAGCGGCAACCGTTCCGCGTCGGCTTGGATCCAGGGGGCGTTCACGGTTTTCGTTCGCCCGGCGCGAATCATTTGGACGGACTTCTCGATACAGACCAGTCGACACGGATGCCGCCTAAGCAGGGACGCGGCCCCGTTGCCGGTGCCCGCCCCCAGTTCGAGTGCGTGCTGCGCGCGAACCTCGTCGGCCAGCGCGGCGATTCGCCCACTGTATATGCCTTCGGCGTCGCGGTACCGATCATAATGCGATGCGAGCTTGTCGTAGTCCACCGGCTCGGACGACACATCCATCGCCGCCGCCCTACTTTTTCTCGATGCGGGTGAAGTCCGCCGCGATGGACATCGTGTCAAAAACGCGCTTCACGAGCGCATGACGGTTCTGACGGATACGCGTATCCTGATCGTTGACCAGGACCGAGTCGAAATAGGACGTGATGGTCGGAATCCATCCGAGTATTTCGCTGAACGCCTCGCAGAACGCTTGACGCTCGATACACCCTTTCAATTTGGCAGCCGGCGCTTGCGTCAATGCATAAAACTTCCGCTCATCGTCGCCGAGCAGACTCTCTTCGATGTGATCGGACGGTTCCTTTACAATTCGCTGCATGCGTTTGGCCTGCTCGGCAAGATTCTGCACGTGTGCGTCGTCGAGATTGCGCAAAGCCTGCAGGCACTGAATGAGCTGTTTGGGACGCCGGCCATGGACGTTCAGCGCCGCCGACACGTAATCGTAGGGGTAGCCTTTCTCGCGCAGCATGACGTCGAGCCGATCCATAAAGAACTCCATGATGTCGTTCAATGATGCATCGGGCGATTCAATGCGCGTCCCATAATTGGCGAGGGCCGCCCGCGTGAACGCCTCGAGATCAATGTCCAAACCGACTGCCTCAATGATTGACAGGAGACCTAAAGCCGTACGGCGAAGACCATAAGGGTCGCTCGTGCCCTTCACCCGCACTCCGATACCAAAGTATCCTGCCAAGGTGTCGAAGCGGTCCAAGATAGCGGCGACCGTCCCAAGGCGGCCCTTGGGCAGGGCGTCCCCAGCCCTACGGGGAAGGCGATGCTCGAAGATAG
>BTUX01000234.1:0-7416 GCA_045863315.1 Candidatus Hydrogenedentota bacterium | reverse complement strand
CCGGCGACGCGATAGTACGGATATCGCATCCCTCTGCCGCCGGCGGCGCGGTAGAAGCAGCGACGTTGTGTACGTTTCCTGTCTTCATTGAACCCGCCGTGATCGAGTCAACGCTGGATTCCGGGTCGCTGGCTGCGGCGTTCGGCGCAAAGGCGGTTCGAGCTAACTGCTGGTTTCGGCTTGGCAAGGGCGCGTCGGTTACGATTCCCGTGCAGGACATCGCGCCCTCTCGCGTCGCCGAGATAGGCATCGTTTCGTCTTTCGGCTGGATTTGGCCGGTCCGCCGCGGCGACGCCCTGTGCCGAGTAGATGCGATCAATCGCGACGGCCATAATATCCACGTGGGGAATCTGATACACGGCGTGTCGACGGCGTCGCGCGACGGTCAGATAGGAGGCTTCTGGAGCCGCGTCAGCCCGTATCGCGACAAGCCTGCGAGCGAGAACGGAGAGGAAAGTGCGTTGCACTGGTACGTGGGGCGTCTGCCGCTGCCCGCGCCCACTTCAGTCAAAGAACTCCGACTCAGTTACACGAAGGAGGTCGGGCTGATCGAGATCGCCGACATCGTGCTGATACCCTCGGAATAGACAAGATCGATATGCATGTTCCATCGACACCCGATGACGTTCCCGACCGGTGTGTTCCCGACGACCACAGCCGGCAGGTCAACGTCGAACATCTTGTACGCCACTTGAAGGAGGGCGGGTTCCACTTCGACACCGTGATCGACCTCGGCTGCGGCGAAGGGAATTCGGTCGACTTCTTTCGGGCGCTGGCTCCTCACGCGAAATGGGTTGGCGTGGATATCGCCGACTCCAGCGAAGTCGCGCTGCGCAAACGGGCCGACGCGGAATTCCGCACCTACGACGGCATCCACATCCCGGCCGAGGATTCCAGCGTCGATCTCGTGTTTTGCCGCCAGGTCTTCGAGCACGTGCGCCACCCTGAGCCGCTGTTGCGCCAGGTGCACCGTGTGCTTCGCCCGGGCGGTCACCTCGTACTCTCCGCCTCGTTCCTCGAACCGTTCCATTCCCGCAGCATCTTTGGGTACACACCGTACGGCTTCCATTTGCTGCTCGAAACCGCCGGCCTCGACCTGGTGGAACTACGCCCAGGGGTCGACGGTCTGACGCTGATGATCCGCCGGCTTTTGGGTTGCCCGCGATTCATGGATCGCTGGATCACGGGCGAGTCCCCCGTCAATCGAATCATAAGCGCGTACGCCAGACTCAGGGGCTGGCCTCACCGGCATACCAATCGCAAGAAGCTCCTGATCTGCGGCCACTTTTGCTTGTCGGCGAGGAAGCCCGTGCAGGCAGGGAGCGATGAGGAACCTGGACCTGCGCAATCTTCCGAAAGCCGTACGTACCACCCGTGAGCGGCGCGGGCCGGACGGGCCGATATGGAAGCGAATTAATTATACGGGGATGAGCGAAACGATCTGGTCGAAGATCTTTTCCGCAAGGTCGTCTTTGGAAAGCAGAGGGAGTTCGAAGAGGTGGCCGTCCCGTCGGATGAGGGCGGCCTTTGTCGTTTCCTTCCCGAACCCGGAATCGGGAGTATTGACCTCGTTTGCTACGATAAGATCGAGGTGTTTCTTCTTCAGTTTCTCGTGGGCGTTTTTGATGAGGTCGTCGGTCTCGGCGGCGAACCCTACGATCACCTGCCCGTTGCGTTTGAGCGCACCGACGAGGCCGAGGACGTCCGGGTTTTCGACAAGGGTGAGTTCGATACTCTTGCCGGACTTCTTGCGTTTGGAATCCGACGGATTTTCGCACCGGTAGTCCGCGACGGCCGCGGCGGCTATGAAAATATCGGCGTCTTGAGCCAGGTTGACGCAGCTTTCGGCCATCTGCGCGGCGCTTTCTACGGGCAGCACCAGTGCTCCGTGCGGCAGCCGCGTGTCCGCGGGGGCGGTAATGACGGTTACGTCCGCTCCGCGCGCGAGCGCTTCGACTGCGAGCGCGCGGCCCATCTTACCGGACGATCGGTTGCCGATGTATCGCACCGGATCGATCGCCTCCTGCGTGCCGCCGCTCGTAATGATGACGCGCCGGCCCTTGAGGTCCTTGCGGTCGCTTGCGAGCGGAGCGGCCGCCTCGATGACGGCCATTGGATCGATGAGCCGCCCGGGACCGACGGTACGACAGGCGAGGCGGCCCGACTCGGGGCCGACAAAATGACAGCCGCGCCGCTTGAGCGTCTGAATGTTTTCCTGCGTGGCCGGGTGCTCGTACATATTGGTATTCATCGCCGGCGCGATAAGAACGGGGGCACGCGTGGCCAGGAGGGTCGTCGTCAGCCAATCGTCCGCCATGCCGTGCGCCGCTTTCGCGATGAAATTCGCAGTCGCGGGCGCGATCAGATAGAGGTGCGCGCGCGTGGCCACCGCGATGTGTTCGATCTCGGGGTTCTGATGCGGTTCGAACATGCGCGTGATGGCGCGCCGCCCGGTGATCCCCTCAAAGGTCGCCGGGCCCACCAACTCGCACGCCGATGACGTGAGCACGGGCGTAACCTTGGCCCCGTACTCGACCAGACGCGACGCGATCTCGCACGCCTTGTACGCGGCGATGGATCCCGTCACGCCCAGTACGATCTCCCTATTCGAGAAAATCCTCTTCATCGCCGCCGCCGATCCGCGCTTTCACTTTGCCCGCCAGGACTTCCTCGAGGGCGGTCATGGTAGGTTTTTTCGACCGCACGGGCACGAGCGCGCGCGCGTCCGGCTTGGACAATTGCGTGGCGCGCTTGGCCGCAAGTATGACCAGCCGATACAGGCTGTCGATCTTGTCGTCGAACTGTTCCACGGAGATTCTGCTCATCTGCTCACTCCTGCTTGCCTGTCCGCGCCGCGCGCTCTCGCGCCGACCGGACTATCTCTTCAAACTCCGCCGTTGCCTGATCGATGTCGGCATTGACGATTACGTGGTCGTATTCGCCTCGCGCCGCCAATTCCTCCTTGGCGTTGGCCAGCCGAAGCGAGATTTCCTCGGGGGGGTCCGTAGCTCGCGCTTTCAGTCGGCGTTCGAGGTCCTCGACCGTCGGCGCCATGATGAAAACGGTCACCGCGTCGAGCCCGGCCCGCTTGACGTTCCGCATGCCTTGGACGTCGAGTTCGAGGACGATGTCCTTGCCCGATCCCACGAGCCGCTCCAATTCCGACCGCAAAGTCCCGTACAGATTGCCGTGGACTTCCGCCCACTCGACGAAGTCGCCCTCGGCAACCCGTCGCTCGAATGACGCGCGATCCATGAAATGGTAATGCGTTCCGTCCACTTCGCCCCGGCGCGGACTGCGCGTCGTCGCCGACACCGAATATCCCAGACGCTTGTCGCGCGCGAGCACCCGCTCGAGTATGGTGTGCTTTCCCGCGCCGGAAGGCGCCGAAACCACGAATAGGGTCCCGCGACGGGCCGTCGTGTCCACCGTGTCAAGAATCTCCGCGTCCCGCCGGTTATTCCACGTTTTGAATCTGCTCGCGCATCTTCTCGAGTTCGGCCTTGAGTGTGACGATGTCCTTGGCCACATTGGCGTCGCGCGTCTTCACACCGAGGGTGTTTACTTCGCGATGGATTTCCTGCAACAAGAAATCCAACTTGCGCCCCGCCGGTTCGCTCGAGTCCAGGATTTCGTCGATATGGCGGAGGTGCTGCTTGAGCCGCACAACTTCTTCCGTCACGTCGCTCTTCTCCGCCATGATCGCCGTCTCGATGGCGATGCGCTCTTCCGTCAGGCCCGCCTCGGCCTTTAACTCGCTCAATCGCGTCCGCAGGCGCTGCTCATACAAACCGTTCAACTCCGGCAACCGCGCCTCGATCACGGCCACACCTTGCCGCAAGGTCTCGACGCGCTGTCGGAGATCGGCCGCGAGCGCCCTGCCTTCGTTCGAACGCATCTCGTTCAAATTCGCCAAGGCCCGTTCCACGACCTCCACCAAGATCGGTTCCAGCGCAATCAGGTCGTCTTCCGGCTCTTCCTGATACAGGACCCCCTCGAGTTGCGCCAGCACGTTCAGCGAGAGCGTCTCGTAGGTCCCGATCATCGAAGCGATCTCCTTGGCCGCCTCCAAATACTGCGTCGCCACCCCGCCGTCGAAATGGATCCGCTTGGCGCCGGACTCGCCCCGCTTGCGGTTCACGTTCACCGTCAGCTTGCCGCGCGAAATATGCTTGCGGACCGTCTGCTTGACAAGGGTGTCCAGTGCCAGCCACGCCGGCGGCAGCCGCAGGATGCAATCGAGATACCGACTGTTGACCGACGCGATCTCGACGGTTACGGTCTGGCCGTTGTACTCGCCCGAGGCCTTGCCAAACCCGGTCATGCTCCGCGTCATAATTGCCGTAGGATCTCCGTCAATCCGCAGCCCGCCGCCAAAACGTAAAGCATACCGCAAAACCGCGTCATCTAGCAACTTGCGTCGAGGTGCGTTGAGAGGAGAGAAGTACGCCCCGAGCCCGTCGCAAACTCAAGCCCCCGCCGATATCGTCATACTCCTTCTCCAACGAGCCAGACACCAAACGTCCGAAACGGGGCCCGAAGTTGCAGGATATCGGGCCCCTCTGTTAGGCTTGGTATATATTCGCGGTGGGCGGCTAGCTCAGGTGGTTAGAGCGCCGTCTTCACACGGCGGAGGTCACAGGTTCGAGCCCTGTGCCGCCCACCATCCTGTCCGTTTCCCCTCGGTTCCGCCAATCGTCCATTTTCACAGGCTTTTTTCCGCACGCTTGTTCGCTTTGCGCCATCGGCCTGATGTCAAGGGTCGCTTTGCGACGGGCTTGGTGCATTCCAGTGTTGCGTTCACGTAGACGCGGAACGCCATTCTTTCCGGCGCCTTTGACGTGGAATACGGCAAATCGTGGCCGCACACCGGCTCGAATTCCGATTAGGGGACAGCGCGCGGCCGATTGTGCCGACAAGCCAAGCGGGGAGCACTGAGCGCGTCCTGGACGGACCGGCCCGCACAAGCTTGTCGGGCGTGTATAATGGGCAGGGGTCGTCACGTGTATGCGGGGAGGGGGCTTCTCGATTCGAGCGGGCAACGCGCCGCGATGTCGTCGGAATCGGGAATCAACAGCGAGCGACAGATCAATGAAAATCTCAAGTCTCTATCTTTTCGCCGTGCTGGGTGTTTACATTGGATATGGCGCCGAGTCGGAGGCAGCGGGGGAACTTGGGCAGATGGAGATTCACGTTTCCATAACCGGCGACGACGGCAATTACGGGTCGGAGCGGCATCCGCTCCGCAGTATTTCCGAGGCGGCGCAACGGGCCCGGGCCGGGGACACCATCATCGTTCACGCGGGGGTGTATCGCGAGCACGTCAGTCCCCCGCGCGGCGGGGACTCCGACGAGAAACGCATCGTGTACCAGGCGGCGGCCGGCGAGGTCGTCGAACTTGTCGGCTCGGAGATTGTCACCGGCTGGGAGAAAGTCGGGCACGACACGTGGAAGGTGGTCATCCCGAACGAGTTTTTCCGCGATTTCAATCCCTACCGCGATCTCATCCACGGCGATTGGTTCGATCCGAGAGGACGCGACCACCACACCGGGGCGGTGTATCTAAATGGAAACTGGCTGACCGAAGCGGCCACACTGGATGACGTACTCAATCCGGTGGAATCGGAACCGTTGTGGTTCGGCGAGGTGGACGACCATGCCACCACGATCTGGGCGCAGTTCAAGGGCGCGGACCCAAACAGCGAACGCGTCGAGATCAATGTGCGGCGGACGGTATTCTATCCCGAACGGCCCGGGATCAACTACCTGACCGTCCGCGGATTCGTGATGCGCCATGCGGCCACCCCATGGGCCCCCCCGACCGCCGAACAGGTCGGACTGCTCGGCACGCACTGGAGCAAGGGATGGATTATCGAATCCAACGTAATCAGCCATTCAAAGTGCGCGGGAATCACGTTGGGTAAGTACGGGGACCAGTGGGACAACACCTCGGCCAATACCGCCGAAGGTTACGTGCAGACGATCCACCGCGCTCTGGAGAACGGATGGACCCTTGACAACATCGGCGGTCACATCGTCCGCAACAACACCATCTCGCACTGCGAACAGGCGGGCATCGTCGGCAGCCTCGGGGCGGTGCGAAGCATTATCAAAGGCAACACGATTCACGATATCCACGTGCAGCGACTGTTTTCGGGGGCCGAAATGGCCGGCATCAAAATCCACGCCGCCATAGACGCCGAAATCAGCCACAACCGAATCTTTCGAACCGTCCGAGGCATCTGGCTCGACTGGATGGCGCAGGGCACGCGCGTGACGGGTAATCTGTTGTACCAGAACGCAAGCGAAGATTTGTTTGTCGAGGTCAACCACGGCCCGTTCGTCGTGGACAACAACCTCTTTTTATCGGAACGCGCGCTGCTCGATATGTCGCAGGGCGGCGCCTATGCCCACAATCTCGTGACGGGCCGATCGCACCTGCGGCCCGAACTGTCGCGTTCGACGCCGTTTCATCCCGCGCATTCCACGAATGTCGCAGGGCTTCGCCCCATCGACGGCGGTGACGATCGCTTTTACAACAACCTCTATGTCAACGGGAACGGGCTGTCGGAATACGACGCGGCCGTCCTGCCCGTCCAGATGGCGGGCAACGTCTTCTTGCGTGGAGCGACGCCTTCCGTGCATGAGGTCGGCCCGCTGGCGCCCGCGGACTTCGACCCCGGCGTCGAACTGCAGGAGGACAGCGGCGGCGTATACCTCCGCATCGCGCTGGACCGCGCCTGGCGCGCCGAGCAACGCTGCACGCTCGTCACGTCCGACCTGCTCGGCCTCACCCGGGTTTCGAATCTGCCCTACGTGCAACCCGACAAGGCACCCCTGCGGATCGACACCGACTACCTCGGCATTGTGCGGGACGCCGACCATCCCTACCCCGGCCCCTTCGAACTGCCCCAAGGCCACGACGGCAGGTTGAAGATTTGGCCCAAGCGGTGAGGATTCGGTCGCCGATGGCCTTGCACGAGGCCGGATGCGGAAAAGCGCATGAAGCGCCCCCTTTTCGCCTTAACGAAACCACTGTAGTGAACATCCGAGAAGAGTCAGCATGCGGGCTCCCAACGAGTTCGTTCTGCCAGCCCCGGTTGCGCAACCGTTCCCAGGCGATTTCGCGACAATGCGTAAGCGTCCGGCGAAGAGTGTCGCTATCTTCTTCCAGAACCGCTGGACTAGCCCGGATTTTTCACACCCGCGGGCAATGAAGGATACGACTTCGTGCGGCACATACTTTTATGCAGCGACAGGGAAAACGGGCTGTTGGTGTGAAAAATCCTCACCCGATTGACTTGTAGGCTATCTCCTGAGCATTCCTCCCCGGTCGCTCCCGTCACCGGGAGCGACCGGTGAGAAATGCTCAGGAGATAGCATACAAGTCAATCGGGTGAGGATTTTTCACACCAA